>NZ_JBIPJE010000024.1:0-143315 GCF_044005875.1 Pseudoalteromonas sp. XMcav1-K | reverse complement strand
CGGTGTTTTCGCTTGCTTCTTGCCAGATTTCAATCAATTCTGGTTTAACGAGCCCATGCTCTAAAACGCAGCGTTTAAACTCATCAACAAATAACTGTTTTTGCGCTGCCGCAGGGTTACTTTTATGCTCAGGAATATAATGTTGAATGACAGTGAACAGCTCTAAAATACATTTTCGCATTCCCCCTTTAGTGAACCCTTTCCATTTTAGATACGATAATGCTGAAAACCAATGGGGCATAAAGTAGACTAAACCTACATTACTCTGATTCTGCTTTTGGGTAAGCCAATCAAACGAATCGTAAATATACCCCATAAAAAAACCACTCATTTGATATTGGTCAACATGAAATGGAAAGCGATTATGAACAAGTCCATCGATTTCTATTGATTCTTCTGAGTATTCTTTCAGTCCATCAACAGAAGTAGCGTAAAGTTCTTCAATTAATGATTGCTCAAAGGATAATTCATTGAGTAACTTCCCTTGCAAAAGTAAGTTTAATACTCCTGTTCTAAACCCTAATTTTCCTTCTTCCCAAGGGATTTCTTTAAGCACTTGAAAGTAATAATGAACACTTGGCTCTGGTAACAATAAAAACTTTTCACTAAAACCTAAATCATACTCACTATATAATGTCCATTCACCTTTCAAAAAGTACCTTTTTAAGGTGGCATTTTTTTGTTTTACTACTGCCAATTATGGGTAAGAGCTTTTCAAATAAGGCTTCGCGTTCTGCTTTCCACACCGGATCATTAGTTTTGAATTGTTCTTTATGAAATGAAAATTTTGCCATTAATTACTCGCTCCCTGAGATACCAAAGTTTAGGTTCCATTTTTACTTATTCTTTGAGAAAAACATGGTGATAGGTCGAGCATTTTGCATGTTGAAACTAATTTTATCAATGACCGTTATTCGCTCATTACAGCCGGATACATAATTAAATCCAAAGGTTATTTCCTCGTCGTGCTCAAACTATGAAAAGTGCATTTTGACCAAACCGTTATGCCTTAAAATTCATCCACGAAGTTTGGTTACATCAGTCACCCATGATTTCACTTGCTCAAGCTGCGAAGCGATGCATCATAGCGTTTGTATTCACATTTAAGTAATAGATGAAAAATTGTTTGATTTAGGGGTACGTTTGGGTTCATTTTTGTCGTGTAACAAACATGAACAGAGCGCATCATAGATGGTGTGAGACTTAAAATTCAGGGACTAATTTGTACACCCACTAAGTTTAAAAACGGGTTACCTACATAACACTCTATTACTTGTGGTTTGAGCAAAATTATATCAGCAACTACTCCTCATTCAGAACTACCTGTCGGTCAAAATAAAGCCCATATCCAAAATGTTAAATCTGATATGAGCTAAATTAAAAACTTAAGTTTAAAAAGAATGTTTTAACAGCAATTAGTAAAAATCACGTTATTTACTGCGGTGTTTAAAACTAAAGCTTTTCTCTTTTACTAGCTCACCACTTTTATTTGTTGGTGTCGTATAAAAGTTAACGTTTAACTCATCTTGCTGGTTATCGAGTTCAATATGGGCAAATCCCCAAGTGAAAGCCTTATTCCAAATGAGATCGTATTCTTGATATTGACGCTCTTGATAATTTGCAAGTCCGCGATGCACACCGCGCATTTTAGACGCAGCGCCACTAATTATAAGCGGTAATGGTGGTTTTTTATCAGATGAAACACGCGAACAATCATCCGTTAATAACTCTAAATCATGTTCATGCCCTGCAATATAGGCATCTGCGTATTGGCATAGTTCAGGCAAAATTAAGCGCCTTAATACATGGCCTTCATCGTATTTTGTGCCGCCAATTGACCATAAAATATGGTGACCATAGACAATTTTCCATTTTGCTTTTGAGGTTTTTAAGCCTTTAGCCAGCCACGCAAGCTGTTTATGATCTTCACCATCAAGCGGTACTTCGTGTTTTTCAATGTCCTCGACTTCTGCTTGCCCTTTAGCAAGAGCCGTTGCTAAACCCTGCTCGCTACCATCTGTTGCTAGTGGGATTTCATAGTAATGCTGACCTGATAACAGCATATTGGTGTCTAACACAAAAAATTCCACATCATTTCCGGGTGAGCCTTGTTTAAAACGGTAATACCCTTGTTTATCCATGTGGAAATTAGGCTGTTTTGCCATCCAAGCTGTTTGAAGTGCAACCCCTTTACGCGATGTTTTCCAGTCATGGTTACCCAATGCAGAGTACACAACTAACTCAGGTTGTTGCTCAAACAAAGGCTTTAGCGGCGATAAAATAAGGTCGTTCATGCGTTTCTGGTCGTCTTTTCCATCATTTGCATCGGCGCCATCAGGGTAAATATTATCACCCAGCTGAATACCAAACTGACATGCAACGTTTTGGCAAAGCGTTGCCATTGCCTTGCCAACACTTGCGGCTCCTGTATCCTCAGTGGCAATCTCGGTGCCCGGGTAAACATAAATTGGCGCGTGGCCAAACTCTTCGATTGGGCGGTGCTCTTCTAGCCAATCTTTTTTTTCAGCGGCAATAAATTCAGCTTTAGTTTTTGGCTTTGTTAAATGTTTTTGTTTTGGATAATCTGGGTGGTAGCCGCCATCGCCAAATGCTAAAAACGAGATTCGCTCGTTGGAAAGTGCAGGCAATGCGCTCGCTGCTAATAATAAACTTGTTAAAATGGTTATTTTTTTCATACAAATCGCCGCTAGCGATTGGCTAGCGGCACCTCATTTAGAAAGATGTAAAAGTAAATCCGAGTTCGAACGAACGTCCGTATGTTTCATATTGTAGGCTGTAACGCTCATTACCATGCGACAAGTAATATGGCTCGTCAGTAATGTTCACGGCGTTAAAGTACACTTGGGTTTGTTGGTTGATATAGTATTTAGTACTTAAATCAAGTTGAGTATGGGCTTGTTCGTAAACCCCTTTATCTCCAAGCTCATATTGATACGCTTCGCTTTTGTAACTGGCGCTCAAACGTGCACTAATTTTAGCTGTTTCATAGCCAAACATGAGATTAGCAACAGTATCAGATTGATTTGGTAACTTATCATCAGCATCAACAAAGGTACCATTGGCTGAAAACATCAAGCCATTTTTAAAGTTCTTGGTCCACGCTAATTCAACACCTGTGAGTGAGGCGCTGCCACCATTAATTGGCTGCATTACTTCAGCAAAACCATTCCAAGAACCATTGTCTTGCACTTCGGCCATTACAATAAAGTTATCAATATCTTTGTAGAATAAACCCGCCGACATTACACCAATATTGCCTGGGTAATATTCAATTGATGTATCAAGGTTAAGTGACTCGTACGGGTCTAGATCCGGATTACCCACCTCAGCCTTACGCTCAGTGATTGTTTCGCCATCTTCATCAACAATTTCGGTTTCAATTAATTGATACGCAGCGCTGTCGCCAAATGTTGGGCGAGCAATGGTATTGGTGTAGGCAAAACGTGTAATAAGCTTTTCGTTTACGTCATATTTAACATTTAAACTAGGTAAAAAGTGGCTGTAATCTTTATCTACTTGCCACGGTGAAATTTCAACAAATTCACTGTCATTAATGTCATCAGCAACTAATTCAACACGGTTACCTGCGGTTGAAAATGACGTGTCTTCATAACGAACACCTGCAACAATATGCCATGCGTTGATATCCATTGTGATCATGCCATATGCCGCTAAAATGTCTTCATCACTGGTATAGCTTTGTCCAAAGCTATCAATTTTTGAATCAATAGCGTTTACATCAAAGTTTGATTTATTAGCGTTAACAAATTGTGCAATATCGCTGCGCGATAATCCTGGTCCAAATGAGCCCAAATCGTAATCGGGTGCGCCCACTGCAAATTGACTCGCTAACGCATCGTTAAAGCCGCCATCAAAAACAACCACGTTTACGTCGTTAAATTTTTCCCGCGTTTGGTATTTTGCACCAAATTTCAACTCAGCATTGTTGTTTTGCCAGACAAAATCTTTACTGATATCAAACTTCACGCTTAGCGCTTCATCTTCCGACACATTATTTTCACTTACAATTTCATCAAGCTCAAAGTTTGATAAATCATGGGCGTTGGGTGAATGAGCTAAATCAGGTGCATCATTCGTCGTGTTATAACCTAAAATGAAGCCTTCGCCGGCAAAGTCCGCATCAATGCGATCGGGTTCTTTTTCATTTGATTTGGAATACCCTAAATCGTATTCAACAAACCAATCGTTTAGGTGATTTTTACCGCCTAACACCATAGACAGAATTTGCTGTGTCTCATAGCGGTCTTTTGTATCGCGGTCCATTTCTGCGTCAACAAATGTCGCAGAGTTGTCGCTGATGCTATCTTCAAGCACAGTACCTTTATCAAACTTATATTCATTGCGTAAACGGAATTCATCATCAGCAAATTCACTCCACAAAGTACGCAAATAATATTCAGAGTTGCCCGTTGTTTTATAATCTAAGTTAAGTGCAGCACCTAAGCGTTCACGGGTTACTAGATAATGACGTTGTTCAATCTCTTCAGCGCCGAAAAAGTTTATGTCGTCACCACTTGATTGGCCTTCAACTTCCATCTCATTCCAGCCACCATCAACTTCTGAATTGTGTGAGCCAAACTTGCGTTCAAACCAACTTATCGCAGTTGCAACACCGAGTTCATTGCCGTTATCTAATTCATATACATCAGTAAAACTTGCTGATATTTTTGGGCTGCTCTCGCTTACTTGCTCATTGTATGAACCTTGCACCGTGGCACTGTAGCTTTGCCCTTCTCGGTCAAATGCACTTAAGCTTTTAACATCAATCGAACCACCTACTGCGCTTGCGTCCATATCGGGCGTCACAGTTTTGCTAACTTCTAAACTTTGCACTAATTCGCTTGGGATCACATCCATCGCAACGCTTCGCACGCCAGCTTCTGGCGACGGTACGTTTGCACCATTAATCGTTACGTTGTTTAGATTCGGGTCAATACCACGTATACCAACAAAGCGCCCTTCACCTTGGTCGCGTTGAATAAACATACCAGGTAAACGCTGCAGTGCTTCTGCAGCGTTTTGATCAGGCAATTGGCCGATAGAGTCACTACTCACAATGGACTTTATGCTTAATGCGTTTTTTTGACGATTAATAGCACCGGCTTGTCCCGCTCTAGTGCCAACAACTATCATGTCTTCGATTGTTGTTTGAGCCGACGACAAGCGCACATTTTTCTCTACAATGCCACTTTCGTTAATTGTTACGCTGATTGTTTTAGGCAAAGCACCAAGGTAAGAGATGACTAACGTGTAGTCACCCGCAGGCAGGTTAGTGAACGAATACGAACCATCACGCGCGGTCACAACACTTTTATTGAGTTCTTGAATTTCGACTTTAGCACCTTCGAAATACACTTTTTGATTAGCATCGCTAACGCGACCAGAAACGGTATTCGCTGCTACTTGGCAGGATAAACAACTAGCAAGTACAGCAAGAGTAAGTTGCGTACGCTTAAAAACTGACGGTTTATTACTTTCCATTATTATTCTCTTTCAGGGGTTAAGGCATATGCCGAGAGATTCTGTTGTCTAGCGCTCGTTGCTGAGACAGCGCTACCCTACTTGGGAGATATGAAAAAAATATTGCAGTACAATCAACTAAGTACTGATATGGCTTAAAAATCACTTGGTTTACTGTGTTATGAGCTAAATTAACCCCCTCGCACCAACCTAAAACGCCTTTATCCCTGTAATGGCTCAATGATTGTCATAAAATTGATACCTTTTATGAGCTAATCTAACCCTACTCATATAGCTTAAAACCCAAGAAAATGATCAAAAAACCTGTTCAATCATTATGAAAATCACAAACCTTACGCTGCACAAACATTTAGTTTTTGCCTTTTTCACCTGCTTACTACTTTTGGCCAGTTCGTTTATTCACATGAGTAACGCAAAACCCGTTGCCAGTATTAAATGGCTCGATGTTATTGGTGAGGGCGGTATTGCTGTAATTACCTTATGCTGGTTAATTGTTACGCTTTACACCCGCCCGAAAGGAAAGTTAACCACGCTGTTATTCATTGGCATCAGCATGGTGCATTTTTCCATGTTACTTGACCTGCTCGATGAATTTTTTCGCTACAAAAATGAGTATGCGTGGTTTTCTCGGCTTGAGGCAATTCCCGCAGTACTTGGCCTCGTGATGATGAGTTTCGCCCTTTACTACTGGCATAAAGAACAGCAAATAATTAATAACCGTTTAATTAAAAGCGAGCGTTTTTATCGAGAACACAGTTTTTACGATATGATTTCGGGGCTGTACTCAGCTAGTTATATGAAAAAACAAATTGCCGCCGAGCTTGTTCATTTCAATACCCATAACACACCATTTTGCATAAGTGTGTTCGACATAAAATCGTTTAACCTTTATTTGCGCGAACAAGGTAAATTATCTGCCAATAAACTATTACATGATATTGCCAGCTTAATTCAAGTAAACATTCGCGATAGCGATTTAGCCTGCCGTTACGCTGGAGACCGCTTTATTGTACTGATGCCAAATACTAAACAGCATCAAGCCCAAGTAATTAACACCCACGTTGCGAATATGGTTAAGCAACATGTCTTGTACTTTGACAATAAAACCCTTTTTAACGCAATTCATCAGTCAAGTATTGAGGTAACGCGTGGCGATGATGTGACCTCTTTGCTGATGCGATTAAACCACACCTTAACGCTACAAAAGCAGGTGGCATAGTTTGGCAAACGTGACCTATTTTGAATGCAGCGATAACGTAATTCCAAGTGCACTTTTGTTATTGCCTTTGCTTGAACTTTGTCAGCAGCAAGGTGTGGATACCAGTAAAGTGCTAAACGGCAGCAAGTTGGCTTATTACGACCTGTTAAAAAGCGACATAAACATTAGTTTTGATCAGCTAGCAGTCTGTTGTCACAATAGTTTGAATTTACTGCCGCATAACGATTTTAGCTTTCAAATTGGTCAACAGTTTTTTAATCATTACAATTCTGAGATAAAAACCGCAATTGTAAATGCGCGCAATCTAACGCACGTATTCAAGCTGCTCAGGTGCTTTAGTAGTGAGTTTTTTCCGGTATGTAAATTTAGCGAATTTAACAGCGAACAACAGCGGCATTTTGTTATTGATGTGGGAATTAAACATTGCACCGAGCGCGTTGAACGTTTCTTTTATGAAACGTTAATAAGTATTGTGTGCCACTTTATTGATTGGCGTTTTCCAGAAATTGATATCACTATACAATTGCCGTTTAAAGCGCCTAAACACCTTGAGTATTACCACACATTTATAAAACACCCTGTGATATTTGATAAGCCATTGCTGTTGATATCAATAAAGAGCGAACAGTCGAATGTACCGGCTAAAGACAGCAGCACTATTTTAAGGCGCCAAGCATTTTATAAGCTGACTAAAAAACAAAAATTAAACAGCCTACTTACCGTGCTGGCGCGCCACATTGCCTGTAAACCAAATACAACGTTAGAAACTGCCGCAGCCCATTTATCAATGAGTCCGGCAACATTAAAACGCAAATTACAGGCTCACAATACCAGCTTTAAGTACGAGAAAGATCAGGTACTTAAAAACGTGACCTTGTTTCACTTAATGCAAACGTCTGCATCAAATCAAACCATCTCCGAAAAACTGGCAATCAATGATTTAACCAATTTCCGTCGCCTGTTAAAGCGTTTAACGGGAAAAACGCCAAACCAGTTACGTTTGGCGAAATAAGCCTTTTAATTATCGAAAGCTAGGCATAATTGCTGGAAGACCCGGTAACAACCCGACCAATGCCATTACACCCGTAAGCACAACAAACATGATAAGTGGAATAATCCAGCGGTTCATTGACGTTAATTCTTTAGAGCGCTCTTTACAGCCAATCAGACCTAAGTTATCCAATAACATAGTTAAAGACCAACCAAATGCAGGGTTTACCAACGCAGATGAGAACACGACAATTGCTGCTGATTGTGTGGTTTTACCTTCGCGAGTCATTTCCATGCCTGCTTCTAGTAATGGAATAAACACACCCACAATAAGTGCAACACACAGCACAGGTTGCCATATAGCAAGATCCATTGGGTAGCCCCAAATACCAGCAATAATACAAAATAGCGCGGTTAACACGGCACCTGCTGGAATGGGACGCTTAGCGATAGCCGCAGGTACAATGTATGTGCCCCAAGACGACGTAAAGTTTGCACCGCCCATAATTGAACCGAATGTTTGGCGTGCCGACGCACTTAACATAGTGTCATCAATGTTCATTTGTACTTTTTCAGTGCGCTCTGGGTAGCTAATTTTTTGAAACACTTGGTGACCTAAGAAATCAGGAGACCACATAGCCACTGCAAGCACAGCAAACGGTAGCACTACAATAAAGCTCTCTAAGGTGGGTAAGCCTAACATCCAACCAGTGCTTTCACCCCACCAATACATAGGGTCCATATTTGGTAAACCTGGACCTGTTTTAAATTCAAACGGCGCGCCTAACACAAAGGCAAGGCCACCACCAAGTAAACAACTTAGTGGCACAGCAAGCCAGCGCTTCTTAAAATGTTCAAGTAACGCATAAAGTAAAATCGTGGTAAAAATAATAACAAACGCTATATGCGCCATATTTATGCTTTCAGCCCAGGCAAATAGCTTTTTAACCTGAGACGTTGTGCCGATAAAACCAAGATAAAGCAACAAGCCCCCACATACGCCCCGACTGGTCAATCCCGCCAGCACACTACCGCCCTTACTAATCGCAAGCAGCAAACCAAATGCGCCAATTAACAAACCAAACGCCATTGGGTGACCGCCAGCAGCGACGACAATTGGAATAAGCGGAATAAGCGGCCCATGGGTACCTGCAAGGTTAGCAGTAGGTAATAAAAAACCAGAAAACAGTAAAATAAATAGTGAGACCAGTAATAACTCGTAGCGCACGTTTTCAAGTATAAAGCTATCGCTTAACCCTAATGGGCCAGCAAACGTCGCTGCAATTGCCCCTACCATAACCACTTTGCCTATGGTGCCGGCCATTGCTGGAATGGTATCTTCTAATTCAAAACGATAATCACGAAACGGTAAATTAGGGCGCCAGCGTTTGGGCTGCATAATTTGTAATTCATGCTCTAAATATTCGTCGCGTGTGTTGAATTCAGAGCTTGGTTTGTGAAGCGATTCATAACTTGCACTATGCGTATCGCAATTGGTGTCTGTTGGTGTTGTCATTGCATCTCCTACTACAGATGAGATTTTTATTATGAAAACACCATAGCGGAGTCGTTGCGTAATGAAAGTTAGCCATAAGTCGAGTAGCTATTTGAAAAACGTCCTTTTTTCGCTTTAAATTTAATCAGTTATTATCGGGATTTGTATTTAGTATATTGAAATCAATCACTTAGTATATTTTTAATTTAAATTAGCGTAACAACATTAGCCTATAGCTATTAGTCTAATAAGGGGTTTAGGTCTAACGTGTCAGAAGGGGGTTTAGAGTTTTACCTGAGCCGATACGTTACTAATTGAAGCGTCAGGATTTAGAGACATGATATAAACGTAATTCAACCTCACAAATCTAAATGTTGTGCATTACCGCCTTTACATAAAAAAGACGGCAATACTGCTTAAAAGCACATGTTTATACAATTGTTTTTGCGATATTTGCTATTACATCAAGTGCATTATCAAGCTGTTCATCTGTTACATAAGGTGCTGGCCCTAGACGTAATTGGTTTCCACGGCTATCAGTCTGAATTCCCTGCTCCGCTAGCTTTTTCACCCAAGTAGCAGCCTCAGGTGTCGTCAATGACAAAAATCCTGCATTATTATCAATGCCATGCTCTGGCAAAGTCAGTACGCCTGCGGTTAACGCCATACTTTCAATGCCTTGCCAAAGGCGTGTTATTTGCTGTTTATTAATGTCAGCAAGTCGTTCTGCACTTAATTCTTGCGCATTAAAAAAATCAAATACAGCCGCAGCGCGGTAATGACTTGTTGGATCATATGTTGAACCGGCAAATGCACCTTGCCCTTTGCCATACCCGACTTTTCCAGGGGCTTGATCAAGGCTTTCAAATTCAGCAAACCAACCGGTAATAATTGGACTACCATTATACCCTTTTGGAATGCGCATAAAGCAGTTCCCTTCACCGGCTTGGCAATACTTATAACCACCACCAACAATAAACGCAGTTTCAAGTTGCCAGCTCGCTAAACTAAATGGAATGACATTAAGCGCGTGATACACATCCACTAAACACGGTATGTTTAACGCGTGTGCAGCAACCGTAACATCGCCAACTTGGTGGAAAATACGACTGGATGCAAAAAACACTGCAGAAACTAACACGGCATCTGTGTCTTTATCTAGTGCGTTGATTAAACGCTCTGCCAAGGTGTCTTGTGGTTGAGTATCAATCACCTTGACGTCAATATTGACGTCCTTTAGACGATCTAACTGGCGACGCATTGAATGAAATTCACCATTAGTGGTGACGATTTTTATCGGTGTTTGTTTTTTATGCTTAAAACAGCTTAAGTCAGATAAAAAACGTAAAATCAATTCATGGGTGGATTGGCCTAGCGCAATTTCACCGTGTGATTCTCCGAGTAACGTACGATAAAAGTCACGCACTTTATCGGCCTTTTCAAACGCTGCGCCCCATTTATCGTCGATATGCTTTGCCGCATCGTTAAAACAATCAAGTAACCCTTGTTTTGCTGCATTAGGCCACGCTTGATGCGAATGGCCAGACAAAAGAATACGATTGGTCACATCAAACTCAGAATAAAACCCTTGTAACTGGTGTGCAGTTGTCATCGTTTTTACTCCTGTTACAGTTTGGTTCTAAGTTCAAATAACTCAGGGAAAAAGCTAATATCCAACGCTTTTTTCAAAAACGCCACGCCTGATGATCCACCTGTACCCGACTTGTTCCCGATTATACGCTGTACTGTGTACATATGTTTAAAGCGCCATTGTTGAAAGCTGTCTTCAATATCAACTAGCTTTTCAGCAAGTTCGTAAAGCTCAAAATACTTGTCAGCGTCTTTATATACTTCGAGCCATGCATTTAGTACTGACTCATTTTTTTCATACGGTTGACTTTTATCACGCTGTAAATGGCTTTCATCAATTTCTAGCCCTTGTTTGGCAAGAATGGATAAAGTGACATCGTATAAGCTCGGCGCATTGAGAATAGTAGATAATTCTGTGTGCACTTGCTCATCACTCTCATGTACTTTTAATAAGCTGTGATTTTTGTTGCCAAGTAAAAACTCAAGCTTGCGGTAACCATACGATTGGAAACCTGACGAGTGACCAAGGGCATCGCGAAACTTTAAATAATCAACCGGTGTTAATGTTGATAAAATATTCCACGATTGAGTTAACTGATTAAAAATTTGTTTTACGCGAGAAATAACTTTAAACGCATGGCCAAAATCACCATTATTTAAATTGTCTATTGCGGCACTTAGTTCATGCCCTGCCAGCTTTAACCAAAGTTCACTCGATTGGTGAATCACAATAAACAGCATTTCATCATGCTGATTTGATAGTGGCTTTTGCGCGGTAAGGATTTGTGACAACTGAAGGTAATCACCATACGACATGTCGTCTTTAAAGTCGGTGTGAATGTCTTTTTCTAGTTCACGAAAGTTATGATGTGGGCACGACATAGCTAAGCTCCAAAAATTATTATTATGCGTTATACGGCGCTATTTTATACATGTGTTTGATTACGCCTAACATATGCGATGATATATAACCCAAAAGCATATCTTAGAGACGCACGTAATTAAAACATGTTGAATAAAATATGTCAGTGTTTGCCTAATACCGCGCTATTAAAATGTGTACTTTTTGCTTAACACCTGTGTAAAGCGCAGCAAAATCGCGCCTTTATTAACTAATCCGACCTATTAAATGCCAATTTTGCTAGACAAAACCCCCTTAAAGGACTAATATTCAAAGCGCTTAAAACATAGATCAATCCCTATTACTGCGTTGTTCCTTCGTTACTCCTTTTTAAAAGTTGTACCAGATGCTAGATGCGATATTAGCTGAAATATAAATTAAGCCCGACGGTGATAATCACCAAAATATACACTTTTAAAAAAGGTTAAAAACATGTCTAACAAAGTAGAAGGCGTTGTAAAATGGTTTGACGAGTCAAAAGGTTTTGGCTTTATTTCACAAAACGACGGCGGCAAAGACGTATTCGTACATTTCCGTGCAATCCAGTCAGAAGGTTTCAAAACTCTTGCTGAAGGTCAAGCGGTTTCTTTCGAAGTTGAAGACGGTCAAAAAGGTCTTCAAGCTGCGAACGTTGTAGTACTTTAATTAGTCACTACAAGAAAAAAGCGAGTTATTAACTCGCTTTTTTTTTGCCTGTTTTTTATATTCACTTAGCAGAATCCCGCCTATCCAATTCGTACTAGCCGTTATACCTAAACACATTAAATTAGTTGCTTTAGCAAAGCTCTGCTTGTTTATAAAAAGCCTCACGTACGCATTTAAACATTAAGTTTAACAAACACCTTTCAATCGGGTTCATCGCCGCAGTAATTAAGCGCTTGTTTATTAATTGCTAGCTAGTTTAATTTCGCTATAAAAGCCTATTATTGAACGCAAATAACTAAACAGAAATATCGTTAATCACCTGTTTTGCTAATGCTTTTAACTCATCTGGCTCTGGGTGTGTGTAACCATACGTACGCAAGCCATAAATACTCATCACCAACGAACGTGCCCTGCACTTTGCATCACGCTGGCCAACAATTTCACCGGCAAGAATGCCTTTTTCAATGATTGCTTCTAATCCTGCTTGCCAACGATGAAGTTGCTCTGTAACCAGCGTTTGCACGTCAGAATCTTGTTCCGCCAATTCATTAAGTGCTTTTTGTAATAAACACGACGCTTCAGGTTCGCAACTTAAACATTGCTCAACAATATGGTTAAGATACGCACTTAAACCTGCTAATGGCGATGGCGCTTTTTCAAAGAAGGCGTTAAAAAATGCAGTGCTGTCTTGGTTGTACTGACCAATTGCTGCAAGCAGTAACCCTTTTTTATTTTCAAAAGCGTAATAAATTGAACCTGGATGCAAGCCCGTTGCGGCCTTTAGATCTTGCATGCTGGTTTTATTGTATCCCTTATGCATAAACGCATTCATCGCAGATCGCAAAACCGTTTCGCGATCAAATTCAGCACTTCTCATAGCGGACCTCTTAATCAATAGTTTGCCAATATAACTTAATTTGAATATTTGTTCAAAAAAGCACTTGAATGAACATTCAAATAAAGCTAACTTGAATAAGCATTCAAATTAACGAGACATAAACACATGGCTAAATCACTTTTTGATGAAGTTGCGTTAAACGCTGAAATCACATTACAAAACCGCATTTTAATGGCGCCATTAACACGCTGTATGGCTGATGAAAACCTCGTACCTACAGAGCAAATGGCAACATATTACGCAAAGCGCGCACAGTCGGGCCTGATTATTTCAGAAGCGACTATTATTCGTGCCGACGGCCAAGGTTATCCAAATACACCGGGATTATTCACCGCGGAACAAATTCAAGGTTGGCAACGCGTTACAAAGGCAGTACATAACAACGGCGGCAAAATTTTTGCACAACTTTGGCACACAGGTCGTGTTGCTCACCCTCACTTTTTTAATGGCAACAGTGTATTAGCGCCAAGTGCGTTAAAAGTTGAAGGTACTGTGCCACGGATGCGTGAACTTGAATATATTGAGCCGACCCCTGTTACCGTTGCGCAAATTGAGCAATTAGTAAAAGACTATGCCCAAGCGGCAAGCAATGCCATAGATGCCGGTTTCGATGGTGTTGAAATTCACGGTGCAAATGGTTATTTAATCGACCAATTTTTGCATTACAACAGCAATCATCGTACTGATGAATTTGGTGGCTCGCCAGAAAACATGTCACGCTTTGCTCTGCTTGTGGTAGACGCTATTTCCGAGCGAATTGGCGCTAAACGTACAGCGCTTCGTATTTCACCAGGAGCTTATTTCAATCTTGAACCTCATGCAGAAGATCGCGCAGTATTTGACTATTTGCTCGATGCACTTTCAGAGCGCGAACTTGCTTATTTACACATTGGTATTTTTGACGATGAGCAACGCTTCGAGTACCTAGGTGGTCGCGTATCTGACTACGTGCGCGGAAATTACCCGCATACATTAGTGGGTAACGGTGGTTTTAGTGCGCAATCGGGTGAGTTGGCAATTAATCAGGGGCGTTTTGACTTGCTTGCCATCGGTCGTCCATTTATTGCCAACCCAAATTACGTTGAACGCATAAAAAATGGTGAAGAACTTACGCCATATAACGAAGAGATGTTACAGGAACTAGTTTAATTTATCTCACTAAAAAAGGGGCTAACCTAGCGCCTTTTTTTATCTTTTTAAAAGCGTATGAAATTAAATAAGTACTTGTCGGGTCAAGTAAGTAACGTAATAACTAGGACCCCAAATATGAAACGTTTTTTACTTTGCCTTGTGCTTATTGCTCCATTTTTACTAAGCGCAAAGCCAATTGCTGAGTCGAGTGATGAGGTTACCCCTTTATTGAACGGACAGGTTATCCCTGACGTTGACGTTACTCAAATAAACGGTAAAACCACATCACTAAAAGAGTATCTAAATGGCGATAAAGCGATTTTATTTTTCTATCGTGGAGGCTGGTGCCCGTTTTGTAATACCCAAATGGGGCAACTTAAAAAGATTGAGCCAAAACTAAAGCAACTTGGCTTTAAACTAATTGGCATTTCCACTGATGCACCGAAAGATCTAAGCAAAAGCGTCGAAACAATGTCACTGCAATACGATTTATTGTCTGACTACAACAGCGAGATCAGCAAAGCCTTTGGTATTGCATTTTTTACTGACGCCAAAACAACTCAACGCTATGTTAAACGCCTTAATTTAACCAACCCGCTAAAGCGTAACAAAGCCGGTGAACCTCGATTAGTATTACCTGTACCCGCTATTTACGTAATTGATGAAAAAGGATTAGTGCAGTTTAATTACGTAAACCCTAATTTTAAAGTTAGGTTACATGAGGATGTTTTACTTAAAGTGGCTGAAGTTTATAAGTAAGCAACCAGCCTTTAAATAGCGTGACTAAGCTGAATTCACGTTAAGCAATTTTAATTAGCTAAATACTCAGATTTAGTACTTAATAAGTTATTAGGTTAAAATGCAATTGTGCTTATCAATCGTAAGCTTATTAAAAACACCAAACATCTGAGTAAGTAAACATTACTTTTATGGTGTAATTTGTTATCTCGAGTTTTGGTTAACTATACTTATTGGCAAATTGAAATGACTTTCATCTTAAGGTTTGTGAATGGCAACACGCCAAGCATCACCACAAGAACAGGTATCCGATTTGCCAATATTACCGACAATATTGGTCGAATTGTTGAGCATTCCGCTTGATGATAAAGATTACTTCAATAAAATTGAAAAACTCGCAGAGCGCGATCCGCCCCTTGCCCTCAAAATAATTCAACTTAGCAACACCGCCAAACAAGCCGCTATTAAACCCATTCGCAGTATTAAAGATGCGATTGTACGCATGGGCACAAAAGAGGTATTTAACTTAATAAACTTAGTGGCACTGACCAAGGTATTTGTGCCCACCAGTCAATTTGAAAAACAATTGTGGCGTCAATCGCTAATCTCAGCTGAATTACTAAAAACCACCTATGACGTACTGTTACGCAGCGTGATCACCGCTGATATGGCTTACTTGGTTGGTTTATTACACGATATAGACATTACATTAAACCACAAACTGTATGCCAAGTACTTTGAATCGCTTGACGATTTAACTTGGCATTTACCAAAGCCCTATGAAAAGCACCGTATTGCCTATTTACAGCGTCAACATGCGTTTAATGGCGCGAAAATTTGTAAAACATGGCATATCCCAAGCCCTATTCCCGAGATTATTTATTTCCATCACCACGATAACCTGCCCGATAAATTTAAACAGTTTATGCCTTTGTTAGAGACAATTCGCCGAGTGCAGTTTTGCGATTTAACGACCCAAGTTTATTGCAAGCATCAGGCACTTGAGCTTGATGTATTAAATGAGTTAATCGCGAGCAATGAAATTCTACTTAGTTGGCAAAACCAGCACACTAACTTTGCGCAATTGCTAAACCAACTGCCAACAGCCATATCGCTTGCTGAAGAAAAGTACCGCTTACTGGCCATTTAACTGGCGCACCAAATTTAACGTTTGAAACTAACATAAGTTCAAGCGTTTACAGCTAAATATTTTGACCTACACTTTATAAAAATGGATCAGGCAGCCAAATATGAAATTAAAAACAGCCTTTATAAGCTCGCAAGTCGCTTTGTTAATCAGTTTTATCGTGGTGCTCATTTGTGGCGCCATAATCTATCAAAACGTCACTAATCACTACCGAATTACGAAATTACTGACCGACTTTAAACAAGTATTGTCTGACACCGTTAATTTACAACAAGAGTTCTCGCTTGATAAAGATGAGCAAATGATGGAATGGTCAAAAGAACAATTTGATGATTATTCTCAGCTGCATTTTGCGTTATTTAAACAAGTCGCAGACATTGAAATTGCAACGCGACTGCTTACGCAAATTCAAGAAGCAATGCGCGAGTTTGAACAAAATCTCAATAAGCAAATCGCCATTCAAAAACAGCTTGGTTTTAATGAAGACCAAGGTATTCGGAGCAGCTTTAGAAAATCCATTCATGCAGTTCAAGCCGTTAGCCAGCAAATTGACGATAAAACCCTTGAGATAATGATATTAGAATTAAGGCGCCGAGAAAAAGACTACCTATTGCGCTGGGATAAAAAGTACTTAGAACTGCATAAAAAAATGTTTGTGCAAGCAAAGGCTTACCTACAAACTCATAACAGCGAATTAAAAACCCAGTTAATTGATAATTTGAAAGACTATGATTACAACTTTACCCAATATACCGCACTCCTAGACACCATGGGCCAGTCGTCAACCCTAGGTGTTGCCGGTAAAAATAAAGTGCTGTCACAGGTTATCAATGAGCGTTTTACAAACCTATCGTTACTATTAAACGAGCGCGCAAAAGACGCCAGTAATCAAGTGTTGTTCATCACATTCAGCGTTACATTTGTATTTTTAACATTTAGCTTATTAAGCTCTTTTTTAATTAACCGACGCATTGGATATGGCTTGTTTGAGTTAAATGCATTTATCAGTTCAATTTGCCAATCCGATACCTTTTCAATGCGCAGTAATATACGCGGTGATGACGAAGTAACCGATCTGGCTAAAAATATTGATAACCTACTTGCCCATATTGAAGAGTTAATTAACCGCTTAAGTTTGGCGCAAAAGCGCTTAATTGAAGACGCGAAAATGGCAAGTCTTGGTACTATGGTAAAAGGCTTTGCCCATGAATTAAATACACCCCTTGGCATTGCTATTACCAGCGAGTCCCATTTACGCGGTCAAGTAGAACAACTAAAACACTCCTTTAACCAAGGCACATTGCAAAAAAACACCCTAGAGCAAATGATCTTGGATGCGGAAAATTGTTTAAGTTTGATGGAGTCAAATTTAAACCGTTCAGCTAATTTAATTAATAACTTTAAGCAAGTTGCGTCGCATCAAGAATACGACGAATTAGTCGAATTTAATGTCGAAACCTTTTTAAATAATCTGTTTGATAGCCTAAAACACGAACTTGATAAATACGATGTTAACGTTAGTGTCGAAGCGACAAATGGACTGGTTATTAAAAGCTATTTAGGTGCGTTTAATCAAATATTTACAATTCTAATTGTTAACAGTTTACGTCACGGCAGTGAGCCAAATAAAACCTTAAACATTAATATTGTGGCGAAAATGGTGGGGGCAACCCTGCATTTCCGTTACATGGATGACGGTGCAGGTGTAAAAGAATCATTGCTCGACAAAATTTTCGAACCCTTTGTGACAACAAAACGCGCCAAAGGCGGAACCGGTTTGGGGCTGAGTATTGTGTACAACTTGGTCACACAACGCCTTAAAGGTGAAATCGAATTTCAAAGTATCGAAGGTGAAGGCGTATGTATTTACCTGCATTTTGATGACGTTGATTACAATCTTAAATTTGATGAGTAATAAGCGTGTTGATTTAGTTTCATGGCAAGTATCGTTTTACCACCTTGCGAGAATACATAAACGGTTACTATTTTCGCTAAGGCATGCGCTGTAGAAATAGACAACAAAGGTCAACACGCTCTGTATTCTATGTTAATGTACATGCGTATAAAGTTAATTGAATTACATTATGGATCAAGTTGTTAGCCATTTCATAGGCTTGCTTAAAACAGGCAATATAAAAGAAATCACCTCGTTTTATTTAACGCAAACGCCTCAGAGTCAAGCACACATAATGCTGTTTTTAAACTTGCAGGCCAATAAAAGCGTAGAGTCGTTTGATTATTTTCAACGTTTAAGCGTCACACTAAACGGCGAACGCCCGATGCCTACTCCGTTAGTATCGCAACTTAAAAATAACCAAGCGTTATCGTTTTTTACGCCGTTATTGCAGAAAATGGCAAACTTTTCACTGCAAGATACAATGAAGCGCAATGTCTTACATTACCTATTTGTTGCCCGCGGTGAACACACAAACGTGCCCTTTACGTATGTTCGCTCACTCCTATTATTCGAAAGTAATGTGTTTTTACCAAAAGCACTGAGCCAACGTGAATCTAATGGATTAACGCCGCTGGAGTGTTACCTGCATTTAAACATTCAAGGTACAGTGTTACCAAATCATGAACTCACTGCATTTATTGCGCTGTGTGAAATAGAGCGTAGCCAAATCACCTTAAACAGCGACAACTTAAATTCTGCATTAAAGCGATTTAAAAAACAGCGTGCCGATTTTGACCTAACACCCGATTACATCGAACAAAAATGTTTATTGCTAGCCAGTTACTACGGTGTATCAGAGCAGCACATTACTACTTCGCTTAACTAGCTTGCGCTCTCAGCAATTAACGACACACCAAATAGAACAATAACAAAGGTTTACCGATACATGCTTTCATCACTAAAAACTAAGTTAACTACACTACTTTGCTTGAGCTTAACCATTTTAACGCTTGCTGCGCTTAATATAAACGCAGCCACAGCGTTTAACGCAACAAGCGCATGGCAAGAGGTTGAACACGTACTGACAAAACAATACGCCTATTTTGATAGGTTAAACAATGCAAATACAGTGTTGAACCAGTTTAAAAGTAAAGCGCTGAAAGCTAAAAACAAGGCTGAGTTTAATGACATTAGCCAGCAACTTATGCGTAACTTTTCCGACCCCCATTTAAACCTTGGTCCCTACGATAAAAATGATTTTAGTGTGTTTCCAACCGGCTCCGATATCCGTGCTATTTATAAAAACGGCCAATTTATTGTGCAAGATATCAAAGCTGGTTCAGCTGCAGATAAAAGCACTCTCACATTAGGCTCGACAATTATTAAAATGGATAACCAACCAATAAAGCTTCTAGTCGCCAGCTTATTTGGTCAAGGGTTTGAGGCCTTATCGCCGCAACAAATTGATTACGGGGTAAATGTTGTGCTTGGCGGCCTTCGTAAACAAACGCGAGCGATTACCTTTACAAGCAGCAAAGGGACTCAAAAAACCATTACGCTTGCCGCCAGTTATGATGCGATTAATGCACTCAACGATGGTCCGACATTAAGCTATCGTAATTTAGATGGCCTTGGCTATATCCGCTTTAATAACTCCCTTGGTAACAACCAAACTGTGGTCTCCTTTAAAAAAGCGATTAACGCACTTAAGCATACACGCGCACTGATTATTGATTTGCGTAATACGCCAAGTGGCGGCAATACAGGCGTTGCAGAGCCTATTCTGGGTCACTTTGTTAGCGAAAAAACACCGTATCAAACCTATCGCACGCAAACACCTAACATGGCATATCAAAACGCACCAATGCTAACAGCGTTTGTTACGCCAACTAAGCCGCACTATGCAAAGCCATTTATTGTGCTTGCTGGTCGTTGGACTGGCAGTATGGGTGAAGGTATGACTATTGGACTTGACGCCCTTGGCGCACAAACCGTGATTGGCGCCCCCATGGCCGATTTACTCGGCGGCATTAAAACAGTGACTTTAGAACAAAGCGATGCCTGGCTAGAATTACCATTTGAGCGTTTATACCATGTAAATGGCACCTTTAGAGAAGATTTTGAACCGCATATATTAGTAATCCCAACAGATAGAGATAATCAAGGTGGTGATCCTGCCCTAAATAAGGCGATTGAGTACTTACAACAATCTACCAGTATGTAACGGCTGAATATAAATAAAAAAGCCTGCATACAGTGCAGGCTTTGTTATTAAACCAACGGGAAATTTGTGCTCGATTAACGCTTAAAATCTAACGTTAATATTGGCAGAAACACTTCTACCTGGCTCTGAGTAACGTTTAATGCCGTCGTTAGCAACACCGCCTCTAAAACCGCCTGAACCTTCTGACACAAAACGAATACGCTGCCAGTTGTAATATTCTTCATCGAATAAGTTACGTGCCGCGATATTAATCACCATGTTATCTGTGATATCGAAATTAGCGATTAAATCAACTACGGTCGATGTATCACTCAGGAAATCAGTTGCTTGAACCTGCTCACCTTGTGCATTTGTGGTGTATGCATCGCTTGCCTTTTTCTCAGCTTGGTGACGAACTTGCGCCATAACACGCCATAGTGACTGTGAATCATAACCAACACTGACAACAGCCGAGTCTGGCGAAACAGTTAGCATTGGGTCGCCATTGTCATATTCACCTTCAGAATGGGTGTAAGCAGCGCGCAACTCTAAACCATTGTTAAAACGATAAAGCGCATCTAACTCAACACCTTGAACACTTGCTTCACCGATGTTTTCAGGTCGTTGATAGTCATCTGTAGTGACTTCCATTTGCTTGTAACAACCACATGATGGGTCGTACACGCGCTTGGTTGTTGGTGTCGTTAAATCGCGGGTGTAAGTAACATTATCAATAAAATCTGTGTACTCACTGTCAAATACCGACACTCTTACTCGGCCGTTATCATTTTGCCATTGATAACCGAGTTCCATATTAAACGCTGATTCAGGTTTTAAATCATAGTTTGGTACAAGTTGCCAATCATCAACCGTTGCACCGCGTGAGCCATAATAAACTTGCTCAACAGATGGCGCTCTAAAACCTGTGCCAAGGTCAACAATCACTGAGTGATTTGGTGTTATTTCGTAGTTTGCTGAAAGCTGCCAAGTAAATGCATTCATATCAACATCTTTAACAAGGCCTTGATCATTTGTGAAATACTGGTCGAACTCTGGCTGATAGCTGTAATCGTCATATCGCAATCCCGCAGCTAACGTTAACGCGTCTGTTAGAGTTACGCTATCACGTAAATACGCATTCCAAATCGCAACGTCTGTTTGAGGAATAAAGTTAGCATCTTTAATTGGATAATGAGTTGTGCCATCAGCAAGAGGGCGTCTTAATTGTTGATAACCTGAATCAGTTGTCAGCCCATTATAACGGTGATCCCACATATTATTCTCAAGTTCACGCGTTTCAAAGCTTGTACCGTAAACAATATCGTGGCGCATTTGCCCAGTAACTAGTTGCTTTGAAAAATCAAATGCAAGGGTCGAAGTCTGTTGTGTTAGTTCACGTTGTTCTTGACGTAAATACGCTTCTCCTAGCGCTAAGCATTGATAACTCGGTGAGTATTCAAGACACGCCGCGTAGTGCATATTAGTTACACCAGAGGTGAAAATATCTTGATAATCAAAACGTACCTCCAGCTCATCGAATGCTACGGTATCTAACGTTAAGTAATAAAATACACCGTAACGGGCACGATTTTGTTCATCATCTGAAAAACGGCGCTGAATACTGCTTGAAACGCGCGATAGGTTTTCTACTTGCGACAGGTTATCGTCATTTTCAACAACAAAGCCTAGTTCATGAACGTCGTTAAATTGATACTGAGTTTTAAATAACAGTGCGTCGCTGTTAAAATCGAGTGGATCTGGCTTTTCGCGCGATGCACCCGTTGTATCAGGGTTTCCAGAGTGGTTACTTGATTCACTGCCCTGGCGTTTTGTGTACATTAGTATTGTTTCTAGCCCACCAAACTTGTTAGCCACTGCAATTGTGCCTTGCGCTTGTTCATCGCGCTCATCATAACCAAACTTGAAATAACCACGGGTTTGATTTTCATCGCCGTCAAGTAAATCTGAGGCTCTCATGGTAGTAAACATCACAGCACCACCAAGCGAACCTGAACCACTGGTTACTGAGTTAGCACCTTTAACAATTTGAATGGCTTTCATATGCTCAATTTCAGTCGAGTTACGACTCGCTCGAAAATACTCATAAGGCGCAAATGAAGGGGGATCTAATGTTTCACCTTGGGTTAAGCCATCAACGGTAATCGCAATACGATCGCCTTCCATACCGCGAATATTAAAACCGTTATTACCAAAACGGCCCATACTTGCAACGTCTACACCTGGAATGTAGTCAGCGACATCATTAATATCTTGCATAAGATTTGACGAAACTGACACGCTGTCGAGTTCCGTTTGTGACTTAGATTCAACGCGCTTGTTGGCAGATAATTTTGTTTTTTCTAGTGTTGTGACCTGCGTATTTGCCAAGGCATATGGGCTTACGCCCGCGATTGAAACAACTGATGCAAATGAAATTGCGGTGCTTAGCTTAGATAGAGTAAAGCGCAAAAGAGTATCCTCACATTTAAAATTCATAGTCATCGCACTCAGGTCGTAATGATAATGATTCGCGTTTTTAATGCAAGGTAAATTATACTTTTTTTCGCAATACAGTTAACTGCGCTAAATCCAGTTCAGCAAAATCGATAACCAATTGATATGACTAAACTAACCCTAAAATGAAGTGTAGTGATTTGTCGTTAAAGCAAGATGGCACATAAAACTTAAGTAGCTTGAGCTAAACAGCATAAAAGTGAAGTAAGTATTTTGAGAAAGTAAGCGGCAAATCCGTATGCCGTTTTTATATAATTTACGCTAGAGCGTGTTGATCTGTATTGCCTATTTCTTCCATTCTTGAGTTTTACGGCGTAATCGTCAGGCTAAGTTGCCCTATTTCCCCTTTGCCATCTTTAGTTATTGTGGCTTGTTTCGTGAGATTAAATGGCAACTTTTGGTAACTGGTATCACCATGCTCTCGGCTAACTTCAATATGCAATATCAATTCATTTTCAGTGACAATTTGGCCAAAATCGTCCTCGCCAAACCAACTAATACTGTGTTGCCCCGGCTTTCGCGTTGCATGGGCAAGGTGTGGAAAAACACTATTTTCCTTGCGCCCTACTTTTCGCCACCAACGCCTGCTTTGCTGCCACCACCTTTCACTATCACCAAGAATAGCCATTTGTTTTATTGGATTCCCTTTTGTATCTGATAGCCATATCGCAACATAAGGTTTACGGTAATCAGCAATATCAAATTCAGGTAACGTGTAATCAAATGTCAGCTTTGCCTTGTGTTTTGATACATCGCGTTGTTGCCATGTTTTTGAATAAACAACGCGCCCGTCAGGCAAAAATAATACGCCTGCTACGTCATGCTTATTAAGCCAATCAATGGCATTTACACCATTCATTGTGGTTAACGCGGTTGCAATGGCATCGGCATTTGCAGTTGTTTTTGCAATTACCGCAGCACCGATAGGCTTTGTAATTGGCCAGCCATCGCGGGGGGCAAAAATATGGCTAAACGTATTGTGCTTAATTTGAAAATGACGAAACGCAAGGCCACTTGCTGCATATGCGTGATTTTCCAAATTAGTTAACATCACCTGCGTTGCGTTCTTAACATTTGGGTTTGTAAATGCGATTGGCCACGCGCCGTAATGACGACCATCGCCGCCAATATCAATTTTAAAGCGGCTTTCACTATAACGGGCAACAAGTAAGTCATACACTTTATCTATGATAAACCCTTTCGCGATACCATTAACATCAAGCGTTAGTTCCTCATCAAGGGTGATGTGCGACCCATTAATTAAGATTGTTTTATCGCGTAACGAACGGGCCTCGCGTCTTACCTCAATGCGCGATGGCATAGTTTGTGTTTGTTCAGCCTGTTGCCAAATTGGTAAAATACTGCCTAGTCGACAACTAAAGTGGTTAGCAGTACTTACTTGCCATTGCTGACATAACTTGAGTACGTCGATAAGCTCAACAGGTGCATTTTTTAGTTGTTTCTCACGATTTAAAATCGAAAGGGAACTACTTTTGTTATAGCGCGATAAAATCATATCCAAGCGTGTTAACTCTTGTTTAACTAGCTCAAACGCTTGGTCTTGCTCAGTCGCTGTGACACCCTCTATAGTAAACTGAACAGATGTGCCTAAATAGGCCGTTGTGGCGTACTGTTTTGCCACTGCGTTAAATCCGCACACAAGTGCTGCGATTAAAACCACAAAACGCATCATTTACCTTTTTTAAATTTAAAGGGGGATTACTCCCCCCCCTGAATGTTTGGAATTTTTGACCCGCAACCGTTACAGTTTGCTGTCTTGTTTTTTGGCATCGCGGTTAGCTACTTGTGTGTTAGCCTTTTCATCAAACTCAACTTTGCCGTCTTTGTTTTTGTCATAACGTACAAAACTGCGCACACCTGACAATTGAAATTCCTCAAATGTCATACCATTGCTGTCTACATCAAGGATTGCAAAGCGTTTATCGGTACGTGCTACGCGTTTTTCACGGGCTTTTGCAATTTGCGTATCGAGTCGGTTTTCAAATTCTGCTAAATATTCGTCAAATACCAGTTGGCCGTCACCGTTTTCATCTGTTCTTGCGAACATTTCTTCACGCACTGCCATGTACTCTTGCCAAGACACACTACCATTGCCGTTAGCGTCGTAAATCGCAACCATGCCCTTTTTATTATGAGTTGTTGGCATTTTTACAACACGTTTCGCACTGGCTATTTTGCGCTCGCGTTGTTGTTTTTTAATTTCTTCTTCGCTTTTTTGCTCAGTTTTTTTACGCGGTTTATATTCAGGTTTCGGATCTTCATCGGTGATCATGCCGTTTTTATCCGTATCAAAAAAATCAAAACCGCGCTTTGCAACATCCATGTATTCGTCTTTCGACATTATGTCGTCGTCGTTTTTATCCATTGCGTTAAAGCGCATTTTTGTTTGCTTAACGCTTTGCTTTCGCTCTTGTGCAATTTTTTTATCGAGACGATTTTCGTATTCGTTACGATATTCATCTAAGTTCACTAGGCCGTCTTTATTTTCATCGGCAAGGTCAAAGCGTGTTTTTCGTGCTTTAAAAAACTCTTCAATCGTTACTTGTTGGTTGTTATCTGTATCCCAAGTATCAATCCAGCTATAGCTAAAATGGGATTTTTCTGCTGCTACAACTGAAAAACTATTAATTGCTGCAACCACAGCAATGGCCGATAAGGTTTTAATTGGACCTTTCATTTTCAACCTCTTTTATAATTGAGAAAGTGTTTGGGATAATGCATTATGATTGTTTTTTAAACGCGCAATTAATGGCGCTTTGTTAAATCGACTAAAATCATCAATATGCCAGGTATTGGGCGATGGCGTTTTCTTAACTTTATCGACTAATAAGTAATTTAGACCTAGGGCTTGTGCGTCTTGCAGGGTCGCTAAATCTGTCGCAAAGCCATTAACAAACGGCGCCTGTTTCGCATTTGCCACCATAAATGCGACGTCGTGCTTAATTAACAGCTCATTACTCGCGCGATTAATGCTGCGAATTTGCGACGATAGCGCTTGTTGATTGGCATTAAACATCACAGAGAATTGTGGCCAAAGGCTCACTAAATCACGCTTCAAAATGCCTAACATAAGCAGTAAGTTGTTATTATTAAGCCAAAAATACTCTTGTTGGTTTAGTAACACGACTTTCTCGCCCTTTGGCAACAGAGCCTCAGCAATATCAATTTCAACCACACGAATATTGCTTTGGCGCACACTGGCGTATAAATCAAATTGTGGCTTTACTGAGCGCATTGATACATACGCATCAAACTGGTCAAATTTGCGCGTTTTGTTTTTCTCAATCCAGCTTGGGATGCGACTTACAGGTAAACGCTTTGGCGGTAAATAAGTCACTTGAATAGGCGTATTTTCAACCATTGCTGTCACTAAGCTATGGCTTATTGGACTCACAGTGACAATTTTCAAAGGCTTACTTGCGTTTGCCTCTGACGCATCTACAGCCAAAGGCATTATGGTTAACAACATGGCTAATATAAGATTACGCACGGGTGCTTACTCCTTTTACGCTGTGCACGCTAATGGCAAACACAAACCAACAACAGGCGGTTAAAATAATTGCGGGCCCAGTTGTAACAGCCCATTGCATATACATAGGTAGCAACACACCAATTAATGCACTGGTTGTTGCAATCATTACTGACCATAGCAACATGCTGCGTAAGTTATGGGCTAATAATCGCGCACTTGCCGCAGGAATAAGCAACAATGCACCAACTAAAATTGCACCGATAATTTTCACGGCAGCGACTGTCATCAGGGCAATAAGCACAACAAAGCCATAATCATGCAGCTTTGTGTTAATGCGCTGGCTCTTTGCAATTTCAGGCGCTATTGCCGTTAAGAATGCTTGATTTGAAAAACGCCATGCAAGCACCGCAATAATGACAAACATCACTACTAAAATAAGTAAGTCTTGTTCGTTTGCGGTAAGTACCGAACCAAATAACACTTGCTCTACTAAATGGGCATTTACTTGTTGTGCAACCAGCATTAAAAGCGCCGCCCCCATTGCCAAAGCAAACGCCAGAAACACACCAATTAGTGCGTCATAAGGCACGGTCGTGCGCCCTCGCACCCACTGCAACGACAATGCAAACAACAATGAAAACGCAAATAAACTGATCCAAGGTGCGGTGATTGGTTCGCCAAGTAGAATACCGATTGATACGCCTGTGAGTGCTGAATGGCCAACTGCTTCTGATAAAAAGGCTAAACGTTTTACCACTACTAAAGTGCCTAATGCTCCCAACAAAGGGCCAATTAGCAAAGACGCTAAAAAGGCATTAACCAAAAAACCATAGCTGAACATTTCTGGCAACAGGCCAATATTCACTAGACTTGAAAAGAATGTATGTACTAGGTCCAACATAATGTTCCTACGCTGATGTTGCTAACTCAAATGGTGCGACATTCGGCTTTAAGCGGCCAAATACGTGTTCAATTGGACCATAGTCAACCAGTTGCCCATCAATTACCGCAACAAACTGACAATACTGCTCCACTACGTGCCAGTGGTGTTCAACCATAATCACACTGCCGCCCGCTTGGTGAAATTCTGATAACACATTAAGAATTAGTGCATGGCCTTGTTTGTCTACACCAGCAAGTGGTTCATCTAACACCAGAATATCCGGTTGATTAATAAGCGCGGCGCAAAGTAAAACGCGTTGTCTTTCGCCAGCCGATAATGTACCAAGGCGTTTGTTAGTAAAGGTTTCAATTTGCAAACGCGTCATAGCATTTCGTATTGCTTGCTTTTGCTTATGCCGAAACCAAACTGGGCGGGTATCGCATACCATTGTGAGGTAATCGCTTACAGTTATCGGTAAAGAGGGCTCAATAACCGCAATTTGTGGTAAATAACCAATACGCCGCGCACTTTGCTCAGGCCAATCTAAGGCGATTTGTCCGCGGTGCGGCACTTGCCCCATGAGGGCTTTAATCAATGTTGACTTACCACCGCCATTTGGCCCAACCACGCCTAGCCAAATTCCCGCAGGTACCGACAAGTTAACGTCACTTAACAGCAGGTTGTTGTTAATGCTGACACTTAAGTCACTAACACATACGATAGGAGCATGAATTGTCATAGCGTGTTACCTGATTTTGATGCAGCAAATGTCAACGCTTTGGCGAGCATAGTTAGGTTGTGCTTCATTTCCCGTTCAACCAAATCTTGGCTGTACTGACCATGGGTCATATGCGAAAAGTGATACACTTTAATGCCGGTCGCTTTTTCAATTACATCAACATAGCTGTTTGCCATATTCAGTTCTGTAAACAGCACGTCTATGTCGGCTTTTTTAATTTCATTAATCGTTTGTTGTAGCTGCGACGCACTTGGTGAGACCCCGTGCGCGGGCTCAACAACCGCTGAAACGGTTAAGCCAAACTCTTGCAATAAATAACCATATGCGTTGTGGGTGCTCGCGATACGCACATTCGATAAATCGTGATTGATTAAAATATCTTGCACTGGTTTCTTTAACGCTCGCAATTTTTTGGCATATAAAAAAGCGTTTTTACTAAAATACTTAGCGTGCTCAGGTGCCAATTGACCAAGAGATTTTGCAATGGCATAAACTTGGCGAATTGCCGCATCGATAGAAACAAAGGTATGAGGATTCACCTTATGGTTTTTGCGCAGCAGCGGCACTTGGTCGTTCGCTTTTATCAGTGTAACGCCTTGCGGTTTTATGCGATTAAAACCATCGAGTGCAAAATCATCATGACCAATACCATTAACGACCAGCGCGTCCATGTTTTTTAAACGGCCAATATCGGCAGGGCTTAAACTGTAATTGTGTGGATTAAATCCCGTTTCAATTAGCGGAATTACCTCACCTTGGTTACCCACAATATTTGCCACATAGGCATAATAAGGGTGTAAGGTCGTACCGACATGCAGCTTACCGTGCTGTGCATATGCGTTCGATAACGTGATGCAAAACGCCATCACACTAAACATAATTTTATAAAACAAGCGAACCTCTAATTTTGGTTAGTCTGGCTACTTACGTGTTGCCATTTATTATTGTTATTGCAAAGCGCGTTATCGTCATGATGTGCGTGCGCTATCGCGCTATGAGTTTGTTCGCGCCACATCACTTGCCAGCCCGAATCCTGAAAGTTAAGGCGTACTTGGTGGTTATCGTGTTGATGTATAAAACAACCTGGTTTCGGTGATTCAAATTCACGCTCGGAAAAAGGGCCAATCTGGTAGGTGATCAGCTCGTCTAATGTTGGCCTCATAGCCAATTCACCTACACTGGATAAAATAGCGATTTCTTCTGCGGCATTTTGTAATTGGGTGCTAAGGCTTACAATGTTTGCCGGCAGTGCAACACGTTTACTTCGCTCGCCTACCGTGAGCATAAGAAGCAATGCTGCAAGCGCAAATATTGACACAATAGCCACAACAAAATAGGCGTTTTCTTTACGCCCATCTTGCTGCGGTACAATTTCCACAAAGCCCGCTTGGTAAAACGCGCGTTTATTCAAGTTCGGCATAATCAAACTCAGCAGGGCTTTCATGACCCGCGTCAAACACAATATAAAACTCGCCGTTTGGTTTACTAAACGACACACTGCCATCACTCGCGGTTTTGACTTCACGCAATAACGCTTCATCGTATGAGTACACTTTTAGTATTACTTCACCCGCTAGACTTGCATCAGAATAACCTGCGGTGCAGCTAAGCAGTTTTGCATCTGTATTGCTGACATGGCAGTTTAGCGTTGGAAAATGGGCATGTGCTTTAGCGCATAGCGCTAAAGACAACATGCCAATCACAGGGGAAATCAGCTTTTTCATCGTGATTTACTCAAAAATCACTTCAAATGCGTAGTATACGCGGGTAATTTCAACATCTGCTTCAGGATCGGTACTATCTATTTTATGATTAACCTTGAGCATGTAGCGCCCGCCTTTTGCGAAATTAAAGCTCACAAGGCCATCTTTATCACTTTTCAGTTCAAGGGCTTTTGGATTTTCGCTGTATTGAGGGGCTTCCAGCTCAATCACCACATCTTGATTTGCCACTGGTTTGCCGTTAAATAACAAGCTTACCGTTAAATCTTCACCGGTCACGTAATCTGACGGATGGGTGATTGGTAATACTTCAAAACCTTTATTTTTTGCTTTGAGTACATCGTTGGTGGGTGCTTTATTTGTCACGTACGACATTGCAATGGTTGTGTATGATGCCGTTTCTAAATCTCGCGCACCTTTTGGCGCATTGGCCTTTGCGTGTGATTTATTGCCGCGGATATGTTTTTCAGTGTCACGCTTACCAATTTTGTAACGCGAGTGATAGTTTGGACCGCGATGATATTCAAGTGCATATGTGCCTTCGCCCTCAACACCTAAATCGAATGTTGAAAAACGCGCACCTTGATAAAAGCTACCAATACGACGAACTTGCTTGCCATCGGCAGCGAATACTTTTACGCCTTCACTTGGCATAGCAAAATCAGGTCGGTATGTGGTGTGTGACGCAGTGATTTGAACCGGCACGTCAACCGCCTTTTCGCTATTCACCGTAAAGTAACTTGGCCAAATATAAATATCATGGGCACTTGCTAAACCTGATGCCAAAGCAAGTGTTAGCCCCGCGGTTACGTTTACAAATTTGGATTTCATTATTATTTTCCTTTGATAATTGTTACAGCGCCAATTTCTTTATCAGCGTCTAAGTGATAGCGTTCTTGGTTATCTGAGAAGTCGATTGGCATTTTTAGCAGTGAACGACCGCCGTCTTCACGTACCACTTCGATAAACAATTTGAATTGGCTTAAATCGCCCACATCGAGTGTTTCGCTATATTTGCCTGGACCTTTTGTCGCGCCAGTTACACCATCTGGCGTGTCGCCATAACGCCCTTGTTTGCGCCACCAACGACGAATGTCCACCAGCCATTTATCTTCTTTTCGTTTAGTTAAGTGCCAAAGCAACAACGTTTGATTTTGCGCTTTACTTTCAGCCCAAATTGCAACGTAAGGTTTGTGGTAGTCGCCGGTGGTAAAGCTCGGTAATTCAAATTCAACTGTTAAGGTATTTGCATGTGCAGCGACAGATGCAAACAAAAGGGAAGTCACTGCAATTAACTGCTTAAGCATCGATACGTCTCCTAATGCATTAAAGTAATGATAAAGACAAACAAGCTACTACCGAGTAGCAAAGCGATGTTGGCGTTTTTGCGCTCCATGCGGTTAACCAAAACCAGCCAAAAACCGCTGATCGAAAACAGCACCATACAAATCGCGCTAATATCTGAAAGCACGCGCCATAAGCCCGATACGTGCTTTGCCCGATGAACATTATTCAGCATATCGATAAGGGATAAGCGTCGTGAATCAACATGTGCTTGCCCTTCTTCAATAAATGCCTCAATTAGCGTGCTGCCATTTGGTCCAGATAAATTCAAAATGACCAGACTATCTAATTCATCCCAATCGATTTCGAAGTCAACTCCCGATACGCCATGTTCAACATCAAGCCAGTGCAGCAAGGTTAAACTGTGGCTCGCATAATGAGTTGGCCAGTCGGGTAAATCGGTAAGACTTTTTGGCAGCGCAATGGTTTGCTGTTGTTTTTCAACGTCACCACCTTTCCAATCGGGGTGGTTTAGGTAAATGCCCGTAATTGCAAAAAACACCATCAACACCAATACCGGCATTGCACTGAAAATATGGATTTTGCGCATAATGCGAGATACATAACTAACATCGAATTGCATTTGGCTATTTGACCTTGCCATACCACTAAAAAATCTTCGGTCTACTTATTTGTCGGGCAAATTCTACTAGCGTTCGCTGACACTTTGCAATAGCATATGATAATTATTTTCATTTAGATTTATAAATTAAACATGTTTCAGCTAGTCAAATATGGCAAAAACCTTATTAACTCTCAGCACGCTAACTTATCGTATTTATTGAATTTATTTATAAAATTGCTTTTTCTATTGGGCTTTGTTTTATGGGCGTGGATGTTCTCGTTAAATTCAAGCCATACTCAAACACGCTTTTCAATTGAGGGGGTTACGCAACACAGTAATGGCGAAAAAGTATTCGATAGTTTTACCATTAAACAACTTGAGTTTTTCGATGAAACTCGCTTAATTGTGCTTAACCAAGAGTTTGAGATAATCAATTATCTGTCTAGCAGACAACTCGCCATCGCCCACCTATTAGAACAAATCGGCTTATTGTTTTGTGCTGTAATTGTGGTAATTTCATTGGTTCTTTGGAAGCAAAAACGGCAGCAAAAACTATCGCTATTTGCCCTTTGTTTTGTTGCATGTGTGCTATTAAGTGGCTGCTTCACTTTGTTTAATCTAGATGTAAACAACGGCTTATCACTGTATGCATCAATAGGTATATTAAGTATCTGTTTTGTGTTTTATGCATGTTGTTACAGCTTATTGAATGCCCGTAGTCAAACCGCGAGTACCTTGCTTGCATTCGCCAGTCAATCAGGCACTGCGATGTCGATTGCAGAGCGCTTTCATAAACAGCTACCGAATACCTTTGATCTGCGTTGTTTGTCTTCTCTCACACCCGATTGTTTAGGCCAGTATCGCCAAGTGCTCTTAATCGCCAGCACTTATGGCGAAGGTGCGCCGCCAGAAACCGCGGTGACATTTCTTAATAAAATGAAGAAAACGCAAACGCTAACTAGCAAGGTGAATTTCTCAATTTTGGCGTTAGGCGATCGTACCTATCAGCATTTTTGTGCCTTCGGCCATCAGCTTGCACACTTATTATCATCAAAAGGTGCAAAGCAAATTACCGATGTGATTGAAGTGGACCGCGGTGATAAAGATGCCATTGGTCATTGGTGGCAACAAATTAGCCACGTTATTGGCAAGGAGCAATCGACCGTTTCATTTAATGATAACTATCACCGTCTAAATGCCCACAGTAACACGCTAGTGAACCCACAAAAGCCTAAGCGCGCTGCACATAGAATAACCTTTAAAAACGAAGGACTCACTTATCAGGCTGGCGATCTTTTGGAAGTAATACCCAAATACGACGCGATTAAGTGTCAACAAATGCTACGTGAAAAAGGCTTTGATTGTCAGCAACAGGTCATTTTTCAGAATACTGAAATGCCACTATTTGAAGCAGTAAGGCAATCGAACTGGCTTGGTGAAAACGCAACATCAGCTCAGCAACTTGTCGATGTGTTGACGCCGCTACCACCTCGGGTTTATTCAATTGCAAGCGCACCACACGAATCTCAATTAGAGATTTTTGTGCGTAGGCATTTCGATGACTTAGGTAAACCGGGACTTGCTTCAAATTACCTGTGTGATCTGAGTGAAAATGAACTGATAAGTGCTCGTATTAGGCGTCATGCAAATTTCCATCTACCTAAACGCCACTGCCCCACCATTTTAATCGGTGCTGGCACGGGTATTGCGCCACTAATCAGCTTACTAAAAGGTATGTCAGTCAATGAGCAGCGTGTACCGGCTTGGTTATTCTTCGGTGAGCAATCAAAGAGCACGGATTTTTATTTTAAAGATGAAATTAATGCCATGCGTAGCGATAAATCACTGACTCACTTTACCCCAGCCTGGTCTCGCGACGGTGGTGGTTATATTACTGAGCAGTTAGAGCAACATGCTAACAATATTAAAAAGTGGATGCTTGACGAAAACGCAATGATTTATTTATGTGGAAAACAAAAAGGGTTTGGCGACTCAGTTATCAGCTGTCTTAAATCAATTTTAGAAGAGCACGTCTACCAATCACTTATCGAGGATAAACGCATTAGAGTGGATCTTTACTAGCTAGTTAATAAGGACAATTTATTAACGTTAACTACATTTAGAACTAAGGGCGATTTACTATAAAACCGCCCTTTGAATTAGCGTTTAATTCCCTGACACAGCAAAGCATGAGTATTAGTACCTAATAACTCTTGGCTTTTAAGTTCAAAACCAGAAGCGTTAAACAAGCTTTGACATAAATCAGGGGTGAGTACTGTGCTGTGAGTCGGTTTTTTACCATAGGTTTTATGGTAACGATACAATAATTTTGCACGATTAATCAGTGACATTTTATACATGGTAACGCTCATCACAATCACCTGACCAAACGGTTTTAATACGCGATGACACTCTTTAAGTAGCTTATTTTGCTCAGGTACAACGTGTAATAGGTTAGCCATAAACAAGGTATCAAAGCTGTTATCGCGATAAGGTAAATTAAAGCCATCTGCCAACTGGGTTTTTACGTTATCGCAATCACATAAGCGCTTTTGGCAAACATTCAACATTTCCCTACTTACATCTGTTGCAGTAACCGACTGTGCATTGTCAGCTATCACTTTAGTATAAGTGCCATTACCACAACCGAGCTCTAGCACATGACCCGTACCATAAAACTTTGAAAGACGCGTTTTAATACGATCTATCTCCGATTTACCCACGACATAATTGTTACGATTTTCAAAATCAGTCGCAAACTGCTGCCATTGATTATTTAACGCTATCATCTGTTGAAACTCCTTTTTCTTAACAAGTTAAGGAAACACTTGTTAGGTGTGTGGTTTTCGCAGCATTGCTCATTTAGTTGCAAAGACAATGCACGATTCAAGAATTTAAGTTTAATAGTGAGTTTATTTTAGTTGTAGATAGTAATGATAACGGTTATCATTTGCAATATATTTAATTTATAACTAACGCTGGTGTGGCGCTATGTCACTACTGGCGAATTTTTTTGTCACTATGAAGACTCCAAAAAAAATAAACTTGGCGCTATTAATTGCTACCGCCTGTCTGTTTGAAAGCCACGCAAGTACCGTAAAAGACTATCAATTACTGGTCGATAAATGGCTTAACTTACATAAACAACGTAATCAACTGATAGCCGATTGGCAAAGCCAAAAACCTTTGCTTGAGCAACGATTAAGTTTATTAAATATTGAAAAACAGCGATTAAAAGAAAAACTCGCACAAAGCAAGCAGCACAATGATGAAGTCAGTGAGCGCCGTAATCAGATTTTACTCGCGCAATCTAAACTTGAATCTGAGCAACACGAGCTTGCATTGTGGCTCGAACAATCAATTAGTTACGCACACAGCCAAATAACAAGTCTGCCCCCTCCGTTAGCAAATACATGGCGGCAATCGCTTTTACAAATTACCGATGCATCGACTGACAGTGAAACCCTTGAAGTTTTGTTACTACTACAAAGCAAACGCCAAGCGTTTAATCAGCGCATAAGTTTTGAAAAGTCCAAAATCACGCTTGCAACAGGTCAAAACGTGTTACTTGAACAAATCTACATCGGTGAAAAGCTTGCCTATGCGAGTACACCAGATGGTACACAGACTGGCATTGGGTTTGTTGTAAACAATCAGTGGCAATGGCAACTCAATAATGAAACGCCTTATGCCGACTTTGTAAAAGCAAAAGCCATGTTACAGCACCGACAAGAAGCCGATTTTATTTCTCTGCCGGTAACCTTGGAGCAAACACCATGAAACTAAAGTTATGGTTAGTCACTGCGTTGCTTTGTGTTGTCACCCCGCTTAAAGCAAGCGACGTAATTCAATCGTTACAACACGATATTAAAAGTGCGCAAGCTGCACTCAACAAAACCGAAAAACAATTGGCACGTGAGAATAGTAATCTCAGCCGCGAATTGCTTAACGCTGAAAACGCTGTTCTGTTACTGCGTAAAGAAACTGAAGGCGTAATACGCGCACAAGATGAAGCAGCACTGTCGATAGAAGACGTTGAAAATCGCTTAAAACAATGGCAGCAGCAGTCGCAATATCAAACACACCTGTTAACTCGTTATTTAAGTGAAAGCGAAATCACGGCAAAAAGTGACGACTTAACAGAATTATTAGCGCTTGCGAAAAGAAGCTTTAGTGAAACACAACATAGGCAGGGGCTGTTTTATCAAAGTGAGGTTGTATTTAGCGATGGGAATACACATCAAGCAGAGTTAATTGATATTGGCCCATTCACTTATTTTAAAAGCGATAATGCTGCGGGTTTAATTGATAAATCTAGCGAGCACAATGAAGTCGCAGTATTACTAGAAAATGCGCATGATGCATTAACGCAGTTAAAAGACGTCGGCAGTGCGTTATTGCCAATCGACCCGAGTAACGGCCGCGCTACCATGACCTTAAAACAGCAAGAGAGCATTATTTCGCACATCAGCAAAGGCGGTGTTTGGGTCGCACCGATATTACTGTTTGCACTTTTCGCGTTACTTATTTCAATTTACAAACTGGTTCAGCTTGCAAGGCTCGACAAAATCGTGCCCGCAGTAACAGAGCGCTTATCTAACCTTAATGGTGAGCACAGCACATTGAAACTGGGCAGCTGGCAAACCGAACTGGTCGAAATTTGTAAACGCACACCAATTGGTCAATTAAGAGATGATTCACTGTTCAATGCCTTAAACGAGCAAAAGAAGCAACTCGATAACTTACTTGGCGCAATTGCTGTAACAGCTGCTGTTGCGCCACTGCTTGGCCTTTTAGGAACAGTAAGCGGCATGATTGAAACCTTTAAATTAATGACCTTGTTTGGCGCAGGCGACCCGGCTGCTGTGTCAGGTGGCATCTCAGAGGCACTCGTAACAACCGAGCTCGGCCTTGTTGTGGCTATTCCGGCGTTACTTTGTCATGCATTTTTGTCACGAAAAGTTAAAAGCCACTATCATCAACTTGAACAGTGTGCCATTTCACTTAGCCAATTTAACTTTAACCAAAACATAGAATTACACAAAGGCGCGGCATGATCACATTAAACGAATTATCTCATCCTATTGTAATCGCCATTTTAGCGCTCGCGCTGTTTGTTTATTACCGTTTGGTGTATGCCTTTATTGCCCGCAAACAGGTGTGTTGCTGTGGCCTTGGCTTTTGGCAACAATCGCTCAATTTATGTATTTGCGCGCTACCGCTATTAGGTTTGCTCGGCACAATTATGGGATTATTAGATGCCTTTGTTGCCATGTCTTATGGCGAAACAATGGCCTTGGGCAATAGTTTAACCGCCGGCATTTCAGATGCCCTATTTACAACACAACTTGGTTTGTTATTGGCCGTACCCGCTTGGATCCTCTACAGCCTAGTTAATCGCAGCTTAAATGAAGTACAGCGCCATGCAAGCTAACCTAAAACAACGATTGCAAAACGAGCAACAGCAACACATCGATTTATCGCCATTAATCGACGTGGTGTTTATATTGCTTATTTTCTTTATTGTAACCACTGTTTTTGTAAAAGAAACGGGGGTAGACGTTGATAAGCCTCAGGCATTATCGCAACAAAAACTAGAGCGCAATCTAATTATGATTGCCATTACTAACGCTAAAGAAGTGGTTTACGATGGTAGTAATATTGGCGTTGCCGGCGTCCGTTCGATTGTTAGCCAGCTGACAAAAGACAAGCAACGTGCGGTGGTTATTCAAGCCGATAAACTGGTACCAACCGAGCTTTTAGTACAAGTAATTGACGAAAGTAAACTCGCGGGTGCGAGCAATGTGAGCATTGCGACACAATGAAGAAAGTAACCTCGCATTCAATTGCCATGCTCGTTGCCTTTGCAATTCTCACATCGGCACTTTCCCTTGTGATGCTTTCGCGTTTTTTGACTAAAGGGATACAAAAACCGCTAACGGTGCGCAATATTGAGACAGTGAGCTTACCGCCGCCCCCTCCTCCTCCGCCACCAATGACGCAGCCACAAGTAGAGACACCCCAAATTGCTATTAGCGCAAGTGGTGATGGCCCACAAATCACCATGAGTTTAGTAAAATCAGAGGTGACCTATACACAACAGACAATTGATATCACTTTTCAGGTAGATGACATCAACTGGAGCGACTCATTGGATGTTGATTGGCAGGCGTTTGGCTTGAGTGACTTAGATTCCTTGCCACGATCACTTGCGAATCTCAAATTCAACGTTCCCAAAAAGATACGACGTAGCGGCGTAAAGCGTTTCGACATTGTGCTTGATGTATTAATCAACGAACAAGGCAAAGTGACGCTAATTGATATTAAAGAAAATCCATTTCCCAGTTTTAAAAAAGAAATTAAACGTATTGTTAAAATTGCCCGCTTTACCCCGCCTAAAAAAAATGGCGAGAACGTAAAAGCGCGCTTTAACTGGCCTATTGAAGTAGAAACCATATGAAAATTACTCTGTTCTTAACACTGCTATTCATTTGTACTAGTGCAGCTTCTAGCAGCGCACACGTCGATATCGCGATAACTAAACCGAGTTGGGATTTTGAAATTAAATACGGTTTATTATCACAAGATACTGCTAAGCTCACGGCTAACGAACAAACCATTGCAACAACAATAAAGCCACTGCTTGCTAAATCCGACTACAACGGCGCGTGGCTAGCCGTAAAGCAGTTAGAAATTAACACGTTAAGCCCTGCACTTGCGCAAGCGGTTGGTCAAATAGCACTACAAGTAAAACAGCTAGCGCACGCCGAGCGTGCTTTTCGCCATGCACTATCAAAAAGACCCGATTTACTACCAAGCCACCGCGCACTTGCCGCAATTTATTTAAAGTTGGAAGATAATCAAAAAGCAGCAAAATATCTCGCGAGTGCATTAACATTAGGCGACCAAGATGCAAGTTTGTTTGCACAATTAGCTTATTTGCATATGCAGCAAGCTCAACCCTACGCCGCCATTGCTGGGTTTAGACAAGCGCTTTTTTTACAACCAGATGGCCTTGATTACAAAAAAGGATTGTTATGGGCGTTAACCCAAGCCGGCGATGTAAACGAAGCAACGGTTTTACTTAACCAACTAATTGAAAACACACCTAACGAGGCTGATCTTTGGTTGCATCTTAGCCAAATTCAATTGCAGCAAGGTAAAGAAAAGAACGCCCTAGCAAGCATTGAAGTGGCAAGACGTCTTGGCAATAATAACCCAACCAACCTATTACTTAACGCCCAGCTCCATTTAAACCATGGTAGCAGTGACGCCGCGGTCAAATTATTAACAGAAATAATCAACAAAGATGAACCCGCTCATTTAGCACAAATCGTTAACGCATTAACGGTTTTGATAAACCAAAATAACGTATCGCAAGCACAAGTACTTGCGTCAGTGCTTGAAAAACACAGCACTAAGCTTAACTTTAAACATCAAAGCTTGTTGTTAACTTATCTAGCACTGTTAGCAGAGCGAAATGGTAAAACAACAACAGCAAAGCAATACTTAACCCGCGCAATTGAAACCGATGCCAGTAACGGCAAAGCCTTACTTCAACTTGGCCAACTTTATCAACATCAAAAACAACTTTCGCAGGCAAATAATTATTATGTGCGGGCAAGTAGCCTTGATAATTATAAAGAGCAAGCGTGGTTGTTCAGCGCGCAAATCGCAATTGACCAAGGTCAATATGAGCGTGCGATTACACTATTAAATAATGCGTACCGTGAAAACCCGACACGACGAGACTTACTTGCCAATATTAAACAATTAGAGCGATTAAAACGCGTTAAATAACAGATGAGTATGACAATTATTATTGAGTTTTTACTCTATTTAGGCTTTTTGATTACTTGAATCTGATGTAATATCCGTCACGTGCATGTTTTCTCTTATCAGTTTTACGTGCACTTTCTATACATTAAATACAAGGAAAGTAACTAGTGAAGTATCTAATTTTATCGCTTAGTCTATTTTTAACCGCATGTAACTCAACAACAAATATTGACGTTGCAGACACCATGAACTTAATCGCGCAAGCCGAAGACAATGCGCCTGATGGTGTACAAGGTACATTTAAATTTTTAGTTAAAGCTACCGGAAGTTCACGCCATGGTGAAGTTTACCTTAACACTGAACACGATTATCGCGACCGACGTGCAGTAGCCATTGTATTATCGCCTTCAGTGGTACCAGAATTTACCAAAAATTATGGCAAAGCGCCTAACGCGTTTTTCACAGGCAAAGTGATTGAAGTTACGGGTGAAGCAAAACGCGAAATTATCGATTTTGTTTCAAATGGAAAAAGAACGGGTAAATACTATTTTCAAACTCATATCCGGGTGTCGTCACTTGAACAAATTAAGGTATTAAGCTAACCACACAATTCGGGATTGTGCGCGAGATTAGCACAATCCCAACCTTTAATAATCACTGACCGAACGCTCAGATTAACTAGCGTTGTAAACCATAAATAGCATGGTCGACTATTTTGCCATTAAGATTCTCGGCACGTGTAATAACCCCTTCTAACGAAAACCCAAGACGCTCACAGACATTTCGGCTTGCAGTATTGTTAACGGCAACTGCAATCTCAACTTTTTCCATTTCGTATTGCGTAAACGCCAGTTCAATCAATTTAGTAACGGCGCGCGTAACAATGCCCTTGCCCTGAAAATCACAACTAAGCCAGTAACCAATTTCTACCTTTTTAAGCGTATGATCAATGGAATTAAAACTCACATTTCCCACTAATTCGCCTTGATAAATCATGGCACACACCAGCGACTTGCCATTAGCATAATCAATCAGTGAGCGAGTAATAAAATTCGAGAAAAACTCAATGCTGTCGGCATGACTTGGCCAAATCAACCAACGACTTAAATAAGCACGTTGCTTAGGGTCTGTTGATCTTTGCTGTTCTATTTTTGTTCTCTTAGAGCGTGCTTTTATCGCGGCGCTCGATGTGTGGCCTAGCAATCTAAGTGAATATCGAGCAACAATGAGAAAAGTGCGCTCAAAAGAACCGTTCGGCAGCGCTTGATTGGCTTTTCTACAGTGTTATCGGCTGACTCACATAGAATAACTATGCCACGCAGCCTCTGCCTTGTATAAAACCCAATCAAACTGCTGCAAAAATGAACTTGAAAGGTCAACAGACCCTAGTTACGATATCAAAATACGCCGTTGCAAACTTGGCATCAACCAACGCTAGTTTTAACGTGTTATCAACCGCCAGAGTAAACATAATCCACCTCGTTAAGCGCTCTAAACCATTGGTATAGTTTCTTTAACAAACAAAAAAGGGCCTTTAAGGCCCTTTTACACATCAGATTACGATTAACGTATTAATAAATCAACAATGTTTACACTGATGCGCTTCAATTTGCAGTACGCTGTGCTTTACCAAAAATTCTTGCAACAAGCACTTTTCGACGGCTAATTGACATAAATCGTGATGCAGTTCTTTGGTGCAACTCGGCTTTAGAACAATGTGTGCGCCGACGATCGTTTTACTGCCTTGCTTATCAACCGTTACATTGTGAACGCTGCTAATGTGCTCCAGATTGGTTAATCGTGATTCGATATCTGTCGCCGCTGGCAATGCGCTATCAGTTTCAACTAGGCCATCAATGCACTTTTTGATCACTCGAAAACCTGTTATCAGTACAAAAGTGGCAATAATTAAACTTGAGAAAATATCGATATCGACCCAACCAGTAAAGTAAATCACTATACCGGCGCTAAATGTTAATACCGTCGATAACAAGTCTAAAAAGCTGTGTAAGAATACCGCATAAACGTTAACGCTTTCTTTGCGTCCTTGATACAACACATAAGCCGATGCTGCATGAAATAAAAAACCAAGGCCAGAGACTGCCGTCATTAAAAAGGTATTTACCTCATGAGAGTGATCTGCGTGATTTACAAGCTTGTTGGTACTGGCAAAAATAATCGTCGCTGCGATGGCTAAATACAAAATACCGTTAATTAAGCCACCAATGAGCTCTGCTTTTTTATAACCCGCGTTATAGTTTTTTGCTAAGTGAATCGCAATACTTGAGGCGATTAACGCCACTACCAATGAACTGTTATGAACAAATAAATGACCGGCATCAGCCAGTACTGCCATAGAGTTGGCAAAAAACGAAACAATAAATTGAATCACCATAAAAGTGCTTGTAATAGAAAGGGCGATGAGTAAACGGCGCCTTGCAGTTTTATGGGTGGTGATATCTGTCATGAATGGGGATAAGTTAGAAACTAAAATGTTATAGTGTTTCAATTATAACGGTTAGTTTTCATAAAATCACTCCTAGTGCTTCTAAAACCTAAAATAAAATGATAGATTTTGCATATTGAATACAATAAAGAGTATTTTCATATGACGATAGGTGTAGGTGGCAGCACAATAGAACAAGCTTTAGCCAAATTAGATAATATGACGCAACAGGTTGCGCCAATTTCAAACGACGAACTCAACGCCCGTTTACAAAAAGCGCAATCATTAATGCAACAGCAAGGCATTGCAGCTATGTATATTGACGCGGGTACTAACCTAACCTATTTTACCGGTTTAAAATGGTACAAAAGCGAGCGTTTAGTTGGTGCTATTTTGCCAGCAAAAGGTGAACTATGTTACGTCGCCCCGCATTTCGAACAAGGTTCACTGAACGATTACATGAAGCTAAATGGCGAGTTTTTTGGCTGGCATGAACATCAAAGCCCTTACGCGTTAATTGCAGAAATACTGCAAAAACAGGGGATCAACGAAGGCAAACTTGCTGTCGACCCAAGCGCTGGTTATTTTCTTGTCGACGGCATTATAAAAGCAAACCCGCAACTTACAGTGATTAACGCTGATGTTATTACCGTGCCTTGCCGTGAATGTAAATCTGATGCGGAAATTGCCCTGATGCAAACCGCGAAAAATATGACATTAGAAGTGCATAAAGCCGCAGCAAGCATTTTAAAACCTGGTATTACGACAAGCGAAGTTGAAACGTTTATCAACCAAGCTCATAAAAAGGTTGGTGCATCAGGTTCATCGTTTTGCATTGTGCTGTTCGGTTTAGCAACATCCTTCCCCCATGGCGTAAAAGATCCTCAAGTACTACAAGAAAATGATTGGGTACTGATTGATACCGGCTGTATTGTTGAAGGCTATCATTCTGATATTACGCGTACTTATGCGTATGGTGAGGCAACTGATGAACAGCGTGCTGTATGGCAAGTAGAAAAAGAAGCGCAAATCGCGGCATTTAATGCTGCCAAAATTGGGCAAGCTTGTGAAGTGACCGATGCGGCTGCCCGTGTGGTAATTGATGCTGCTGGGTTTGGTCCAGAATACGAACTTCCAGGTTTACCGCACCGTACAGGTCATGGTTGTGGTATGGACATTCACGAATCACCCTACTTGGTAAAAGGTGACACCACACCACTTGCTAAAGGAATGGTATTTAGTAACGAGCCGATGTTGGTATTACCGGGTAAATTTGGTGTCAGACTTGAAGATCATTTTTACATGACAGATGAAGGTCCAAAGTGGTTTACAGAGCCTGCGCATAGCGTGGACGACCCATTTGGTTTGGCATAAACGCCACAAAAGCGCAGCTTGCTAGAGTAAGCTGCGCTTTATGACTGCAATCCCTGATAAAGTTGTTGATTTTCATTACGGTGTAAATTAAACAAAAACTTTCTTAAACGGTCACGTCCGCGTTGAACTTTGGCAATTTTCGCAGCTACAACATCGCGCTCCACTCGCACTGCTTCAAATTCTAGTGCCACTTGTTCTTCGTTAGGTAAGCTAATACATAACGACTTTTCGTTTAAAATACGCTTAAGGCTACGACGGTCGCTCACTCGAAACGCAATGCCGGTACTTGAAAGTGACAATAAGTCGTGTGCTTTGCCTTTTTGATCTTGCAATTCCACATTAACAAAATCACCGCCACGCCAACTGCGCTCACCATTTTGAATATCGACGATTTCAGGGGTACCAAGAACTGGTTTAAACTCACCGTTCTCAATTGTCATTTCGAGCGGAAACCACAACTGATAATGACTAATCTCAGCCAGTAATGTCAGTTTAGATTGCTCAAATACTTGATAAAGATTGCTTGGAATTTCAGATTTAATGCTAAGCGCATGGCCTGACTCCTCAGTTTGCTCAGGTGTTGATTTGTCTGCAAACATATTAGAGAAAAAAGCTAACTCTTCTTGTGATAATTCCATGCCCCAACCTTTCTTGTATTTAGAGCCTTCCACGTATGAATTGTTAATTTTTTATAGAGAAGAACGGGCTCTAGGTAACAAATGTCCCCATAAAGTTGTACAAACTTTATCGAAATTTTTGATTTAACTCAATGTTTCGACGGTGATTTTGTGTATTTAATCAACAAAATCGCGTTATTTTTGTAATGTATATTTGACAAAATGTAACCAAACGACTACCTAAGTGGCTTTTTTCTTGTTATTCGCCTCGCTAAACTGGCAACTAATCGTTTATCGATTAACATTTTGCTGGCGTTAATGTAAACATGCACAAATTTATATTTGAAGGATCTCACATGAAAAAGTCTTTATTAGCACTTGCGCTAACGGCGAGTACTGCGATGCCTGTTGCAGCTGAGCAGTTTAACTTTTCAAACGCTACGACCTCCGACGCAGATACACTTGTTTTATTCACCCATGAAAAGCAAGACGAAAACGTGTTTTCAAACTACCCTTTTGCACGCCAACTTAATCAAGCAATCGCTGCAAATGAATTTAGCGGTAAGTTTGCCACTAAGTTAGAAGTGGTTGCGCCACAAAACAGCATTTATAAGCGCGTAATGGTTATCGGTCTTGGCGATGACAACAGCTTGACACAATCAGAGCTGACAAAATTAGGCGGTAAGCTTTCTGGCATGTTAGAACAAAAATACATTAAGAATATTGCTGTTGATGCCTCATCATTTGCAAGCTCTGATCTTGCGCAACTTGCTCACGGCATTAACTTACGTGCATACCGTTTTGACAAATACCAAAAAGAAAAGCGTGAAGAAAAAGCGTTTACTTTTATTTCAACAAACGCAAACACTGCAAAACAAGAATACGCTCACTTAGCTAATATTGAAAAAGGTGTATTTCTAGCGCGTGACTTAATTTCTGAAGTCGCTACAGAAATGACACCAGTTGATTTTGCAAATGAAGCGAAAAAACTGAAAAAGATAGGTGTCGAAGTATCTGTATTAACACCAAAAGAAATCAAAGAACTTGGCATGGGTGCACTTGAAGCGGTTGGCCGTGGCAGCAATGAAGGTTCTCGTTTAGTTGTTGCCCATTATAAGGGCAGCGACGATGCACCCATTGCACTTGTAGGTAAAGGTATAACCTTTGATTCAGGTGGCTACAGCATTAAAACAGGTTCATCGATTGCGCGCATGAAATCTGATATGGCAGGTGCGGCAGCAGCGCTTGGTACGGTAAAAGCGCTTGCGTTAAACGAAGCGAAAGTTAACGTAGTTGCAGTAATGGGCATGGCCGCCAACATGGTATCGGAAAGCTCTGTTGCTCCTGGCGATGTTGTACGCACTGCAGCGGGTCACTCGGTAGAAATTCTAAATACTGATGCTGAAGGTCGTTTAGTACTGTCTGATGCGCTTTGGTATGCACGCACGCAATTTAAACCTCAAGTTATGGTCGATATTGCAACGCTTACTGGTTCAAAAGTACGTGCCGTTGGTAATCGCTATGCTGCAGTATTTTCAGATGATGACAGCCTAGTTGAATCTCTGACAGTTGCTGGTAAACAAGTAAATGAAAACCTATGGCGTTTACCACTAGGCTACAAAGATATGCTTAAAAGCCCGATTGCAGATTTCGCTAATATCGGTTCAGGTGGCCCGGGCGCTACAACTGCGGCGACTTTCCTACAACAGTTTGTGGGCGATACTAAGTGGGCGCACATTGATATAGCCGGTAATGCGCTTGCGTCATCAGCTAAAAATGAAGTGCCAAAAGGTGGTACAGGTTACAGCGTACGTTTATTAACACAATGGGTTGAGAATCAAGTTAAATAACTAACTTGACAGTACGACTTGATAGTGCGCTAAAAATAAAAAAGTGGGCATTGCCCACTTTTTTTGTGTTTAAGTGATCCGTAAAGATCAACACGTTCTAATACATAAGCTTAAAGCTGCCATGCATAACTAAATTTGGTAAAGAACGTACGCTCATTAGCTTTTAGACGTTGTTCGTCATCATCGCTAAACCCGTTGTCTGAATACCCTAAATAAAACAATGTTTGCGGGTTGAGCTTATATGAGTAAATCAACTGGGTGGCAAAATCACGCTCTTTATTGATCTGATTAGTAATCTCAAGCGGTGAATCACCATACTTGCCTACTTCATACTGCACAACAAGCTTCAACATGCTTTGCATATTAAATTTAAGGTTTACACGTAAGTCGGTTAGGTTAACGCGAAACGACAGAGCGTCATCGAGCTTCATTTCACTGTAAGTATGCGCGAGTTTAAACTGTAAATACTGATTCAAATCCCATGTTATTTTTGGGTTTAAATACAATGAATCACCAAGCTCCGCATTACGGTAATCGATGCGTTTACCTTCACGCGCATAAAGTGATATTTTTACATCACCCGTTGGCTTACCTGAAAACCACCAATCTCCATATTGTTCGTCGTAATAACGATTTCCATATTTCGTTTCACCTGCAATATACCCTACTTCTGTGTAAATATTGTAGATAGCCTCAAGGCCCGCGTATATTTCAAGTTCGCTGGCTAATTTATCGCCGTGTCGTTCGTAATTGATATCGTAATCGCCTTTCAGCCAATAATCCGTTACCGACTCGCCTTGTGGCATATACCAATGATAGCCGCCACCAACGAGGGCTTTTTCATAACCGGCACGTGTTACAAAACCTAAATCCGAACGAAAATCGGCATCAACTTGTCGATACGATGCTTTTAAATCATATGCTTTAGTGTTTCGTTGGTACTCAACATACGCGGTATGTCCTTGTTGATTTTCAGCAAGGTCAAAGTCAGTGACTAACTGTTCGGTGTTTTTAGTATCAGAATAGGCAAATTGATAGCGAATTTGGTCTTGTTCAGACAAATACGTTGCACCATCAACCGATGCTAAATTGTTATGATAGTTGCTACTTTGGCGGCTAGTAACCAACATACCTAAATTATCGCGTGAGCCGTAATCAAGTTGATAACTGGCAATCCCTGCATGCGCTTTTTCATCAACAACGGCTAGGTTAGACCCTTGCGTGCCAGGTAAAATCAGCGCACTTTGCTGGTCATTAGCATAAAGAACACCATAGGTGTGATTACCCGATTTACCCGTTAATTTTGCTCCCACATCTGGGTCAGCGATATTTCGGGTATGAACAAAGTTAAATAACTCCGTTTCAAATGTATCGGCTCCATCCAAGAAAAACGGGCGCTTTTCTTCATAAAACAAAGCAAATGTACTGTTTACATCAAGCTGGCTGGCATCAGCTTCAACTTGCGAAAAGTCGGGATTTATCGTTGCGTTAAGTACCGCATCCGATGAAATGCCGTAGCGAATATCTAAGCCAGGCTCAATATCAGCATCACCATTTTGCCAACTGTCGTTGTCACGCACATCACTACGGCTTGCCGTTAGTGTCGGTGTTAATTGTAAGTTTTGGCTTGGTTTTGCATGTTCAAAACCAGTAATTTTATCAAACTGACAGAAACTACATTTAATATCGTAATCAAATTTTATATTTGAGAATTGATTTAGCACACCACGTGGATAGTTACGGTATAGCGATAAACCCCATGTTTGCTTGCCATCGACAAGCGGAAAACGAATTGCCGTAAATGGAATAACCATTTCTACGGTATAACCCGTATCCGTAATTTGGGTTTTCGCATCCCAAATCGCATCCCATGATGAGTCTTCTTCCCATGAACCATAATCAGTCATACGTGCATCGGCTTGTGCGCCAAGGGCGTTTACATAAAATTGGTAACCGGTGCGCTCATCATTGAAGGTATCGAGCATCACAATGACATTGTCATCAAACCACAAGTCATCGCGGTCACGAATGGACGCACGAATTTTGCCCGGTTCTGGGTCACTTGCCTTAAACGCAACATACAGGTTGTTGCCATCTTGGTACATCCACACATGCGTTTCAAGCGACGCGGGAATTCCTTCTACCGGCTCTACTTCCCAAGCTAAGTCTACAAACGTCGCATTTTGCCAATGAGCCTCGTCTAATACGCCATCTACAACAATCGGTTGGTTAATATATTTAAGCTCAAAATTTTGTTTTGCAAACAGTGAAACACTTACCTGCAATAAAAAAATTGCACTAAGCCACGACAATTTTTTCACGACGCATCCTTACTTATTTTAATAATTTGTTAACATTTTCCATCTAAGCAATTCTAGTGCCAATGACCTGCCTTTGTAAACCCATCATTTATATACCTTTTTAATCATACTTTAGCGCTAGATAAGCGGCGCTATTTTACCGAATTTGCTTGAACTCTGGCGCGCACTTGCTTACAGTAAACGCCTATTAAATCAAGCAAAAGACGTGAAAATGGACAGCATTATAAAAAAAGGAATTTTACGCTTCGTAATTATTGCTGGCTTTTGCTTTTCTCAATTGATTTTTGCGCTAGAAGACGAGACGCTGACACAACAAATTGACAACATCAAACAACTTGATGATGTTAGCCAACAAATTGACGCATACCACGCAATCCAAACACAGCATCAGCTCAGTAATGAACAAACCGCACGCATTTTACATTTAATTGGGGCTAATTACGCAAAAATCAGTCAGCTAGAAAGCGCAATAGCGCCACTTAAGCGCGCACTACTGTTAACAAAAAACTCCCGTAAACGCTCAGACATTAACAGACTGCTTGGATTAATTTACTACTACAGCGACCAACCCGAAGAAGCGATTGCCTACTATTCCAAAGCATTGGCATTTCATTTAGAACATAATGCCCAAGTTAAAGCCGCTCACCTTGAAAATAATATTGCGTTAGCGTACGAAAAACTCAACCAATTCTCGCGCGCGCTCGATTATTATCAACAAGCCGAACCGCGCTACGTTGAATACGGTACAAAACAAGACGTACTGGATGTAAAACTAAATCGCGCAGGCTTGCTTGCTAAGCTCGGGCACAATTATAAAGCGGTCGAAATATACGATGACCTACTTAACAATCATTACCACGAGTTAGATGAAGACACCCAGTTTTTAACGCACAGTAACGTAGCTGTGTCGCTAAACGCGCTTGGTAAATACAATCGTGCTATTAAACATTTAAGTGATGCTAAAGCGATTCTAGTTAATAAAGATGACGCCTATCACTTAGCGTCTGTCGAACTAAACTTCGCGGATAGCTATATTTGGTTAACGGATTACCATCAAGCGCGCGTGCATATTGCTAATGCAGCAAAAATCGGCAAGAAGTTAAATAACCCTACAGTCAATTTTAGCGTTGCGTATCACCTTTCTCGCGTCGCTATTGTGTTAGAAGAGCCGGAAATGGCGCTTGAGCAAATCAATAACGCTATCGATATCGCAAAAAAAACGGGTAACAAACAACTTTTACAAAAAGCTTATTCCCAAGCGTTGATCATTTATGGCGCCAATAATATGGTGTCTCAAGCGTATGGCGTGCGCAAGCAACAACAACTTGTCAATACTGAAATCAAACAGCAAAATTTAAAAGAACGCCTCGCTCAAGAACAAGCATTCGAAGAGCGTAATCAACTCGAAACACGTGTCACCGAACTTGAAAAAGAAAAACAAATTCAAAAACTCGCAATAGAGAAATCAAAGCAACAGCGCATATTTTTTATCGTTGCAGGTCTTTTAAGCATTTTGTTGATAGTTGCAGCCCAGCGCCGTGCCCACGAGCGTAAAGCAAAGAAGCAGCTCGAAGTTATCGTGACGCAACGCACGCAAGAACTGCAAAAAACCAGCGAAGATTTACGCCAAGCAAGCTTGGTTAAATCTAAATTTCTTGCGAATATGAGCCATGAAATACGCACCCCGCTCACCGCAATTATTGGTCATTCAGAGGCGATGAGTAATGCCCATTATGATCTGCGTAACTTTAATAAAGATCTGGCGATCATAAATAACAACGGCAAGCATTTACTTGATTTAATCAATGATATTCTCGATATCAGTCGTATCGAAGAAAACAAATTAGAACTGGATATCAGTACATTTAATGTGAGTGGCCTGATTGAAGAAATTGGCACTATGTTTACCACATTGGCCAATAAAAAGAATATCGATTTTTACATTATTAATGCCCTTGACGATGACTTTGCAATTAAAGCCGATCAATTCAGGTTAAAACAAATATTACTCAACCTATGCTCTAACGCCGTTAAGTTTACCGACAAAGGCAGTGTTACCTTATCAATTCGTGAAACGTTTACTGGCATACGGTTTAACGTTATTGACACGGGCATTGGTATGGAAGAGCAACAGCTTGAAGAGATATTCGATAGCTTTACCCAAGGCGACAGTAGTATTACCCGCAGATTTGGTGGCTCAGGATTAGGTTTATGCCTATCAGAACAACTCGCCAATTTAATGAGCGGTTCAATCTCTGTCACCAGTGAAGTGCACAAAGGCAGCGAATTTACACTTCATTTAAATGTTGAGAAAAGTAAAGTCGCGAAACCGATTACCGTTGCGCAACGCGATGACAAAGCCATTTTTGAAGGCCGCGTATTGATTGCAGAAGATCATGATGATAACCGCGAATTAATTGTACGTTTGTTGCGACATTTGGGTTTGGAAGTGGTTGCAGTGGAAAACGGTGCGCAAGCAGTTGAAGAATGCAAACACGGACGCTTTGATTTAGTACTGCTAGATATTCAAATGCCGATATTAGATGGCATAGGCGCATTAAAGCAACTTCAAGGTTCAGGGTTTACCCAGCCAATTGTCGCCATTACGGCAAATACCATGCAACACGAAGTATTGAGCTATCTTGAGCAGGGCTTTGCTGATCACATTAAAAAGCCGCTCGAACAAGAAAACTTTATCTCGACACTTAGAAAATACGTTAGCTATGACAGCAAATCTCGCAGTCACAAAGCAATTAATATTTCAAATACAGTTGACACGGGTGATCTTGCTGCTAATTTCGCAGCAGGGCTTGAACGCGAAAAAGCCGCAATAAAATCGCTTTACAGCAACGAAAGCTGGGAAGATTTACAACAAGCGTTACATAAACTGCGTGGTGCGGCGGCTATGTTTAAATATCATTCGATTGAAGAAGCCGCAGATTACTTTGAAAAAGCGTTGAAGTACAACGATAAAGAAGCGTATAGCGAAGCACTAGAAGGCATTGAATACGCTTTGTCGTCGAGTCAAAAAGTCGTTTAATCTGAATAAGTCTTAACTCGATCTGCCAGATTTGATTTATAGACCTTAATCAAACCTGACGGTGAATAGCTGATTTGTGCCAAGCTCGGCCGTTGGAAGTTTTCTTCATCTAACACAAATATATTCTTACGATCACATTTAATAGCTTTAAATAAAAATGAACCAAAGAAATTAAGTGTTTTAGAGTGCTATTTTACCAATTTCGGTAAACTCTTCTCTTATGGATGTTAGGATGAGCCTGTTAAACTCTTGTGAATAGCTAATATTACTAAACAAATCTACAGAACCCTTTGGCAAAGAAGTAATATATCTAGACTTACCTGCATGGAAAGAGTGATATTTAACGTCAATTGAGTGTTTAGCAAGTATTAAATAATATATCCCTTCTTCTGTAGCATACCAGCTAAAGTGACTCGCAAGTCCATCACTTTTTAATAAAGGTATCGAATTATCAAGACTTCCATTATTGTTGATTTTTGCTAACCACAACTGATGATCATCATATGATGAAAAAATAATTGTGTTGTTATTTAGATATTGTGCTTTAACAACTGGTTGCTCACTCAAAGTATCTATCTTATTGTCAACTAGAGAGAGGCTTTCCAGTTGAGTTCTTTTTAGACTGGTTGAACTTACAATTAAATTGCGTCCATCTTCTGACCAACTCGGAATACCATACGAAACATTTGTATTTTTAAACTCATTAATTAAGCCTGTATTCAAGTTAAAAATCATTATTTTGTTTATTTTAGAGTTCTGTGCTTGAACTAAAAATGCGATTTTCTCGCCATTTGGAGACCAGCTTAAAGATCTTATATCACTTTCTAAAAACGTTAACTGCTCTTCTTTGCCTCCATCCATTTCACTTATCCAAATTTCGTTATAACCACTTTTACCCGAAATAAAAGCCAATTTTTTAGTTGCACTTGAGTAGTGTCCCTCATATTGTGATACATCGGAGTTAAGTAACGTTTCTTTGATAGGGTTAGAATGTTCTAAGTTGATAAATGAAACATACTTATGAATTTTTTTGTGTGTAAAGAAAATCTCATTTTCAACTCTGCTAGAGCTTGGAGCAGAAAAATTTTCAATGCCCAAACTTTCAGGTTCTCCGCCACTCGCAATTACTTTGTAGCCTAAATACTTACCTGATTTTTCTGAACTAAAATAAATATTGTCGTCTATGTGGTAAGTTATACCCTTTAAATCACTCTCTGAATGTGTCAAAACCACTTCTTTACCACTAGATAAGTGAACAGATACAATTTGCTCTGATGTTAAATTATACCTTCTCTCTAAAAAGACAAACTCATCATTTAATGAAAAAACTGCAAATTTATCTTCGTAGTTACAATTTTCTGAATTACATCTGATCATAAATGGCGCTTTTGCACTATTTAATTCTTTAATAAACACTCTACTTTTGCCGCTTTTTTCATCAACTTTGTTATAAATCAACTTATTACCTGTTGAATTCGAGGACACATAAGTATTGATATCAGGCGAACAGTAATCAATTGAGGATGTTTGGGTTGCAGATAACTCTTTAGTTTTAATTACACAGTTTTCATTTTCAATGTCTATATAAGCAATACCTTTACCACTATCAATCCAAGCAGGACTATGCTTTTCACCAGGCCCATCCGTAACTTTTCGTAGTATATTTGTTGATTTTAAATCCAGAGCATAAATTTCATTTCTTTCTCCAGGCTTTTTCCATGCAAAAGTAAGCCAATTTATGTTTGGAGAAAATTCCACCTCTCCAACTTTTCCGTTTAGTTTCGCAATTACGTTAATTATCTTTGGTTGAGAATCATCAACAAATAAGATTTTATGAGAAAAATAAGCCAAAGATACAGTGGAGACAAGAGTTAGCATGGTAATTGCGAAAAATGTAACTTTTTTGTTTTTTTCGCTTATGACTTTTGGTTCTACAACTAGGCGGTACCCTAAACCACGCTTAGTTGAAATATACTCTGTATTATCAAATTCACTAAATGCTTTCCTTAGTAGCCATATTGTATTAGTGACTCCTTTTTCACCGACATAAAAGTTACCTTGCCAAACTTGTTCAATTAACTCCTCTCTTGAAACATATCGATGATAGTTCTTAATAAGGATACACAATACCTCAAAACATTTATTTTGACTCAGGCATAACTCAGTGTTCTCGAAGTGAACGCTTTGTAAATCTTTATCCACCAGAAATGAGCCTATTAAATACTTCGGCATTAATACCCTCTGTTAAATTAATAAGTTTATAGACCAATGATGCTTCAATTTAAGAAACCTGTCTACGAAATCGAGTTTATCTTAACTGATTGATATTTTTAACTATTGATATTCATAAGATATTCAAGAGACATTTATAGAGACTAATTTTATGCCCTTAGCTGTGTTTGATTGATATAAAAATGTACCTAATTAAACAACTAGCGATTTAAATGAACAGCATATTTGAAATCTTTTCTAGAGGTTTTGGACCTTCGAGCTCTCATACTGTTGGACCTACTAGAGCGGTTAATTCATTTTGTAATGAACTGATTGAAAAATCATTATTAGACACCGTTAATGAAATAAACATTGATTTATATGGTTCGCTTGCGAGCACTGGTATAGGGCATGGCACTGGGACTGCAATTATTTATGGATTAATGGGCTTCATTCCGGAAACGATCGATATCGTTTTAGCTAAAGTGAAGGCTGATTTAGTTAATGCCTCTGGTGTACTCCTTTTGAACGGAAGTAAATCTATAAGGTTTTATCCGAATGACAATATTCATTACAACCCTAGAGTTGAACTTTCTGGTCATCCTAATGGGATAAAAATAACAGCAAGTTTTGAAAATAAAAGCGAAGAGATGACACGAATTTATTACTCAATTGGCGGCGGTTTTGTTGTTTGTGAGAATGAAATTAACTCTTTGCATCATCATGAAGGGCCATTTAAGAATATCAAAACGTTTAGCGATATAAAAAAATTTTGTAATGAAAAATCTTGGAATTTATCTACTTTTGCTAGAAAAGTTGAAGAGCAATTTACAGACAATATTGACCAAGAGTGTTATCAACTTTGGACTGAAATGCAAAGCTGTATTGAGGCAGGTTTCCTGTCCTCTGATAGTATTTTGCCAGGTAATCTAAAAGTAAAAAGAAGAGCACCATCACTATATTTGAAGCTCAAACATCTTCTCGACTCCAATGATAGATCTTTAAGTGAATTAGATTTTCTGAATTTATGTGCAATGTCAGTAAATGAGGAGAATGCAGCTGGTAACAAAATAATTACAGCCCCAACTAATGGCGCCGCAGGTGTCATACCGTCAATCCTCAGTTATGTAAATTTTTACATCAAGCCTATAACCCCAAAAGTAGCTGCGGAGTTTTTTCTAATCGCAAATACCATCGCAAATATTTACAAGAAAAACGCTTCAATTTCTGGGGCTGAAGTTGGGTGTCAAGGTGAAGTTGGTGTTGCCTCTTCTATGGCTGCAGGAGCGTTAGCTCATATTTTAGGTGGAAGTATAGCTTCAATTGAAAATGCTGCAGAAATAGCCATGGAACACCATCTTGGAATGACTTGTGACCCTGTTCAAGGGTTAGTGCAAATACCATGCATTGAAAGAAATGCGATGGGAGCCGTCAAAGCTCTTAACGCAGCACGAATGGCTGTGTACTCACCCAATGAATCAAAGGTCTCGTTAGACGATGTTATTAAAACGATGTATGAAACGGGAACAGATATGAATTCTAAATACAAGGAAACGTCAGAAGGAGGATTAGCTATAAACGTCAAAACAATAATGTGTTAAATCATGGGGAGTTTTTATCTGAATGACTCACGCAACTATTTTAAAAATTTATATACATAATCTGATAGGGAAAAAAATGAAAATTAAATTCATGCTGTTAGCATCTGTTTTTTTATCAACATCAACATTCATGCATGCACTCGAACTAAAGAATAAACAAAATCTAAAAAAGACTCCCCCTGAAATTTTAAATCAGGATAGTATTTGGGGGTTCAATAGTGAGAATCGTGAACTTATAGATATATATACTTCTGATGGGGATAAAATCACAGTTGTTGACGTAGATGGCCTAGCATATCTGGGTGATATGATCTTGGGTAGTGTCGATGACCTTCAAACTTATGGTCTTAAAATATATAAAGAAGAAGATGACAATGACCTGAAAAGAGACTGGATAGGTACGCAAGCACATACTGTATATCCATCAACGGGTAAATTATGGAGGAACGGCGTTGTTCCTTATGTCTTTGATTCTAGCTTAGGCCCTTATGCGAAACAGGCTGTAATAAGTGCAATTCAGCAATGGAATACTAAGACTAATTTGAAGTTTGTTCCCCGAACAAATGAATATGATTACATATCAGTATCTGGCGGTAGATCTTGCTCTTCATGGGTTGGTAGAGTTGGCGGGAAACAAAAAGTAACGCTTAGTGAGTTATGTGGTCTGCACGCTGCACTCCATGAACTTGGCCATGCTGTTGGATTTTTTCATGAACATACAAGGCCTGACCGAGATAGTTATGTTCAGATCAACTATCAAAATATAATAAATGGAATGGAATATAATTTTCAGCAGAAAAGCATTAGTGACAGCACTGGCAGGGGTAATTATGACTATTATTCTATTATGCATTATCCTGCTAATGCATTCACTAAAAATGGATATAACACTATAACACCGTTAGTTTCAGGTGTTGATACGAGTTATATGGGATTTGGTAACTATCTTTCTGAAAATGATATCAACGCAGCTAACACACTGTATTCTAATTATATTCCACCGACAAATGTTGAAACCTACAGGGGACAACTAAGTGGTAACGGTGATTCTGATATTCAAATAAATGGCAATTACTTTGAATTTGAGGGCGGCAATTTAAGAGCTACCCTAAAAGGCCCTAGTTCAGCTAACTTCAATTTGTATTTGTATAAATGGAACAGCCTTACCGGTAGCTGGGCTCTGACTTCAAGTTCAACAAACACCAGTTCTAACGAAACAATTTATGTTAATGTTGATCAAGGGTCTTATTATTTTCTTGTTTACTCATTAAGCGGGTATGGCAGATATGAGCTAGATATAGAAAAGTAGATTCTGCATTTTATGCGGTCTGAAATAAGACCGCTTTTGATAACTCTCAAAAATCTCTATTTGCAGTACTATAAGTAAAGTGCCAACTACGGACTTTCAATACTAATTTTTATAGATATTTTTAATTCGCATCATCGGCAACGGATTCAATGGGTTTCGGCCTATCTGAATGAAAGTAAAGCGAATTAACGTCTTGTGAAAGTTTGCATTAGGAATAGCCTGTTTCACTTCCTTAATAAAGGATTTATCTACGCCGTTTTTTATAAAGCCTAATGAGAAGTCAACCAGATCTGCTTTTCTAAACACTTCTGCAAATTCGTTGTAAGGGCCTTTATATTCAGTAATCAAATGGTGCATATCAATGATAATTTGAATTTCTTCTTTCCAGTCATCAAGACCTTGCTTTTCTAACCACTGATGACAGTCTTGATACGATGGAACAAGGTAATCTACTCTGTCGTGAGTCCACAGTGCAATATCATGGAAAACTGCGGCTATTTGAATTTTCTTACTTTCTTCCTCTGAAATATTTGGCAATAAGAAATGACAATAATTAAGCATTCTGGTTATGTGATTTCTATAGCCGTCAAAATCTTTGTTAATTACATCACGAAACTGCTCTAAAATTTCATCAACAAGTTTAAAACTAGTAACGATTGCCATGTTTCACCCTTCAATAATTAAATTAGTGCATTCATTATATTGGTATGAATATTATACGATATGGCTATAATGGCATTAAATATTACTATCTGGCCAAAATTACATGAAAGAAGTCGTCATTGTTGCTTTTGAAGGAATTAGCTTATTCCACCTTTCAGTGCCAATAGCTATTTTTGCAGACGCTGTACTCGAAGAAAAAAGATTGTTTAATGTTCGAGTCTGTTCAGAAACAAACGGAAAAATAAACTCTTCAAATGGGTTAGGCATAGATATTGAAAACGACCCCTCTATTATTCATGAAGCAGATATAATCATTATTCCAAGCTGGCAACCTGAAAAGCATCCGAGTCCACATTTGATAGAACTGCTCGTCGACGCACACAATAATAAAAAGTTAATCGTTGGTTTGTGCCTAGGAGCTTATGCACTAGCGTATAGCGGACTACTGAAAGGCAAGAAAGCAACAACTCATTGGAAATACGGAGATGATTTTAAAACAAAATTTCCTCACACCTCTTGTGATATTAACCCCCTATATTTAGCTGAAAATAACATAATCACGTCTGCTGGAAGTGCTGCAGCTATCGATTGCTGCCTTTATATTGTAAGGCACTACTACGGGGTTAAAACAGCGAACAAAATTGCCAGAGTAATGGTTTCATCTCCAGAACGTAATGGCGGACAAAAACAATATATAGAGAATCCAACCATAGAAAAGCCAAGAGATGAGCGAATTGCAACGTTGATAAGTTTTGTTATACAAAACATTACATACAATCATACTTTAGAAAGTGCAGCTACCTTCTGCATGATGAGCACTCGTAGTTTCAGTCGAAATTTTAAATCATCCAATGGGATCAGTTTTACATCTTGGTTGATTAATCTTAGGCTTAACAAAAGCTTAGAATTATTAGAATCCACCCACTTTTCTGTCACCAAAATATCAGAGAGAACTGGCTTTAGCTCTGAACAAGTGTTTCGTAAGCATTTCAATAAAAGATTTGATACAACGCCAATGTCATGGAGAAAACTATTCAATAGTTCTCACGGGAATTGAAAAGTTACTTCTACGCCTACTTTTCGCTCATGGCAGCCTGTCAGGTGAAGTTCAAACCTATTTATCGAAACTGCAAGATCAAATATGCGCTACTACATTTAATCAAATGCTAAACTGTCGAGTGCCTGTCGCCCTTCAAGTAGGGTGCAATCGGTTTTTGCCATTAGTTGCGTAAGGGTAATCGTTGGGTTTCGCCTTACAATCTCAATTAGCTCACTTGCGCTTGCTTTTGGCTTTACACTTTTTAGTTGGGTAATCACCCATAACCAACTCGGCTCATTTTGCGTTTCTGCCAATTCAATAATTAGCGCAAACTGAGGCCAATCGCCTTGCAGTCGCCAGTTTCGAGACCGCCCTTTTCGCGTTAATTTTGCGCCAGAAGCCTTAATCAGCGCTTTTAACTCATTCGCTTGCGCGATACGTCGTACAAAACTGTTTAATTGAATTTCAAGCATGTTAACGGTTGGAATTTGCAAAGCACCTCAGTGTTAACAGGCTAAATAAATGCTAACAAGGCAACGTTTTATTTATGTAGTTGTTCTACACAGTAAAATTTACGTATTGTTAGCAAATTATTAAGCTTGTTAGAAAGGTCTACAGGTTACATAAATTGATATCACACTTTAAAGCGTGATATCAATTCAGATAGCTCATGTGACAGTGCATTCAATTGCTTTAATTGCTCGGTATCTTTCATCGCGATGCCATGGAATTGGCGAGATAAATCGGCGATTTCTACTGCCGACTCATTAATATGTTGAACCACATGATTTTGCTCTTCTGTCGCGGTGGCAATTTGCTGGTTCATGTCTTTTACTTCTGTGATACGCGCATCAATTAAGTTAAGCGTTTGGCTTGATTCAACCGAGCTTTCACTCACCGCTTTTGTCGTTTCAAAACCCTGTGCCATTGCTGACAGTACGGTTTCGGTTGATTGTTGAAACTGCTCAATTTGACTGCGGATTTGCTGGGTTGAACCTTGTGTTTTGCTTGCTAGTGTTCGCACTTCATCAGCGACCACCGCAAAGCCGCGCCCCTGCTCTCCAGCACGCGCCGCTTCAATTGCGGCATTAAGCGCAAGCAAATTTGTTTGCTCTGAAATAGCATTGATCACATCAACAATCGAGTTAATCGATTCCGCTTGGTTCGCCAATTGTTGAATATCCTGATGCGCTTTTTCAATTACGCTCGTTAATGCTTTCATTGCACTGGCATTTGATTCAACTTGGCTAATGCTTTGTTTAGTGTTATCTACTGCGTGCTCACTGCTTTTCGCTGTATCAAGGGCAAGGTGCGATACTTCTGCCACTGTTGTGCCCATTTCAGTAATGGCAGAGGCTACTTGCTCACTTAAACCGTCTTGTTGGAACGCCAAATCGGTAACTCGCTCGAACGATTTAACCAGTACCTGAATATCGTTTGCAAGCTGAGTTTCAATATCTTTAAGGCGTGTGATCATACGTTGATTGTTTTCAATTACCGCATTAAATCCTTTAGCTAAAGTACCCAATTCATCATGTCGACTGTCATCAAGTCGTACCGTTAAATCACCATCTTGCTGTGCCATGGCGAGTAGTTTATCTGAAATACCTGAGATATTTTTCGAAATACGATTGGCCAACAACACCATCACAACGATAAAACCAATCGCAATCACCAAACTTACTGCCACAGTTTTAAATAGCGCGCTAGTAATTTGGTCACTCAGTTCTGCACTAGGCAATAGCGCCACTAACGTTAAACCCGTACCTTCAAGTGACTGACTTGCCACGTAATGCTGTTCACCCATTAGGTCAAGGGTGCCGATTTGCGCACTTTCAAGCTGTTTAGACTGATTAATAAGCTGCTTAAGTGGTTGGTATTTTTCAATTTTATTAAAATCAGAACCAACTAATTGTTCATTGGGATGTGCTGCGAAGGTGTTATCATCCTTAATCAAAAATACATAGCCAGCTTCACCAATCTTATTGTTTTTAATGATATCGGTAATACGGCTAATATCGTAGCCAAGACCCGTTAAACCATAGTCTTTACCGTTTAAGTTAACTTTAACGTTCGTATACGCAATCAGCTTTTTCGTTTCTTGGTGAACAGCTACCGCAAGTTGTTGCTCAATTGGCTTTTGCATAAAGGCATAAAACCATGCATCTCGCGGATCGGTTGTTGAGATGGTTTTTAAAATGCCATCATTTTGGTAGTACTTGCCTGTCACACTTGATACTAAAAAGACGACTGCCGCATTGTTTTCAATTTTTATATGCTCGAAGTAATCTTGAATTTCAGGCCATTGCTCAGCGTTTTCACCCTCTTCAACCCATTTCATCAAAAAGCTGTTTTGTTCCATGCCTTTCGCTAGTGCAAGTGGGGTGTTTAGTTCTGCACGAATACTTGCTTCAACTTTACCCAGCAAAGCAGGAAAATATGCTTGATCGTTAAATTGTTCGAAAACTCGGTTAAATTGTGCACTGCTAAATAGCGTGGACAACAAGGTGCTTAACACTAATGCAAACGTAATGGTAAGGATTAACGCATTGCGAATACTGATATTGAGACGTTTTATCATACTACTGCTATCTGTTTGATAATTAGTAACACTTGGCATCAATTGCCAGGCAAATAGGTTTGAAGTTTATTATAATTGGTACAAGATTTCGAGCGGTTAATGTTAATTTACGCAACAATGTGATGACTTATCACGCCGAATAAGTAACGTACAAACAAAGCACTATTAGAGTTTTAGGGTTATTCGACATCAACAAAGTTAACGGCGGTTAATACAATAATCGCCTCAATGCACCTTTTATAATTGAATGAATTGGTATAGATGAAGCGCCAAAAATCACTACCCTGAACAAACGTTATTTCAGGGCAGCCCGTTTATTTTTACTTTATACCGTAAATTCTGAAATAAGTGATGACAGCTCACTTGCTAAATGATTTAAGCGTTTCAGCTGTTGTTGATCTGCAACCGCTATATCATTGAACTGCTTCGATAAGTCAGCAATTTGTACTGCCGACTCATTAATATGTTGCACCACCACGTTTTGTTCTTCTGTCGCTGTGGCGATTTGCTGGTTCATATCTTTTACCGCGGTAATACTGCGGTCAATTGTGGTTAAAATTTCTGCCGATTGCGCCGACGTTTCACTTACTTTACTGGTGGTTTCATTGCCTTGTGCCATAGCATTGAGCACAATTTCGGTTGAACGTTGGAATTGATCAATTTGTCCGCGAATTTCTTGCGTCGAGCTTTGCGTTTTACTCGCAAGCGTTCTTACTTCGTCAGCAACCACCGCAAATCCACGTCCTTGTTCGCCTGCTCGCGCGGCTTCAATCGCTGCATTAAGTGCAAGTAAATTAGTTTGTTCTGAAATAGCGTTAATCACATCAACAATTGAATTAATCGACTCTGCCTGCCCTGCAAGTTCTTGAATATTTTGATACGCTTCGCCCATAACCTGGGTTAACTGGTTCATCGCCAATGTACTTGACTGCATTTGTTCGATACTTTGTTTCGTATCACTTACGGCGTCTTCGCTGGTGTTAGCAGTATCAAGTGCAAGGTTTGACACCTCAGAAACCGTAGTGCCCATTTCAGTAATAGCCGATGCCACTTGTTCACTTAGTGCATCTTGATTTGATGAAAGGCTCGTCACTTGATCGAACGAATCGACTAGGGCTTGAATGTCTTGCGCCATTTGCAATTCGATGTCTTTAAGTTTAATCACCATTTTTTGATTGTTGGCAATAACCGCATTAAACCCTCGCGCTAAGTCACCGAGTTCATCTTGACGTGAATCATCCAAACGCATGGTTAAATCGCCGCCTTGATTACCCATTTCAAGCAGTTTGCTACCAATACTTGCAATACTGCGAGACACGCGATTAGCAATCCACACCATAAGCACAATAAACACACCCGCGATTACGCTATTCACGGCAATTGTTAACATCATCGCTTTGGATATTTTGCTGCTCATTTCACTGGTTGGCATCAATGCAACCAACTGCCAACCGATGTCTTCTAAATTTTGCGTAGCTGCAAAATAGGTTTCGTTATCAAGTTTAATTTTTTCTAATTGCGTTTGCTGTGAAGCTGAATGAGACAGTAGCGCTGATAATGGTGAGTATTTGTTGATAGCTTGATAATCTTTACCCACAAACGCTTGGTTTGGGTGTGCAGCAATTTTGCCATCTGGGCGCAATAAAAATACATACCCTGTTTTGCCAATTTTATTCTGGTTTACAATATCGATAATTTTACTGATGTCGTAACCTAGACCAGTGAGACCTAAATCTTGCCCATTAGCGTTCACTTTTACATTAATAAAGGCGGTTAAGCGTTTTGACTGCTCGTCTACATCAACAGCCACTTGTTGGGTATTTGACGAGCGCATAAACTGAAAAAACCAACTGTCGCGATCACTACTTGCCGATAGCGTTTTTAAAATGCCATCGTTTTGATAGTAGTTTAAGCTTTGCTGCGATACCCAAAACACAACGGCTGCGTCATTGGTATTTTTAACATTGGCAAAATACTGTTGAATGCGGGGCCATTCATCGTTTTTTTCGCCTTTTAACGCCCAATCAATTAAAAAGTCATTTTGCGCAAGTGCTTTCGATAACGCGATGGGCGTATTAAGTTCAGCACGAATACTGGCTTCTACTTTGCCAAGTAACGCCGGAAAATATTCCTGCTCGTTAAACTCATCGAACACAGAATTAAATTGATTACTGCTAAAAAGCGTTGAGAAAAGTGTACTTAAAACAAGTGCAAGTGTGATGGTGGCAATAAGTGCATTGCGAATGCTGATATCTGAAAGCTTCATGAATTGTTATTTTGGTTTTGGGTATAAAAAGCATAGACCAAAATTATCAATGTTATATGTTTTAAAACGAAATATTGCTAAAATAACAATAAAAAATCGCCAGCACTAAATGCTGGCGATTCTGACATTTGCTAAGCGCTATTGAGTCTATTTACTCAATAAATGTTGCTCAAGCCACTGCTCTTGCTCCCAAAGCACGTGCAAAATACTCTCTCTTGCACGATAGCCATGGCCTTCATATGGTAACATTACCAATCTTGCTTCTTTACCTAAGCCTTTAAGCGCATTATACATACGCTCAGACTGCATTGGATAAGTACCAGAGTTTGGATCGTCTTTACCATGGATCATTAACATAGGCTCATTAATTTTTTCCGCATGGAAAAACGGTGACATTGCTGAATACACGGCTTGTCCCTGCCAAAAATCACGTTCTTCACCCTGGAAACCAAACGGTGTTAATGTACGATTATATGCGCCACTTCGCGCAATACCGGTTTTGAATAGGTCACTGTGAGCTAACAAATTCGCTACCATAAATGCACCATACGAGTGACCCGCAATGGCTATGCGTGATTCATCGGCTACGCCTTTTTCAACCAGCGTATCAACCGCAGCCTGTGCACTGCTCACTAATTGCGTTCTAAAAGTATCATTAGGCTCACTGCCATCAACACCGACAATCGGCATTTTTGGATCATCAAATACCGCAATGCCTTTAGCTAAATACGGCATCGGTCCCCAATAGCCAATATAGGTGAATTCATATGGTGAATCACGTACTTGTGATGCAACTGCTTTATCTTTGTATTCAAGCGGGTAAGCCCACATCAACACAGGCACTTTGCCGCCTTTGTAATCTGCAGGTAAATACAAAGTGCCACTAAGTTCCACACCATCATCACGGGTATAGCTAATTTGCTCTTTTTTAATGTTTTTAAAGTCTGGGTAAGGGTGAGCGAATTCGGTAAATTGCGTCAGCGTATTTTGTTTTAAGTCACGAATGTAAAAATTCGGTTGCTCTGTTTTAGATTCACGAAGTGTAATCAGTTTTTCACCTGCGTCATCAAGCACCGCACGCACACGTTCATAGTATGGCGCTTCGCTTTGCCAAACACGCTTTGACGATGCTGTTTTAATATCAAACTGGTCTAAAAACGGAATATTGCCTTTTTCTGATGCGCCAGTACCAGTTAGCATCATGTATCGCTCGCCAACCACTTTCACCGCGCGCGTACCAAACTCGGTTTGTTCGTAAACAAAGTTACCAGGGTCGTTATACGCGTCGTTATACGAGCGTTCATTAAACAGTACGCGCGGGCCGTCAGGGTTTTCTGGATTGATAATTTGCGTGCGAATCTTTCTGTCGCTAAAACGCCAGTCACTCAACATAGCAACATTATCATTCGCCCATTCAATGCCAGCAAAACGGCGCTCAACTTTTGCAAAGAGCTTTGGTTCACTGTTAAACGGTGCTTTCCAACTATAAACGAAGTCATGAAATGGCACGTCAGTTTTCATTGAGCCGTTATCTTGCGCCTGTGCCCATACTAGCGTTGCTGGTTTATCAGCACGCCATGAAAAACTACGGCGATCTGTTCTTACACTGTCAAAGCCTTGCGGAATATTTTCGGCAAGCGTTTGTTTTTCAACACTTGCTACAGGCTTTCCTTTTGTATCGATTACTTGCCAGTTAGTTGCAAAACGTGAATAAGGCACTAAATAAGAAAACGGTACTTCTATTTGCCCAAGTAAAATGTAGTCACTGTTAGGCGAAGGTACAAAAGAGCGAATAACGCCCGGCTTTGCCAACTTTGTAACATTACCGCTAAGCGACACTTTAGCTAACTGGCCTAAGCCATAAAACGAAAAAAGTGCCTTATCGTGTGGTGTTTGCAGTAAATTTTGATATGTACGTACTGGTGCTTTTTCGCCACTTGTTTGCGATATAACGGGTACAATCGACGCATTTTCTGCTGACGGAGCTTGGTTATTGGCATTCGCGGCAAGGTTAATTAATAACCCCTCACTATTAGGTAACCAAGTATAGGGGCGTGACGTAATCACCGAATTAAGCGGTGCGTTATCAACAGCGATCAAACGGCGCTCTGAAATATTAAAAAGGTATAACTGTGCCGTATGCGCTTGCTCAATAAAAAATGCAAGATGTTGACTGTCGGGAGACCACGATGGTGATAAAATACGTCCCTCTGGCAAGCCTTTAACCGTAAAGTTTTGACCATTTTCTAAGTGTTTAAACGTAATAGACAGATACTTTGAACGAGGTCGCGCTCGCGAGAAGTTTTTAGGATTTAACTTAATACCTGCAAGTTTAAGTTCTGGTTTAGCAAGCTCTTGCAGTGTTGCAATACGTTGACGCTCCAAAAACGCCATCCATTGATTATCGGGCGATAATCGCGTTGTTGGCGCTAGTTTCGCATCAACTAAATCGGCTAATGCTTTACTTGGTGTTTGATAGCTATCTTGCTCATTAGCATGAGCAAACGAACCACAAAACACACCAGCAACAACCAATAATTTAAGTAGTTTCATTACTGTTCCTTGGTAGTGATTTTATTATTCAAGCAAACGAGAAGTGATATAAGCTTAATTTTGCAGCCTACTTTAGCCTTCCCTTCCTTACTTTTTATTTTAATTGATTACCATTCAATCATTTGAATCGTAAAACGACTTCAAGACTATTGATTATAATTAGCTTACTCAAGCAATTGCGTTAAATTTACGATAAAATGCGCCGATTATATTTTTGTTGAGAAACACCGTGAAAGTTCTTGTTATTGGTTATGTGTGGCCGGAACCTAAATCATCAGCTGCAGGCAGCCATATTTTGTCGATTATGCACACATTTTTAGAGCAAGGCTGGCAGGTAGAATTTGCCTCACCTGCGCAAAAAACGCCACATATGTTTGACCTTAACAGCATTCACGTTTCAAGCGCTGAAATTACCCTAAATTGTGACAGTTTTAACGACTATATTGCGGCTTTTAACCCAGATATTGTGATGTTTGACCGCTTTATGATGGAAGAACAATTTGGCTGGCGTGTCGATACATACTGCCCTAACGCGTTGAAAATCCTTGATACGGAAGATTTACAGAGCGTTAGAAACGCACGCCATTTAGCACACAAAGCGGGACGCGCATTAACAACACAAGACTGGTCATCTGATCTGGCAAAGCGTGAAATTGCGGCCATTTTGCGCTGTGATTTATCACTTATTATTTCAGACTATGAAATGAACTTGTTGCAAGCACAATATAAGCTTGAGCCAAGTTTATTGCATCATCTGCCTTTTATGTTTGATACCGATAAGTTGTCAGAGAACCCAAGCTTTCAAGAGCGCCAGCACTTTGTCACCATAGGTAATTTTCGCCACGCACCAAACTGGGATAGTGTGTTATTTTTGCAGCAAATTTGGCCACAGATCCGTAAACAACTTCCAACCGCAGAACTACATATCTATGGTTCGTATCCACCACCAAAAGCCACGGCTATTTCTAATGAAAAAACCGGTTTTATTGTAAAAGGCTGGTGCGATGACGCCTATGAAGTAATAAAAAATGCCAAAGTGATGTTAAGTCCACTGCGTTTTGGTGCTGGTATAAAAGGAAAGTTTTTAGATGCCATGGTGTGTCAAACCCCTTCTATCACAACCCCAATTGGTATTGAAGGCATGTTCGACAGTGAAAACTGGCCCGGTCTTGTGAGTGAGCACGCTGAAAATATTGTTACTGATGCCGTAAATTTATATTCGAATAGTGCACTGTGGCAACAAAAATCATCTTTGTGCCATAACAAGCTGATTGAAAAATTTGCTAAAGCACCGCTAGCTTGCGACTTAATTGAAAAAATCAATTCGCTACGTAATGATTTAGAACAACATCGTTTGAATAACTTTACCGGACAAATGCTTAAACATCATATGCATGCGAGCACAAAATATATGTCGCAATGGATCACTGAAAAAAACAAATCGCGACATAACGACGAATAAAAAACGATATACATAAAAAGAGCATTATTAATAATTTAACATTATTGCCCATTTACAAAGAGTAACAATTCTCATTATATGACAGTTATATTACAATGTAACATATTGTACTTACTTTACTCTAAATCGTTTCAAACCGTATGAATCTTAAGCAAAAACTGTTATTTTCGTTTTTAGCACAGGCATTAGTGCCAGTGTTTATAATTACTCTTATCGCAATTACAATTTCTAATAATGCACTTGAACAACAAGCATTTAATCAATTAACGTCAATCAAAAACATCAAAGCGACGGAAATACGTAATTACTTTGCCCAAAGTAAAGCCGATTTATCGTTAATTGCATCGTCATGGACCAACATGGATGATGTAACAAACGCAGAATTAGCTGAGCAAAAGCAAGACTACTTTAAGCGCTTTATCGAAACCAATCAGTATTACGATTTATTCTTAATTGATTTAAATGGTGATATTTTTTACAGCGTTACAAAAGAATCAGACTATCAAACAAATTTGCTTGATGGCCCTTATGCGCAATCTGGCTTGGCAAGCCTGTTTAACAAAACAATGCTAAACCAGAGCTTTAATATTATCGATTTTTCGGCCTACGCACCGAGTAACAATGAGCCCGCTGCTTTTATCGCACAGCCAATTAGACAAAACGGCGAAATTAAAGGTGTGATTGCGTTACAACTATCAATCACCAAAATTAACACGTTAATGCAGCAACGCGCAGGTATGGGTGAAACTGGTGAGTCGTATATTGTTGGGCAAGATCATCGCATGCGCTCTGACTCATTTTTAGACCCCGTTGGCCGCAGCGTTAAAGCGAGTTTCGCTGGTAATATAACCGATAATGGCGTTAGCACGCTTGCTGTAACCAAAGGGCTGAGCGGCATCAGTAATACCGAAATTATTCAAGACTATAATGACAACGCTGTCTTATCGGCATATATGCCAATCAACTTTGCCGACATAAACTGGGTGCTTATATCAGAAATTGATGCCGCCGAGGCCTTTGCTGCAACCGCAACATTAAAATCATCAATTTTAATAATTTCGCTGTTTAGCTTAGTGTGTATTGTTGTTACTGCACTACTTATTACCCGCTCAATTTTAAAACCAATTGGTGGCGAACCAAAAGACATTCATAAACTGGCGATGAAAATCGCTGATGGTGATTTAACACACCAATTTGGCAATCAGTACACCTTTGGTTTGCTTAACTCAATGAAAAAAATGAACCAAAGTTTACATAGCATTATTAGTTCAATTATCTCTTCAAGCCAACAACTAACAGGCATGGCGTCGCAAACAAGCTCAACCAGTATTCAAGCCAAATCAAGCTTAGAGGAGCAACACGTTAGTATTGAACGCGTATCTGCTGCAATGCACGAAATGACCATTACCATTGAAGAAGTGGCAAATAACGCTAAAGATTGCTCTGAACAAACACAGCTGGCAAGCCTTAAAAGCAAAGAAGCGAACCGTGATATTCATGAGGCACTCAGTGCAATCGAACAGTTAGAAACCTCGTTAAACCAAGCTAACAGTGTTATTAATCAAGTAGAACGAAAAAGTATTGGCATAAACTCGGTGCTAGAAGTGATTCAAAGCGTTACTGAGCAAACCAACTTACTTGCGCTAAACGCCGCGATTGAAGCAGCCCGCGCAGGTGAACAAGGCCGCGGCTTTGCCGTGGTGGCAGATGAAGTTAGACAACTTGCCTTCAAAACGCAGCAATCTACGGCCAATATTGAGAAAATAATTCACGAATTACAATCAGATACACAATGTGCCGTTACTGCGATAGAGCAAAGTACCGAGCTTGCTAATACCACATTTGAAAAAGCCAAAAACAGTGAAGCAACCATGCACGATGTTTTAGCTGATATGGATATGATGACGCAAAATACCGAAGCAATTGCAACGGCGGCTGCGCAACAAAGTATTGCTGCTGAAGAAATAACCCAAAGCATTACCGCAATAAACAATGCAGCACTTGAAAACGCCGCAGGCGCAGAACTCATTGCTGACGCCAGTTTACAGCTAAAAGCGCTCACCGATGAATTAAATGTGATCGGGTCTAAATTTAGACTTAGCTAAACTGAATTAATAATTTAAGTGCCCAAGTTTTTGAAAGTGATCCGCTTTTAAGAACCTGGGCACTTTGTCTAATACAATTTGGTTTTATTGGCTTAGAATCAGTGATAAGTAACACTCATCACTTGCTTCTATCTTCTAATTCATCAAATGTTTCAACCGAAATGCGCTCGGCTATAGCTCGCATCTTCTGCATTTGATGGGGGTTACAATTACCCCAAAATTGTTGCCAATGTTGGCGTGAATGCCACTTAGCAACTGTGAGTATTTTTTCAGGATCATCACTTGAACGCAGCATAAAACTACCCAGCGCGCCCTCTACCGTACTATGAATCGTTTCGGTTGTTGTACGCCAAATTGTTTGAAATGCTTGTTGCTGCGCTACGGGCACTTTCCATTCGTATACCACTCTAAACATATTATTCCCTTAAAGTTATACCGATGACGTGTTGTGTCAGATTCTGGTGCAAAACTAGATAGGTGATTTTACAAAGGTGAAGAAGATTTACAACGTTAGCAAAATCACGATTACTAAATTGAGAATTTTACTTAAAAAATCTAACCATAAATACAGCGTTTAGTTAACGATAATTCTGATTCTGAAATCACACTTTGGGCTGTCGGAATATAACGCTTTTTAATTAACTGAATTTCGTTACTTTGATTTAATTCAATCAGCGCATTTTGTAGTTTCTCGACTATTTCAATCGGCATTGCCAAATTAAGCGCTAAATAATTGCCCAGTAATGCCTCATCGCTTATTACAAATACAGGTTCAACTTCGTGCAATGCGAGTCTATCGCTGTCTATGTGGTATTGAAGTGTATTAGCGGATGCAATAAATAAATCTAACTTCCCTTTTTTAAACGCGTCAACTTCGCCAAATTTTTCTGAGTAAATAACGTAATTAACGTTTTCTTGCATGCCCCAATTTTGCAGCACGTGTTCATAAACATCGCCTTTGTTTAATCCCACTGTGTAATGGTTAAGCTGTTGTTTTGACGCAATGCTAATGTCGCTCCGATGAGCTAACTTGTAAAAACATGCGGGACTCGACACTAATGGCCCAACCCATTGAAAATGTGCTTCGCGGTCTGGTAATCGGGAAGTCGAAACCAGCCCAGCAAAACGTTTTGATAATGACAATGCCATGGCACGCTGCCAAGGATACATTTTAAATTTGCACTTTATACCTGCGACTTCGCATGCACGGGCAACAATATCATGATTAATGCCTTTGATTTTATCGCCCTCTCGAAAGTTGTATGGCGGAAAGTGTTCCGTATAAATAGTGACTGTTACATTCTCATACGCCTGCACAAGATTACTAAAACATACAGTTATAATGACAAGTTTGACTATCCAGTTCACGTTTACACCTCAATATCCTTTTCATACCAAACCATACTATTCGCACATTAATACATCGGCAAACAATACTAATAGGCCGTACCTAACCAATTAGTTACACATTACAGCACGTCATTCCATAACAATCAGCCTTGCGCTTTGATCTATGTTACTTTAACGTTAACATAAAATTAATAATTTATTTTATAAATTACCTTTGTTATCAATATGTATAAATTGATGGATGTTTTATTGATCTTGACCCGGATTTATTACAATTGTTGATATTTAACATAAACAAAACTAGACAAACCGTAAATAAAACATAAAATTTGCGAGTCATCACTGTATATGTAGATTTAAAACCTTGAACACAGCTAGTTTTACGCAAAAACGCCGCTTTATTGTAAAGCTTGGTAAAATGCTGCACAAATTCGGTACACCTGCTTACCGACTAGAAGCTCATCTAGAAAATTTAGCAACATTTTTAGGCTTAAAAGCGTCGTTTATAATTACACCAACCGCATTAACATTTGTTATCTGGACAGAAGGCCACGAAGACGAATATACCCATGCGGCGCGTGTTGCCCCAGGTGAATTAGACCTAGGCGCGCTTGCACGCAGTGATGAACTAGTCGATAAACTAACTGACTACACAATTACCTTAGAACAAGCCGACCACGCACTTGATGAAATAGCGAATTTACCTAACCCATACAACCGCTTTGTTACGGGTATTGCATTTGTTATGTCAGGCGGTGCATTTGCCATGCTAATGGGAACAAGTTGGAATGATGTACTTTGGTCAACGTTAATTAGCGGTGTTATTTATTTGTTTGTGCTGTGGTCAGAACGTTCGAAACGTGTTGCCCATATGCTTGAAGCTGTGGTTTCTATTGTTGCCGCCATCTTAGCGTGCGCGATAAGCGTTTACATCGACCCTGGCATCAATATACGCATGGTTATATTATCCGCCATCATTGTATTTATACCGGGCTTAGCGTTAACACTTGGTCTGGCTGAATTATCTGCACGTCATTTAGTTTCTGGTACTGCGCGCGTAATGGATGCCTTAATGCTGCTCTTTAAGCTCTATTTTGGCGCATTTTTAGGTATTGCAGTAGGCTTTTCGCTATTTGGTCAAACCGACTTTGTTGCACCACCACAAATGCCAAAATGGACTGCTTGGCTTGCCATCGCTATTTTATGTATGAGCTTAATCGTTATCTTTCGTACCAAAGCGAAACATGCAGTGTGGTCAATTGTGGCGGGGTTTGTCGCTTATGGCGCAAGTATTGCGGGCGCCCTGTATTTAGATTATGCACTCGGCACATTTGTTGGTGCGTTTGCTGTTGGTGTTTATAGTAACTTCTTTACACGTGTTGCCAATGCACCCGCATGTATTGTAGCAATGCAAGGTTTGATCGTATTGGTTCCCGGAAGTAAAACCTATATCGGATTAAACTCGTTAATCTCAGGGCAAGAGTTTATTGCAAGCACAGGTATTGGCCAACAAACGTTTCTTATTTTTATGTCTCTTGTTGCCGGACTCATATTTGCAAACGTGGCATTACCTCCAAAGAAAAGCCTTTAATATATATGAGTCGCCAACCTAGGCGACTCACTTTTTCCACCAGCATTATTCATTAACCATGTTACGGCTAACTCAAGCCTTAAATAGCTTTTTTAATATCATGAGATCAAACGACTCATTGCTCGAACGATCTGAGCCCGCTTTTTACTCCGACTTCATTTGACAAAAAATACCAACACCATAAGAAAATCCAATTAATTAGAGAGCCTTGCTCTTAGCCGTATAACTTCTTTCAAATATAAGCTTCTTTCAAATCAAAACGTGTTGTACCAAGCTGTATGTTTGTTTTTTGAATCGCGTTATCACTTTGGTTATGTAAAACAACTAACGTGTAATGGCTCAGCTTTCTATATATGCTTTCTGTCTCAGCCTTTTTTAAATACCTTCATCGGCGGCAAAAATTAAAAACAAAACTCAATACCTTCTCATTTGTATAGCCCGTTAACTCTGTACACACACAAAAATGGAGGTAAGTGCTTTTCGAATAATTAATTTTTACAAACCTAATTTAGACATTTTTACGGTAGTGCTATATCAAGCGCTGATTACCATCAACTTAGTAAAAGCGAAAAGTGAACGACACAACCCACTTGTTACTTAAAAGGCTTATTTTTAAAACGGCCAATCAAGCATCGTACTCAGCGATAGTTTTTATAGCGACCACATAGAAATTTAACAATTAAACAACACATAAACCCTTTTTCATCCGATTTCAATATCGAATAAGCATATGAATCAATTAATATTCTACAAATTTTGTTAAATAAACTTAATTTATTAAAAACGAACCAAACTACAAGCTATTGTTTTTGATATTTATTTTAAATTAAATTTTATAATTCATAACTATTCATAACCAATCAATACGATTCACAACTAATCATGTAGCTATTACCCCAGCTTAAAACACATTCCGCATCGGGCAATTGTTAACGGTGTGTGATTTAAGCAAACAGTTACCGTTAAAAAATAACAACTGATGGTTTTTACATCGCAAGGGGAAACAATGGCTATATCTACTAAGAATAAATTAAGCCTAGCTATTAGTCAGGCATTATTGGCAGCGAGCTTAAGCACAACATATGTACACGCTGCAGAAGAAAACACTGCTGAACAAAGCGACGTTGAGGTAATTCAGGTCCGCGGGATCCGTGGCAGCTTAGTGAAATCACTTAATACTAAACGTTTTTCGGGTTCGGTTGTTGATGCCGTAACCGCTGAAGACATTGGCAAATTTCCAGACCAAAACGTAGCAGAATCGCTTCAACGTATTACCGGCGTATCGATTTCACGTAATTTTGGTGAAGGTGAGCGAGTTAGTATTCGTGGTACGTCTGAAAGCCAAAACAGAACATTATTAAATGGCCAAGCTGTAGGCTCAGTAGATTGGTGGACAAACTCCCCTGCTAGTCGTGGTTTTAATTACACTATGCTTCCTTCAGAAATTGTATCTGGACTTGAAGTGTATAAGTCACCAGAAGCCGATATTGATGAGGGCTCTATTGGTGGTACAGTGATCGTTCGTACCCGTAAACCACTAGAATTAGAAGCCAATAAAATCGCTGGTAGCTTAATGGCGCAACACAGTGAAGTATCAGGTGAAACTGACCCACAACTAAGTGGCTTATATTCATGGAAAAATGAAGACGAAACCTTTGGTGCACTAATCTCAGTGGTACGTCAGCAACGCAATTTACGCCGAGATGGTATTGAATCATGGAGCTGGACGCATCGCGATATTGAAATGGAAGATGGTACAGTTCATAAGAATGTTTATAGTTCTGGTGGCGGTGGGTCAGCCATGTTTTCGCAAGAGCGTGTCCGCACTGGTTTCAATGCATCAATACAATACCGTCCAAGTGATGCCTTAGACATTACCTTTAATGCCCTTGATTCAACATTAGAAGCTAACAATGAGAACCAAAACTTCTTGTGGTTACCTGGCTACGGCGGTTCAAAATATCAAGACGTGACTATTATTGATCATGACAAAGTTGGCAAAATGCTTATTGCAGGCACACTCGGTTTATCGCCAGATGGCAATAATATTCTTGATGAGACCAAAGTGCGTAACTCTGAACTTAGCACTGAGTCATATGATTTAAAAGCAGATTATCAAGGTGATATTTGGCAAACCTCAGTACACTTAGGTTATACCAAAGGCTCAGGTGGTTCACACGCTGACCGTAGCGTTGGTTGGGGTGGTAACTACGTGCATTCGTATGATGCGTCAAGCGTTGAAGATATAAAAACTAGCTATAGCGCTGATCCCGCTGATGGCACTAAATGGTCACTTGATTTCTTGCGTTACGATCAAAATAACGCCAAAGACGATGAGCATTATGTACAAGTAGACTTTAACCGTCCAGTTGATGTTGCGGTATTTAATAATATTAAGTTTGGTGCTAAATATCGTGACCACAGTCGCTATAATGAGAAACGTCAAACTGCAACACGTACTGATTTAGGCTGGTCATTAGCCGATTATTCGCTCCAAATGCCGTCAGATTATCTATCGGGTTTAGGCTCAAATGGTACACTTAAAAACTACGCCATTACTGATTCAAACAAAGTACGTCGTGAAGGTGATGCCCTAGGTTGGCAATACAACTTATTAAAAGCAAGTACCTTTGAAGTAGAAGAGCAAATCTTGGCTGGTTACATTAAGGCGGATATTGACGCAGATAGCCTGCGCGGTAACTTAGGCGTACGTTTAGTACAAACAAACCAAGATACAGGCGCTTACGTTGGTGAAAATTGGCAAACGCAATCAAAAGACTATTTTGACGTTCTACCAAGCCTTAACTTAGCGATTGATTTAGATGATGACCTTATTATGCGACTTGCAGCTGCACGCGTAATGTCTCGCCCAGATTATAATTCAATGACACCATCTACTTCTTACAACCTAGAAACTAAAACCGGCACAGGTGGTAACCCAGATATCGACCCGTATCGTGCAAATCAGTTTGATGTAAGTATTGAATGGTACTTTGATGAAGCAAGTTTGTTCTCAGCGGCCCTATTCCACAAAGATATTCAATCTTTCTTAGACTCACAGCTAACGCTTGAAACTCACGAAGGTGTTGGTATATTGGTAAATCGCCCGGTAAATGGTCGTAGCGGTACAATTCAAGGTTTAGAGCTTGCAGTGCAGCACGATATTTATCAAGGCCTAGGTGTAATGGCTAACTACACCTATGTTGATGGTGAAGCGAAAGGTCCAAATGGTGAAGATATCACTATTCCTGGTAACTCTGAGCACACGATTAACCTAAGTGCATACTATGAAAATGAGTACCTAAACGGTCGTATTTCATACAACTACCGCACAGGCTATGATACAGGTCTTGGTTGGCCGGGTTATGTAGACGATTACGGACAAATTGATGCCAATCTTAACTACAACGTAACCGAGAACATTACATTAGTATTTGAAGCCATTAACTTAACCGACGAGCATACCTTTAGCTACCAAGAAAAAGGCGTAGAACAAGCACTAACCGGTGTTTATGCCGATGGCCGTCGCTATGTTGCAGGTGTTCGATTTAATTTTTAATTCTGAAAAAGAGTTTCACTGCGCTTAATTGCGCAGAGCTAACACAGGACTGCCCCCTATTAGAAAACTCTTACACTTCAGAACCCCCCAAAACAGCGAATGTAATGTTCGCTGTTTTTTTTGCTTTCAATTATTGCGCTACAAGCCATTAAAATTTCTTAAAAAAGTCGAAATATCAATTCAATTCCGCAGTAAGTTTGCGTATTCTTAACCCACTTTTTCGTTTTTTCGTTGCAAAACGTTTAAACCCCTTAGTCGATATTTGGTTTTGTCATTGCGTTATCTAATTACGACATTGTTGTTACTGTGTTTTTCGCTTATGCATTTCGGCTTGAAAGCCGACTTATTGAGCGCGTCAGTTAACTATACCAACGGCGAATATCAAAAAGCCTTAGATGAATTTTCACAGCTTGCAAAACTTGGTAATAGCGATGCAATGTTTAATATTGCCGTTATGCATTTACACGGCCGTGGCTTAAAAAAAGATATTAACAAAGCATATGCATGGTTTTCACTTGCCGGCGAATTCGGAATAACCGATGCTAAAAACACCGCAGAGTACATCGCCACGCAAACACAAAACAGTGACGCTTTACACCAAGCAAAGCAACAACTCGACTCTGAACTTAGCTATCAACGCTATGTGAACACATTAGCACCCCAATTTAACGAAACATTTAACACTTTAATTCAACCAATAAAGTCATTTAATGTTGATCCTGTGTATCCAGAACACGCGGTCGACCGCGGTATTGAAGGATGGGTATGGGTTGAATACGATATTGACGGTGCAGGATCCGTGGTCAACGCGCAAATCATTGATAGCTACCCGCAAAAAACATTTGATAACGCCATGCTAATGGCGTTAAAACGCTGGCGCTTTAAGCAAAGCGAGCAACTTCCCATCAAACGTCGTAGTTTGCTTTATCACTTCACCACATTTAAAGGTAAACGTTATCAGCAAGGGTTTTCGCGCCAGCAACGTGAATATCAAAAACACATTGCTGAAGTCATTGAACAGGCGGAGAATGGCAATGCTTTGTGGCAATACCGCATTGCACAATGGCTTACTACCGATAAACACAACGCCTCTAAATTGCTTAAATACCATTGGCCAAAAGAAAGCGAAGCGCAAAATCTTATGCTAAATGCTGCAAAAAATGGTTATCCCTTCGCGCAATATCGTATTGCAACACAGTTACTTGCCGGCGATAAAACCGCCCAAGACCGTAAAAAAGGACTTAACTGGCTGTTACTGAGCGCTCAAAATGGTTTTGCATCGGCGCAGTACCGTTTAGGCATCGAGTTATTAGTTAAAAAATCAGTTCATTACGATATGGAAAAAGCGCGCTTATGGTTAACCCAAGCAAGTGATAAAGGCCATCTGCTTGCAAAAGCCGCGCTCACCCGACTGGCTCTTAGCCAAGCTAATATTTCAGTAAGCGAATACAAAACACTGCATCAGCAAATCGATTCTGTGCTACAACAAAACGCGAATAACGCCGAAGCCTGGTACTTAAAGGCTAAACTTTCTTATCAACAAAATGACATTTCAAGTGCAAAAAAACAGCTAGACAGAGCAATTGATAACGCCAATGCGCAAAAAATTGATCTCAGTGAAATGAAAGCACTGAAACGAAAGCTTACTGCTAAACCTTAAGCTAAGATTTAACCTTACTACCACATCGCTTAATTATCAGTGGTTTTACTGATTAAAACCAAATCTGATTGGAGATTATCAACGAGATTCACAAGTACTATCTCACCATCGTGAGAACTGGTAATAGTCAGCGTATGATCTGGCGCATTACTAAATTGACTTAAATCTGCAACTTCACGATATTCTTGGCTTTCAAATTGATAATCAAACAATAATAAGGTTTCACCTTTTTTAACCATAAAATAAATACCGTCTCGATAGACGGATGGTGTGAATAATTGGCTTGAAGGTAAAATATTATCAATTAGCAAGGGGTCAAAAACACGTTCAGCTAAATACTTAGCCACATGATTAGCATAATTTCGAAAGCCCGTTGTCATAAGCGTTCGGTATTCTTTATTAGCAAGCATAAAATCTAATGCTAACGTTTGCGCGTTCGGCTGCGCTAATCCGGTAGACAAGTCAAAATACCAATTATTGCTGCTATTGCCATCGTTTTTCGCATAGAACACACCATCGCCTTCTTTTTGCCAATACACATTGTCAAACTGCCCTTGTGCCATGGTAATACTATTTTTAGTTGTTAAATCAATCAGCGAAAGATGGGAATCTAAATAGCCTAAAAGTAAAAAATTACCGTTTGGTGAAAACGACATCAGTTCTGGCACGTTAGAATTTGAAAGCGACGTAATAAACTGCACACTGTCACTATTAACATGGCTAAGCCAAACGTCAGCCTTATTTAAGCGTTTATTTAAGGTTAAAAATGCGTACTTGTTACCTGTGTACGATACAACCGGCGCACGTACCGCATTCATTGACGAACCAAGTTGTTCAACACGATTGGATGAAATCGAAAATAGCCCCGTATTTGACTGGCTTTTACTTAATAGAATATCACCATTTTTTCTATTAATGCTGATTTCATCAATATCGCCACCCTCAATATTCATAGCGCCAATACGATTATTGTGTTTATAAAAAGCTAACTTATTGGATACAAGCCACAGCGTGTTATTGTCGGCCGCGAGCTTTTTAATACCGCGCTCTTCATGAGACAGCGTTGTCAAAAGTTTGCCATGAAAATCGCGTTTTTCCACGGTATTTGTCGCCGTATTAAGTGTGAATAATTGATTATCAGTCACACTTAATTCATCAACATTCTCAACAATCACGTTTGGACTATCAACCGCTCGAGGAAACGGTTCAAAGTTTAATGAATAACGCACCACACTGTGATTAAAGTGAGCTATCAGTAGGTTATCTTGCGGCCAACTCAATGCCATCTTATGCAAACCAGACGGGCAATCTGCTAATTTACTATCGAGTGATAAACGCCATGTTTCTATCGCACTAGCCGTTGATATCACCCGAATATTGCATTGCAACGCGTCGTTGCGAATATACGCCAACCATTTTTGATCAGGGGAAAATACACCGCGTTGCTCAGAGTAATTGGCATTTTTAATAACATGGGAAATGTGTTGCTGTAGGTCCATCACCGCTAAGTCGGTATTGCTTTTGCCAATTGCGCGATAGTTAAACACCATAAATCGCCCATCATTTGAAAAAGACGCGCCCTGCTCCACACCACCTCGCTGAGTAATGCGTCGCTCGGTATAATCATCGCCAAGCGCATAAGGCTTACTCAGATGCGAAAGCAGTAAGCTAAATAATCCACCTAACATTAAACATATTGCCCCCACAATCGCGACATTTTGCTGCTTAAACGATAACGCTTTTTGTTCAACCTGTGTTGCAGTAGCAATTAACTGATAGCCTACGCGCGGTACGGTACGAATAATACCTTGTTCGTTACGATCATCACCGATCGTTTTGCGCAACTGTGTTACCAACTTACTAAGCGAGTTATCGCTAACAATCACATTTGGCCAAATTTTATCGAGTAAGTCATCTCGCGATATTGCCTGCCCTTGTTGTTCAATCAGTAGCGCCAACAATATCAGCTGCTTGCTTTCAACCTTATGCCATGTACCCGCTCGTTTAATTCGCATTGCGCTGAAATCAACTAAAATTTTGTCTATTTGAATTAATGAGTTAGGTAACGAAGTGAGTGACAAAATTAGTCTAGCCTTATAGCACGTATAACAGTATTATGGTGATTGCATTTTAAGCGTTAACAATCGCTCAGTAAATACACGCAGTTCATATAATTCAGTCGTTTAAAGTGCAAAGGGGAGCATATGCAAACACACAATAATAAACAGGCACAACACCTTCGCTTTAAATTACGCGCAATGTCTTTGGCGTCGATAACTGCGTTTCTCTCTAACGGCGCGTTTGCAAATACTCCCGACATCGATCTCGACACCATTGAAATACGTGGCATTCACAAGAGCTTATTGCAATCACTTGCCGATAAAAAACAACACTCGGCAATTAGCGATGTTCTGAGTGCCCAAGAAATCGGGAAATTTCCCGACAAAAACGTTGCTGAAGCGCTTCAGCGTGTTACCGGTATTTCGCTTACGCGTGTGATGGGCGAAGGCGAGCGTATTGGTGTGCGCGGCACGACACCAGGGCAAAATAGAACGTTTTTAAACGGTCAAAATATCGCTTCAGCGGATTGGTGGATTTCATCGCAGCCAAATCGTGGCTTTAACTACACCATGTTACCCGCTGAACTTGTTAGCAAATTAGAGGTGTTTAAAACGCCACAAGCGAACCAAGATGAAGGTTCTCTTGGCGGAGCGATTAATATAAAAACCCATAGGCCACTAACGACCGACACCCAATTTATTGTCACGCTGCAAAGCCAATATAGCGACTTATCAAACGAGCTCGACCCGCAACTTGCTGCCTTTTATAACTATGTAAACAGTAATCGAGATTTTGGTATGTTGTTTACGTTAAACCGCCAGCAGCGCACCTTGCGCCGAGATGGTTTGGAGTCTTGGGGTTGGCATCAAGCACACTTTAAAAAACGCGATGATGGCAAATTAACATACAGCGACCATGACAGCGCTGACATAAAAAACATTTGGACCCCAAGTGGTGGCGGCTCTGCGGTGTTTCAACAAGAACGCTTGCGTACCAGCGCAACCATGGCGATTGATTATCAGCCAAGTGCCACGTGGCAATTTGAATTTGATGCCTTGTATTCACAGTTAGAAGCAGACAACACGAATCAAAATTTTTTGTGGCAACCGTCAAACGTATTCTCGCGCGGTGGCGTAATTAACGACTATCAAATCATCAATAATACCCTAGCGTACGCCGATTACTCGAAGGTAGACCCCGCAAATACCGAGCCCTTTAGTACCTCAATGGAAGCAATTTGGCGTCAATCAACCATTAAGACTAACAGTATTAACGTTAAAGCCATGCAATCTGTTAACTTATGGCAAAATGAATACCAGCTCGGTTTTACCCGCGGTAGCGGCGGTACGTACGACGACAATACATCGCAGTGGTCAGCAAATTCGGGATTTAGCGTCGATACCCGAAACAAACGCGACATTAAAACCCACTATGAACTCAATCCAAATCAAGCTGAAAACTGGTGGATAAGCGAAGTTAGAAACGACTCTCAGCACTCCGTTGATCAAGAGTGGTATTTACAAGCTGACTTTTCAAAGGCGCTTATTCATAATCTTATAGACAGTGTTGATTTTGGCATTAAATATCGCAATCACCAACGTGATTTTGAACGCTTACGTTCAAATAATGGCAGTTACAGCAATATTAAAGATACGCTCGATTGGACGCTCGCAAATTTTAGTGCGCCCTTTCCGAAAGACTATTTACACGGCATTGGTTCTGACGAAACACTTAAGCACTATGCATTTGCCGATACTCAATCTCTTGCAAACGCCTGCCGCGATTACCCGTTTGAACAGCAGGTAGAGCAAGCCAGTCGCTTTGATATTCAAGAACAAACCAGTGCTTTATACACCAAGCTAAATTTACTTACTGATTTATTCCGCGCTAATGTGGGTGTGCGCATTGTTAATACCATTCAAGATGCGGGCGCCTATCAGCAAATCGCATCGCCCAGTAGTGCGCAAACTAACTTTGTGTGGCAAGCGCAAAGCAAACATTACACGGATATTCTGCCAAGCTTAAATTTAAATTTTGACTTAAAACGCGACCTGGCATTTCGCTTTGCTGCTGCAAAAGTTATGGCACGCGCCGAATACAATCATTTAATGCCATCAACCAATTACAACGTTACACAAGCGCAAGGACAAGGCGGCAACCCCGACCTCGACCCATATCGCGCGACTCAATATGATATGTCTCTCGAGTGGTATTTCTCAGACATTGGTTTGCTATCGGTTGCAGCGTTTGCCAAAGACGTTAAATCATTTATCGAGTTTAAACGTCAATTAGAAGTACACGAAGACATACTAATGACCATTGACCGACCGATTAACGGCGCAGGCGGTAATGTTTGGGGTATCGAATTGAGCTATCAACATGAGTTTTTACAAGGCCTTGGCATTATAACAAACTACACCTTTGTTGATGGTAAACGCGATGGTAACACCACGCAGCAAGCATTTATTCCGGGCACCTCAGAGCATACCTTTAACTTAACCGGTTATTTTGAGAATGAATGGCTGAGTGCCCGTATTTCCCACAACTATCGCACAGAATTCGCCACCGGCGTTGGCCTTGAAATGCAAGACGACTTTTCGCAAATTGACGCCACATTTAGCTATCATATTAATCCGAATTTATCGCTTAATCTTGAAGGGCTAAACCTCGGTGACGAAATTAGCTACCTCTACGAAGGCAGTCATTACTCACCAAAAGCGGTTTATCGTAACGGCAGGCGCTTTTATGTAGGGGTACGTTTTACTTACTAAAACTGTGAGAATATGTTACTCAAGTGACTTATTGTAACCCATTGTAATAGTAGGTAAAAATGGTTATAGCATTGATTTTCCCATGACATAATCAGGGTAGATAACAACCCAACTCATGGAAAAACAATAATGATAAATGTTAAAAATACAACGCTGTTTCTCGCCATTTCTATGCTTGCAGCCTGCGGTAGCAGTGACGATTCATCCGGCACAGGTTTCGTACAAATGTATAATGCCAGTGCCAATAGCCCAACGGTTTATCTCGAAATCGACAATACCGTACGCACCGGTGCGACGTTTGGTGAAGTAACCACCCGCCATAACTATAACCGTGACGACTACACGTTAAACTACGTTTATTTAAACGATAACGATGACTATATACCGCTACTGAGTGACGACGACACACTTGCCATTAAAAGCGATGTAAAGCTGCTAAAAGTCTTATCGGGCGACTACAACGAGCCACGCATTGACGAATTTGCAATTAGTGAATTTGACGGCGAAGACAAAATTCAAATCAGCGCCATTAATACCATTTCAGATCAGCAAGAATACGATATTTACCTTGCTAAAGACGATTACGCTTTTGTGGATGCCGAGCTATTAACTTCAACCCAATATTTAGCACTACCTGAGCTACAAGTAAAAAGCGAAGATCATTACACCTTTTACATCACCCTCGCTGGCAGCGATGAGGTTATTTTTCAATCGAGTATGGTGGAGCTTGATGATGAACAAAGCTACATTGCCATGTTGCGCCCGAGTTTTTCATCGCAACCAGGTGGCATTACAGTTGATTTAGTCTCTGATGGGTCAAGCGTTACCTCGCTCACCCATGTTGATGCCATGTCGCAAATGCGTTTTTACAACGCGATTGATGAGTACGCAGCCGTTACCTTTAATGCACTTAGCACCAAAGACGATATTACAACGCCAGCAACCCCATCCGACACAGTAACCGATTATTTTCCAGCGAACGCAGGTACCTTTACCCTGTCGATGTTAGATAGCTCAAATAACCCTATCGTGAATAATTTTGTTGAGGCAGTAAACAAAAACACCTCTCTTATCAGTATTTTCTATCAACATACTGACGATTACCCTGCAATGATATCAATTACTGAGGATTTAACGCCAAACGCGGTATCGCATAATGTGCAGGTTGTTAACCTGATTGATCACTCTCCATATGATACAAATATCGCCAAAGTCGATATCTATTTTACTGAGGGTAATGAAACCATTGACGACACCACAAGCTACATCAAAAACATTGACGCATTCGCGACAAAATCGCTGGCGTTAGATTCGCAAAGTTACGATGTAACCGTCACTTATGAAGTAAACAACCAAACTATCAGTGTTTTACAAATGGCAGATATCGACTTTTCACAAACCGGTAATTACATTTTGATTTTGGAAGAAGATTCGAACGCCACAAGCGGCTATAAAATTACTCAACTAAAAACCCTTGCCCAGTAACCTTAGCTTATAAACGTTAATCAATCGCGGCGCAATCGTATAAAAAACTATGCGCCGCGTTTGATATTAACTACTCGCTAATAAAATTTGATTTTGAACTACCAAAGTTGTCTAAAAGAAGTAATCAAGTATGGCAGGAGACTAGGTGCTATTAACTGTCATTCATAACGCCCATATTAATGGGCTTACAATAGTCGGTTATAATTAACGACGCAGGAGCAAAAGCCAAGAGTTTTGCTTCCTTTTGACTAAATTGCTAGGTTTCGAAATTAAAGCTCTAAAATTTCTTTAGGTATTTCATATTTATAACTACTAAAGAACCTATCCAATTCATAATCAGACATCCTACTTAAATTTACCCTCAACATATACCCGCCGTGAACTACTCCGTTTTTTATCGCCATCCAGTCCGATACGTCTTCAAACCTAGCTGTATAATGTTGTCCAAATCTGACATGTAATGCCTCAACTGGATGATTTTTTATTTCACCAACAATCTTACTATTTATGTAACTAACATTACCTAACCACATATGTTCACGAGAACCATCACCTACAGGTATTGCTACTTTGACCTGCAATTCGATATTTTGGCTTCTTAATTCCGGTATTTTATTTAATAACTCAGGTAGAGTTTTCTTTGCCTGGGACATTGCTACAAGCATTTTTGGGTCTTCATAGGCAAAAAATTCATTAGCAGTTGGGCTAGCCTGTAGATAATTACAATAATAACTTTCACTAAGTATAGGTTTGCACAACCGAAACCTAATTTCCCTTGAATATCTAGCTAATTCCGGCATAGGGATATTATTCATAAAGTCTGCGCCTAATTTTCTTTCCTCGATCTCTTCATTTGATAAACGAATAAAATCTTCAAAGTTTTGTAACTCTTCTGGCGTTAATAGACTTAAATTAAGCTCAATTGAATCTTTTATAAACTTGGTATGTAGTTGGACTTTACGTATAACTTGAGAAATATCTTCACTCTTTTCAAATTCAAAAGCTAGTAGTTCAATTTGATGAAAATCATATACTAACCGTTCCATCGTATGAAATCTTTTATGCTCACTCTGAGCCTGTTTTTTATGCTTTACACTTTGTTCTGAATACTCGACATAGATGGAGATAGAAGCAGAGATTAAAGCAAAAAAGAAAATTAACCAGCCAGTTTTTGTAACTCTTTTAATTCCAGTCTGTGATGCATCCCATGTCTCTCCTTTTATAGCAATAATTGCAGTTACAAAAGCCGTGATGATTAAAAAATACTTCATTGGAAACCTAACGCCGCGTTAAGTGGTTAGCAACGCATACCACTACATTTAAAGTATTGTGCCGTAAACACCAAAGATGAAGCAAACCGAAAATGCCGAGCGTTGGGAAATCATGTTAAACGCCTTGTTATACCGCTTGGTTAAGGCTAAAATGACCAACATAAAGACCATTTAAGAGACCTGTTATATGACCACTAGAATTTTAGCCGATGTTGCCGCAAGCATTACTGAGTTGAAAGCTAACCCTATGAAAGTTGCAACTAGCGCTTACGGCGAACCTGTTGCTGTACTAAACCGAAATGAACCAGCATTTTATTGCGTACCTGCCGAAGCGTACGAAATGATGATGGACAGACTTGAAGATCTTGAACTACTAGCTATCGCTAAAGAGCGTGAGCCTGAAGAGAGCCTTTTGGTAAATATTGATGAGCTATAAACTCAACTTTAAAAAGAGCGCACTCAAAGAGTGGAAAAAGCTTGGCTCTACTCTGCAACAACAATTTAAGAAAAAGCTAATCGAGCGCTTAGATAACCCACATGTTCCGGCTTCAAAGCTTTCTGGAGCTGACAACATGTATAAAATAAAGTTGCGTCAATCGGGCTACCGTCTCGTTTACAAAGTTGAAGACGATGTCATCATTGTAACCGTCTTAGCTGTCGGGAAACGCGAACGTAGCGATGTTTACCGTAAAGCCATGAAAAGGTTCGATGATTAATTGCGGTATAACTATTTATTAAGAGGCAAGTTGCTTCTTTTTCTACCGCAACTTCGTCTGTTTACATTTTAAAGCGATTTATAACACTAATAATTAGTTGTTATTAGTTAGCTGAAAATTAACATTTTATAAGTTACAAAAACAGGCTTAGTTTTTTACTTGTAACAACAAAGAGTTCTGTATGTGTACGGAGTAATTTATTCAACAACTCCTCTTCGCTCAACACCTAACACATACCCTTTAAAACCAATAACAATATAATATAAAGAGTCGCCCAGAGCTTTACGTTAAAACTTGCTGTAAAACGTGATCAAACCGGTTGCTTGACCAAAATTCTGGCACAGGATACTCGGGGTGTGCTTCTTTCATCGCTGCGGTCGTTATATCTGGGATATCCTTAGCATCAAGCTCATCTACTTTGGTTGGAAGATTCGCCAATTCTTTTAATTCACGTATTTTTTCAATTACCAGCGCTGCTTTGTGTGAGCGATCGTCAATTTTGTTATCACCTAGCTCACAATAATCAGCAATAAGTGCTAATTTATCATGTATTGTCTCGCCATACTCCGTTAACACCACATCCAGCAATACAGCATTAGCAAGGCCATGGGCGACATGATATTTCGCGCCAAGCTGATGGGCAATGGCATGCACATACCCGACCGATGTGCGAGTAAACGCTTCGCCCGCATAAAAGGATGCGTTTAGCAGGTTTTCTCGTACCTTAATATTACTTGGCTCTTGCATTACTAATGGAAAATTATCAAAAATAAGTTTGCATGCGCTTAACGCTTTTTGATTAGTAAATTGCGTACCGTTAATACCTATAAATGCTTCTACTGCGTGCGTTAACGCATCCATAGCGGTTGTAGCGGTAATAAATGGCGGTAAGCCTTGGCTTAATTCAGGCATTAATAACGCGTATTTTGGCGCTAAACAGTAATCTGCAATTGCGAATTTGTCCTGCTGCTTGCGGTTTGAAACCACCGCTGCAACCGTTGTTTCTGAACCTGTGCCCGCGGTAGTTGGCACTGCCGTTAGCGGCGGTAAACGGCGCATCACTTTAAACAAGCCGCGTAATTCCGTTAACGCTTTATGTGGTTTTGCAGCGCGCACCCCAATTAGTTTTGCGCCATCAATCACCGAGCCACCGCCAATTGCAACAATGCCTTGGCACTTATCTTGTGTATAAAGCATAAAACCCGATTCAATTTCGTTAATGTCGGGATCAGGTAAAATATCTGAATAAATAGACGTACTAATGCCAGCACTTTCAAGGGCAGTAATCACGGGCGCTGCTATGCCGAGTGAAAGCAAAGTTTTGTCGGTAACCACCAGTAAACGCTCAATGTTTTGCTGCTTTAGCTCAGCAAGCCAGATATCGATTTGCGCGCTTTTAAAGCACTTAGGTCGTGGAATAGAATAAACAAACAATGCAAGGCGTAACGCCATGTGATAGCAACGATACAGCAGTCGTTTAGTCAGTCCAATTGATTGCGCCATGGTTGTACTCTTTTATTGTTATTAGAGCAAATATCCTAGCACAATTTCTTGCCTTACAATCAAGGATATAAGAAAATCAAAGAGTAACGAGACAAAGTAAGCACCTGAATGGAAATACAACTCGCGTGTCATCACTGCGATCAAATAGTCAGTATCCCAACGCTCAGCCATGGGGAGCATGCCTATTGCCCAAATTGTCATACCTTATTAAGCCGCACAATTAACGCGCGCGCTCAAAAAGTGGTTGCGCTTAGTATCGCGTCACTTATCTTACTATTTAGCGCCTTACTCTACCCGTTTATCTCGTTTAGCAATCAAGGGTTAAGCCAAACCATCAATTTGCTCGACGCAGCAAAAATATTGTTTTATCAAGATAACTTTTTCGTCGCCGCACTAATTGATATCACCATTATTGGTTTGCCTTTTGTGTTATTAACACTGTTTATTCCGCTTCATATGGGGGCTTTGTATGTGCTACCTAAGCCGCTTTCGCGATTTTGCTTAAAAACGATTTACTACTTAAAACCTTGGGTTATGTCGGAAATATTCCTAATTGGCGTGCTGATCAGCATGATTAAAATTATGGCAATGGCTGAAATTACCTTTGGTTTGAGTTTTTGGGCGTTTTCCGCTTTTGTGCTGTGTTACTCGCTCACGCTATATTATTACGACAGCCATAGTTTGTGGTTACAACTCGCCGACCAAAACAAAATAGCAATTAATGAAAGTTTAGGCTCGCGCGCTAAAAACCAAAATTTGCGGGCGTGTCATGTTTGTCAGTTATTAACTTACGACGATACGTGTTCGCGCTGTAATAGCAAAACGTCGGTACGCAATACACAACATATTCAATGGGTTTTAGCATTTACCATCACGTCGCTAATTTGTTATATACCAGCGAATTTTTTCCCGATAATGCACACTTGGATTTTCTCAATTGACGAACCGTCCACTATTCTTAATGGTGTTTTTACACTGTGGCAGATTGGCTCGTACCCAATCGCTATCATTATTTTCATAGCCAGTATTTGTATTCCTATCGGCAAATTGTTTGTATTATTTTGGCTGTGTTATTTAGTTACAAAAAAACAACACATTAGTAGAAAACAAGCAGCACGTGCTTATGTTTTAATAGAGCTTGTTGGTAAATGGTCAATGATCGATGTGTTTGTTGTAGTTATTTTAGTTTCATTAGTACAATTAGGCGTTTTAATGTCGATAACAATTGGTGTTGGTGCAATCTTTTTTGCAATTATGGTAATCACCTCTATGATTGCTGCGCAACTATTCGACCCACGTTTAATCTGGGATAAAAAGAGGTTTTCTGAATGAGCCCTACTGCCGCTATTAGTAAAAAGCGAACGCTCTCACCTATCTGGATCATTCCACTTATTGCTGTGTTTGTTGCAAGTTGGATGTTTTATCAATACCAACAAAGCCAAGGCACGACTATTTACATTACCATGCCAAACGCAGAAGGCGTGATCCCCGGCAAAACAGAAATTAAAGTACGCAGCGTAAAAATGGGTGTCATTGCCCAAGTGCGCCTTGCTGAAGATCAAACCACAGTTGTTGCGCGCGCGGTAATTGATAAAGATTACGAGCATTTACTTAATCAAGACGCAAAAATATGGATTGTTAAAACGCGCATCGACGAAACCGGTATTTCTGGGTTAAACACCTTGTTATCGGGTGTTTATTTTGAATTTTTACCGGGTGAAAGTGATGCCAGAACTCGTCAATTTACACTACTTGATACGCCGCCCCAAATTCCCGATAACATAAAAGGTCAGCGCTATTTGCTTACCAGTAAAAATACCAATGTAATCGATGTCGGTACCACAATTTATTATAACGGCTACAGTGTTGGACAAGTTGAAACGGCTAAGTTTGATTGGCAACAGCAGATTATGCGCTATGGCATTTTTATTCGCTCACCTTATGAAAATTTGGTCACAGAAAATGTGGTATTTTGGGTAAACTCAGCGATTGAAGTTGACCTATCGGCTGACGGGATTAATTTTAAAACCAGTTCACTGGCAAAAATGCTGAAAGGTGGTATTTCGTTTGCTATTCCTGAAGGCGAAAAACCCGATGCTTTAGCTAAGCAAAACCAAACATTCAGACTAAACAGCGATTACCAAAAAGCATTAGAACATCGCTACGATGAGTACGATTACTATGTTATTCAGTTTGAGCAATCAATTCGCGGCTTAACGCCGGGTGCGCCAGTTGAATATCGCGGTATTCGAATTGGCACCGTTGAAGAAGCACCTGCGATGTTAGTGATTGATAATCGCCCTGCCCATTTTTCAACTGACAGCACGGCTGTACCGGTTAAGATTAAAATTGAATATAAGCGTATCTTCCACGATACCAAAATTGCCAAAGAGTTCTGGCAAAATAGCCTAGATGGCTGGATTGAAAAAGGCTTAAGAGCATCCCTTAAAACCGGTAATTTACTCACGGGTTCAATTTATATCGATTTTGATTTATACCAAGATGTTAAGCCATTTCAGCAATCTGAATTTGCTGGCTTAAAAGTGTTTCCAAGCACCTCAAGTGGCTTTAGCGTAATGGCGAACCAAGTATCAGAATTATTAGCGAAGTTTAATAATTTAGATATGCAAACACCGCTTAATAGTTTTGATAAAACAATGAACGAATACAACACATTCGCCGTTGAACTGCGCGAACTGTTAAATCGTAAAGACACACAATCTCTGCCTAATGAGTTTAATGAAACCTTAGCGCAAGTAGAAAAATCGATGGCGACATTTGATGAAACCATGTTGCAGTTTGAAAAAACCATGTCAGATTACGAAAAAGGTTCAGCTATTTATCACGAATTAAACAGCACACTTGATCAGTTAAAACAGTTAGCAGAGCAATTGCAGCCATTGTCAAAAGGCTTAAACGAGCAACCTAATATGTTTATTTTTGATAAACAATTGGCAACCGATCCAACCCCAAGGAAACAATAACACAATGCGTATTTTACTGGTTTCAGTTCTTTTTTTATTATTGGGCGGGTGTAGCAGCCAAGTTGACACTATTAGTTATTACCAGCTTGATGGCGGTGAATTTGCGCCAAATAAATTAGGCAAACAAGCGCGCGCTAATATCATTGTCAGTAACCCTAAGTTAACCGGGCATCTTGCCAACCGCGGTATTGCAGTAGAGGTTGCGCCATTGCAAATCCAAAGCGCCAACGGCCATTTGTGGAGCAGCAGTCCCAGTGAATTGTTATTGCAAGCAAGCGTGGTTAATCTTGATAATCAGTTGTCGCAAAGCCGCGTTATTCCCCTACAGTTAGAATCTGCAATTAATGCCACGTTACCAACCTTTCGCGTAGATTATTATCTGACTAAGTTTCAAGCGAACCAAAACGGCGAAGGTGTAATAGCGGGCATAGTGACGGTATATAAACTTGAGCATACCTCGGCCACTATCGTGTATAGCCAAGGCTTTAATCAAGCCGTATCGCTTGACGATGACGGCTACGGCCCGCTTGTTGGCGCGTTAAATAGTGCATGGAACAATGTCAACAACGCGGTTGCAACTGAGCTTAAAGCGCTAATTGATAAAGGTTAGAAACCCCTTCGTAACCGGCAAGTTCAAATTGCTTAATAAACTTAAAGCCAAGTTTTTCAAGCACATTAATTGACGCGTTATTAGTGGGTGAAGTAATGGCATTTAATGTGTCAAAGCCGTGCTTATTGCGGGCACATTCAATGGTTTTGCGCGCGGCCTCTGCCACATAACCTTGCTTTGTAAACTCATCAAGTAACGAATAGCCAAGATCAGGAATGTCAAAATCAGGGCGTGTTACTAAGCCACATACGCCAACAAAACAATTACGGTCGAGATCTTTTATACCCCATAACCCATAGCCATATTGCTGGTAGGGCTGAATGTACTTTTCTTCAAGGTGTTTTGCAGCACTGGTTAGGTCATACACCCCTTTATCACCAATGTGCTCTTTAAAACTCGCTTGCGTTACTAACATAAAAATGAACTCAGCATCGGCAGTGGTTAATTCTTGTAGCGCGATATTTTTCACATTTATCCTTACAACTGAAAATAAATAAAATATACAATTTTATTTTAAATATAACTAGGGCGTATTAACCTTTACGGTTTAATTAAAATCGTCCGCACTATGGCGCTCGTGCAATTGCTCACTTTCATCGCCCCAACTGCGGTTTACTCTACGGCCACGTTGTACAGCTGGTCGTTCAAATATACGGTCTGCCCATGCCTTTAAATGTGGGTATTCATCTACCGCTAAAAACTCAGCAGCGTCATATAAATCGCCGCGCACTAATACACCGTACCACGGCCAAATTGCCATATCAGCAATTGTGTAGGTGTCACCACACATGTATTTATTGTTTGCTAAGTGTTTGTTTAGTAGATCCAATTGGCGCTTTACTTCCATAGTAAATCGGTTAATTGGGTATTCCAGTGGCTCAGGTGCATACGCATAAAAATGACCAAACCCGCCACCTAATGCGGGGCCGCTGCCCATTTGCCAAAATAGCCAAGATAAACATTTCGCCCTGTCATTTGCATTTTGCGGAATAAAACAATTAAATTTTTCAGCGAGGTAAAGCAAAATCGCGCCTGATTCAAACACAGGTGTTGCTGGTGATGTGGAGGTATCAAGCAGCGCAGGAATTTTAGAGTTAGGATTAATCTCAACAAAGCCTGAGCTAAACTGTTCGCCTTCCATAATATCAATTAAGTACGCATCGTATTCAGCGTCTTGTATGCCCACTTCAATTAGTTCTTCGAGCAGAATCGTCACCTTTACACCATTTGGCGTAGCAAGTGAATAAAGTTGCAACGGATGTTTTCCTTGAGGCAAGGTTTTATCGTGTGTCGCGCCTGACTCAGGACGATTAATATTAGCAAATTTGCCACCGTTTCCCGCTTGCCATTGCCACACTTTTGGCGGCGTATATTGATTATTAGCCATAACTAACCTCACTGAATTTTAAGGCGATTTGTTAACGATATAAAAGATAGAGTATTGCGATACTGCTAAGCAAGATAGATAAGAAGGTTAATGCCATGCCAGTTACGCGAAACACTAATTTTTCATGTAACATGCTGACACCATAGGCATGAGAAATACGCCCAACAAGTATTGCAACACCTAATCCATGAACAAACAGTGATGCAGCACCTAAGTATTCGGCAAATCCGATTAATATTAAACTAATTGGTACGTATTCTTGAAAGTTACCGTGCGCTCGCATTTTCTTTTGCAGCAGTTTGTCACCACCATCGCCTAACGCGACAAGAATTTTTTTGCGGCGCGTTAGCGTTGCTACACTCAAATAAATGTAAATTAAGCCTAGCAGCGCCGCATAAAGAGGAATAACAGATATCACAACAAAACCCTTTTTGTTTTCTTATTAACCTGACATATTCCTGCTGTTAAATCTACTGATTTAAATAACGTTTTCGTTTGTTTTGTTTCAACGTATTTAAATCAACTAAAACAAGGCCATCAACACTATTGTTAAAGTCTGGGTCAACACCAAAGCACAAAAACTTAACGCCACCAGGCTCACACAACTCGGTATATTGTTTGTATAAAGTGGGGATCGCTACACCTTGCTCTGCCAATGTGCTTTTGAGTGCTTTGAAGTCTTCTTTATAGTCGTTTGTGTAATTTGGCAATTCATGCGTGTTTGTGTAGCGATACGGATTGTTTGATGTTGCTAATGTGCTTTGATGAGCAAAATAATGGGAATAAAAGCTTACTAGCTGATCTTTTGCAGGTTCAGGTAACGTACCGCTTATACTAACAGGGCCAAATAGATAGCGAATTTCAGGATGATGTTGCAAATACGCGCCTATACCAAACCATAAATAATCTAAGCTGCGTTTGCCCCAGTATTTTGGCTGCACAAAGCTGCGACCAAGTTCGAGTCCTTTTGCAAAATAAGGAGCCATTTCGTCTTTGTAATTCACCAGCGTTGACGAGTATAACCCGGCGCTTTTTGCATTGTGTGTTAAAACATCAGCACGACCAAAACGGTATGCGCCGACAATTTCTAATTCGTCTTTGTCCCACAAAATCAGATGTAAATAATCGCTATCGTATTTATCTATATCGCGCTTTTGGTTTGTGCCCTCACCCACCGCACGAAACGCGATTTCACGTAAGCGGCCAATTTCACGCATAATTACGCAGCTATCACCATGCTGATACAAGTAGATCATTTTTCCATCATGGGTTTCCCCAAGCAATTTACATTTTTCACGAATTAAGCGGCTCAAATTTGCTTTGTTCTCTGGCAAGGCAATGCATTTTTCAGTTTGAAAATAGCCTGGTTTACCATCACCAATGGCATAAATGTGTTTTTTGAACAGTTTAGTTAATTGGGTATCGTGAAGCGGTGAATCAGCAAACGCACTAAGTGGAATAAGCGCGCCGATGCGTATAGGAAAATTACGTTTGCGTTGCTTAAACATTTCATTCACTAACAAGAACGACGCAAGCGGTTTATAAAGCATTGAAACACTGTAAAACATGGGGGAATTTTTAGCATCAACATGCATTGGCAGTATGGGCGCTTGATACGCTTTTGCGATTTTCAAAAAACCTTTTTGCCAAAAGGTATCGCGCACCCCTGTTGGCCTTAAACGCGATACTTCACCAGCAGGAAAGATCAGCAACACACCTTCATGGCTCAAATGCTCTTTTATACGATTAACAGTAATTTTGCTGGTTGTGCCTTTAATGTTATCAACTGGCACTAACATTTCTTGTAGCGGCGCTAAGCTATAAAGCAGTTGGTTTGCCATCACGCGAATATCGCTACGCACTTCACTAATTAACTTAATCAATGCCAATGCATCGAGTGAACCAATTGGGTGATTAGCGATTATCACCAAACGTCCGGAAGCAGGAATATGCAGCTTTTCGCTATCTCGCACCGAATAACTAACATCAAAATAATCAAGTACTTGCTCTACAAAATCAAGCCCTGACAAATGCGGAAAATCATTTTCAAATTGATGAAAATCCCCTTCGTGCATTAAATTTTTTAATAATTTGCTGCTTGATTTATAAAGCAAAGGGTTATTTATAAGTTGCGGAAATTGTTTTGCGATTACTTGGTCGACATGGATCATAACATTGCCCATAAAGCTGTTTTAAGTTCAGCATATGAAGCAAATGTGACGCGAATATTGAGTTTATATTGAACAATTGTGACGCATAAATAAGGCGAGCATTTGCTCGCCTTTCACAAAAAACTATCAATTACTTTTGATAATCAAGTACCTGACCTGCATTTGTAAAATCAGAAATAATCGTCTGATTATCGATTTTGCCAAATGCCTTGTCCGCAAATTTAGTACCGCGCATTTGCACGTTTAAGCGCGCTGCATCTTTATTAAGTACCGTTTTTGCGTAAAAGTCTTTCACATCAGCAAGTGTTACTTGTTCTACTTCTTTAATCAGCTCAGCTTTTGAGTTGAAATCAAAGTTTTCTTCATACCAATCTGATAAGTATGGTCTTAATTCATCACCTAGGTTTTTAGGCTGCTCGTTTAGCTTGATCAGGACCGCATTTTTAAGTTGCGCAAACGTCTCTTCGCTAATTGCATCGAGCTCTTTTTTGTACTGAAGCTTATATTCATCGAAACGCGCCTGCATTTCACCTGGGCCTTTAACTGGTGTTTGAATATACATACCAAAACCAACATAGTCGTCAAGCGTGGTGCTAAAGCCACCTACGGCGTACGCCAGTTGCTCTTCGGTACGTAATTTATCGAATACTTTATTGCTAAAGTGGCCTTGTAAAACAAGCCCTTGCGCTTCTTGTTTCTTACCTTTTACTGGGTGCATATGCATATCAACTAAGGCTACATCGGCTACGTCAATATCACGTTGTACGCTAAATACTTGACCAGCTTTTGGTAACCACGCTTTCGCACGCACGTATTGTGTTATTGTCACGTCGTTAGGTAGCGCTTGTTCAAGACTAGATACAACGGTTTTCACGTCATTCTGGTCGTAGTTACCAAACATAAATACGCGTACTTGGTTATTAGTAAGTACCTGCTGCATTACTTTGTTTAAGTCGCTAATTGAAAGCGACTTAGCACGTTCAATCAGTGCGGCGTCTTCATAACTACCTTGGCTTGTTACTTTATAAAACGCATTGAATGCTTGGCTGTAAGGGAAGTTTTTGCTCTTGTTTGCAACGGCACGTAAGAAACGATCTTTCGCTTGGTTAAACTCAAGCTCAGTTGGCGCAACTCGTAACTCGTTCATACCGGCTACAATTAATTCGCTTTGTTTGTCGGTAAAACCATTTACAGTGAATACCACACCGTTTGAATCAGAAAGGCTCATAGACATACCGCCCACACCTGCTTCTGTATTCAATGCAACGACATTCTTACTGTATAAGTCTTGCCAAACTGATAATAGAATCGCTGTGTCCATATCGCTAAGCGTTTCTGGGTTATTAATATACACTTTCAGCATGCCTTTTGGCTGGTGCGAGAAGTTTTTGCTCGCAAACTGCCATACTTTAATATGCTTAGTGTCGTGAACAAGTTGCGGCTTCTCTTTAATCTCATCGCTCGCGGCTTTTAAATCAAAGCTTTCTGGCAATAAACGATTTACTGCAGGCAAGTTCATTGCAACGTTTGTTGGTGCTTTCCAGCTGTTAATTTCGTCTTGTGAAATATCAGCAATGCGGTAGTTACCATCATAGAAATGAAGTGTACTGTCTGTTTCTTCTTTTTGGCTTACGTACCAAATTTTTAACGTTTCAGGTGTAAGTTGATCAAGCACGTGTTCAATTGCTTTTTCGTCAAACTGACCATAATAATATGGTGCATTAATCACATGATTCGTTGGATAAACTTGCATTGCGCCTGCAAGGTTAGATACATAACCAAATTCATCGCCTTTTTCTAAGAATTTGAACTGGTTATTAAGTGATGTTCTGATTTCATCAAAGTACTTTTTATCAACGCCTTTTTCGCGAATAAGGTCGATGTACTGCATGATAATGGCAACAATCTCATCACGGTGTTCCATACCACTATCCGTTAACGTGACATCAATTGAGAACGTACCATAGTTACCATAATGTGAAGGTGATGCATTAGCACCGAGATCTGAGATCCAACCCTTTTCACGTAATAACGTAGCAGGTGTGCCCGGCATTTCTGAATAAATTAAGTATGACAGAAAACGATTTGGTTTAAGCGCAAATTGGTCGCTATTGTTTTCGATTGTGAAGTCGAGTGTTAACTGTTTAACGTCTTTGTTTGGCTTATAAAATACCTTTTTACCGCCAACTTTTGTTAAATCAACTTTTGCCGTAACACTCGGCTTTTCAATATTTTTATTTTTAATATCTGAAAAGTATTTATTCGCTAGCGCTTCCATCTCAGCAAGTGGCTTATTGCTAAGTAATGCTACTTTCATGATATTTGATGAATAATATTTATCAAAAAAGGCAACGGTTTCAGTGTGTAGCTTGCTGCCTTCTTTATCACCAAGGGTTTCTAAATTACCGATTAAAAAGCGGTTTGCCGGGTGTTCGCCCATCATTTTACGAGCCAGTTTGAACTGACCAAAGAAATCAAGCTCGCGACGCATTGACCATTCAGCGTTTACAGCGTTCTTTTCTTTGTCGGTATACTCTGGATAAAGCTTCGGTGATTTAAAGAAATCAGAAAAACGATCAAGCCCTTCTTCAAATGCATCGTTGTTCGCTTTGAACATATAGTTGGTAATATCTAACCAAGTATATGCATTATGAGCACCACCATTTTTGGTCATAAACTCTGAATATTCGTTAGTATCAGGAAAACGTTCAGTGCCTAAAAACAACATATGCTCTAAATAATGCGCCATACCTTGTTGTGTCATTGGATCATGCAATAAACCAACACCCACACTGAGCGCTGCAGCAGATTTATCAACACTTGGGTCTGACACTAAAACAACTTCAATCTCGTTGCTTAATTTTAATGTTTTGTATTCGCGGTTATCGTTCGGGCTAACAACCAATGATTCTGCGTAAAGATTTGGATTATTCGAAGAGGTATTAGCTTGGTTAGTTGCATTACAGCCAACTAAAACAGCAAGTGCTAATGCACTTAGGCTAAGTGCTTTTTTCATAATGGTTCCCTAGAGTTATAAATACAAAAAACGCTCTAGTGTCTTGTCATAGAGCGTTTTTTAATACCAATTCTACTAAATAGGTAATCACCTAGCGCATTGGATAAATTAAACGCTGAAGCATAAAAGTTAGCCCGCTAGAATGATTAATCAATTAAGTGAATTGATATACATTTATTCCACTATAAAAAAGCAGTGGTTAAATGCAATACTTTAATTGTATTATTTGTAACGGTTTGTCAACAAATGAGATTTTGCGTTAGCGCGCTAACATAGGCTTGCGCTTGCGTCGCAAAATTAACGCACTCACCATTAAGCCCAATAATGCGCCAAAACTACCACCTGAATCATCCGACGTTACTGGAGGCTTTGGTGGCTCTTTTATCAACGTATTTTCCTTTGGTGTTAAATCACTTGCGGTGTCACTGTTACTATCAATAATCGTGACATTTTCGATGGTAATTAAACGTTCAGCACCGAGCGATGCATTGCCATTTTTAAGGTCAGTACACTGCTCTTCCGTTGTATTTACGAGTGGGTATTCATTACACGCAAAATTAGATAACTGGTCAATTAAATCCATGCCTTCACCAATTACTTGGCCAAACACCGTGAAACCACCATTTTGTGTATCTAAGTTACCGCTATTATCTTTAAGGTTGATAAACCACTGACTTGTCGCACTATTAGGGTTGTTAGCTACTTTTGCCATGGCAATAGTACCACGTACGTTAGAATAAACGGGCTCATTTACCACGGTACCATAGGTATCGATAGGTAAAAACTTACTGCCGTCATAGGTGTAGCCACCACCTTGCAGCACGAAGTCCGTTATTAAACGGTGAAAAACCACTTCATTAAAGCGCTCGTCATTAACATACTTTAGAAAGTTCTCGACTGTTTTTGGGGTAGTTTCATCAAACAGGTTTATTTGAAAGTTGCCTTGTGTAGTTTGAACCTCAACAATCGTTGCCTGCGCAGCGCCCGCAAATAAGCCTGCAGCTAAGAGAGATAGTTTTAGCTTGTCCATAATTTCCCGTGAATATTTTGTTAATTTTTATCGACAGCAGCTTACCGATTATTTGCCTACATGGCTATAAAACTCACGTGAGAATTACAATTAATAACACTCCTTTAACAATAATTACGAGGTTTTGCGATTCCGGCCCACATAACCGGACAATTGTCCGCCCATAATTTTATTGTGATGGTTAGAATAATAGCGTTTGTTAATTAACTGCCGAAATTTATAATGATTACTGTGCGCTCTTTCACTTTTTTAGCACTCTCTATGCTGTTTATGAACAACAGCTACGCGACAAATAACGAGCAAAAGCTCACCATTTTGCACACCAATGACCACCACGGACGCTTTTGGCGCAATGAGCAAGGTGAGTATGGTATGTCGGCGAGAAAAACGCTTATTGACCGTTTACGTGCTGAGGCAAAAGCGAAAAATCATCAAGTGCTGTTGTTATCAGGTGGTGACATAAATACTGGGGTACCTGAATCCGATTTACAATACGCTGAACCAGATTTTAAAGGCATGAGCTTAATTGGCTACGATGCCATGGCTATCGGTAATCACGAGTTTGATAATTCACTAGACATTCTAGATAAACAAATTGCGTGGGCAAACTTTCCGCTGCTCTCGGCCAATATATTTAACAAAAAAACGGGGGAGCATGCATACCAGCCTTACCAAATCATTAAACGTGACGATTTAACAATTGCGGTAATTGGTTTAACCACAGTCGATACGGCTAAAATCGCAAACCCTGATTATGTAGGTCATTTTGAATTTCGTACACCCTCAGATGCTGCAGCTCCTTTACTAGAAAAACTCGAAAAAACCTACCAACCCGATATTACAATCGCCGTAACGCACATGGGGCATTACGTTGATGCTAAACATGGCATTAACGCGCCAGGCGACGTGACTTTGGCTCGTACACTAAATGCAGGTGCGTTGGACCTTATTATTGGTGGACATTCACAAGAGCCTGTTTGTATGGAAGGTGACAATACTGCTGATAGCGACTTTTTACCAGGCGATGAATGCCGTCCAGATCGTCAAAATGGCACATGGATTATGCAAGCGCATGAATGGGGTAAGTATGTTGGTAAAGCTGAGTTTTCACTGAAAAACAACGCGCTTACACTACTAAGTTATGAGCTTATTCCGGTTAATATGCTGCGCGAGACAAAGCAAGATGGTCAAACCGTCAAAAAGCTTGCATCAGAAAAGATCCCGGAAGATCCTAAAATGCTCGCATTTTTAACACCGTACCAAGAGAAAGGTTCAGCAAAAATTTCACAGCCGATCGGTGAATTAATCGGTGATTTAGAAGGTTCGCGTAATAAAGTTCGCTTTGTGCAAACCAATCTAGGCCGTTTGATTGCAAAAGCACAAAGTGAAAGTGTTGGTGCAGATTTCGGTATCATAAGCGGTGGTGGTATTCGCGATTCAATTAAAGCGGGCGATGTTAGCTACAAAGATATTTTGCAGGTTCACCCATTTAAAAACCGCATTACCTATCTTGAACTAAAAGGCCAAGAACTGGTTGATTACATCAGTTTAGCTGCCAGTTTTCCACCGGATTCAGGCGCCTACTGCCAGTTTTATGGCATCGAATTTAAAAAAGAAAATGATGAGTTAACCATAACTAGTATTGGTAACAAACCTTTTGATGCCAATAAACGCTATCGTTTTACACTCAATAGCTATAATGCAGCAGGCGGTGATGGCTACCCGAATATGACAAAACACCCGCATTTTGTTGCAACCGACACAATTGACGCTGAAGTATTGAAAAATTACTTTTTGCAAAACTCTCCGGTTGATGCCACTAAGATTTAAAACCTCCCTGCTAAAAGACGTAAGCTAACACTTACGTCTTTTACCTTTCATAGTATAAAGCGTGTGTTCCCAAGCTTGGCCCCTACTACGAAGATAAGTGTTTTTAATTGGTTTGAGTATTCCACTTAACTAGAAACATAAAAACCAAATTAGATATTTTAGCTACCGGAGCTAACTTCGAATGATCCTCAAATAGTATTTATCACGCTTAACAAAGTAAAAATTGAAGTTGCTAACAGCGAAAAAACCTAACAAATAACAATCGTTAAAATGATAGAGCCCATATTATTGCATCACGTCTACTCGGTTTTACTAAATTGGGACAATAAAGATTAAACGCGTTACCAAATTTTAATAACTCAAACACTTATCAAATTAGAGGTCGATAAACGTATATGCCTTAGAAACTTAAAAGCATAATACGCGTCATCGACAAAGTTCTTACGATTATTTACCGATTATTTCAATTTGGTCAGTATCAACATTACGTAATCCGTAATGATGAAGCTTTGAACGTGACCCTTCTCCATGAGCTTTTGGGGGATAGAGCATGTCTTTTAGTTCGATATCATCCAATAGAATTTCATCAAGCGCAGCGCGAATTTCACTTAGCGTTTTCTCTAAACTATTTGAAAAGTTTGGCCTTTTACGAATAGTGTGTCCTAATTCCGTTAAACGATAAAAATACTTGTTTGCAAGGCTAACAAGTTCATCTGGCAGCTCTTTATTTTGGTTGAGTAAAACATCTGGTTCTGCCATGCAATATTCTATCAATGCTGTATAAAAACATAATGGCTTATTGGCGAGTGGTACGCTTGTGTGAGTACGACTGTTAATCAGCAATTTCTGTTCAAGATCGATAACCAGTCTCGCTCGCTCTTCGTCAATACTCTCTACTACCAAATTGTTTTTTGTTAACTTCAAGTCATAACGGTAGTTAACTAAAAAATAAAATCCGATACTTGCGATAAGTGCCAACCACGAAAAATAATCAAACAAGCCCAATTTTTTTAGCGAGAAAGCAAATCGCACTACTTGTGTAGGCGTACTAAATTGATGGGTTATTACTTTGCGATTTAAGCCAACTTTATAGTTATTTGACTGAATAGCCAATACCTTTGGTAATAGAGGATGGTGCATTAATTTTTCATTTAATGCCGTAATGTAATTTGCCACGGCCAGATCATTGCCAGCACTACTTTTATTTGGATCAGGCAAAGGTAAGCGATTTAAGTCTTTTGCGATTCTATTTTCAATATGTTGTGTTAACTGGTACTCAGCATTAACAAGATTTATGCGTTTGGCTACGCCATAGACCAACTGAAATACCAAAAAGACTAATATGCACAGCAAAATCTGCTTATTTTTTTTAACATTCAACATAACTTTCTACATCTTTAAAATAGGGAGAGGTTTGGGCATTTGCATGGCGGTGAATAATTTGATTAATTGCACATACAAGCTCTGTGTTTTCGGTCTCCATTTTAAAATACCAACGACTTCCACTCACTTTACTGCTAATCGGTGTAATGTAATTTTCCAAAAAGCGGTCCATATCGTCTTGCTTCCAATACGATGCAATCACATCGACTTTTCCTTCAGCTAGCAGATCTCTCAGCGCAGAATGTGAGTTAGCCTGCACAATGTCCAAACTATCAACATTAATATTTAAACGTTTAAACAGCGTTCTCGGTAAAATGTAACCAGAACGGCTACTTGGGTAATCCAACAAGCCAATACGTTTATCAATAAAATACTCTTTTTCAAGCTTTGGTTTTTCATTTAACGAGATAAAAAATGCAGTGTAATCAGGATAGGCAAGCAAGGTTTTATAGTTAAAAGTGTATTCACTTTTAAAGGCAACCATTAAATTCTCTTTAGTCATGATTAAATCAGCGTTACCTCGCCCGATAAAATCTAACGCATCACTCATATTATGGCCCCAGTTTAACTGCACTTGGCCAAACTGCTTTGCAACAATCGGGTTATTACAAAAATACGGTATAAGCTGCTTTGCTAACTGCTCTGTTGGCACATAAATATTGAACGTATTTTCATTTTCTGACAACGCTTTATCACATTGTTGCTTGACAGACATAAAAGTATCAATTGCCTTTAATTTGGTTGGGTATTGAGAGCTCCCTAGAAAACCAAAAAGAACAATTAATATACAAAAAACAGCTGTTATTACCGCTTTTGAAAACAAAAAGTTATATTTCATTTTAATTGTTATTATCTATGCTCAATTCAAGCCTCAATTTCATCACGTATATTTACTTATTGCAATAGGTAAATTTATTTAAAAAACATAAGCCATTGATTTTGTTATTTTGTTAACAAGTAATTATGAATCCTAATGAGTCCTTCCTATTTTTGTAAAACTAAGGACAATTAGCCTTGTTGATAACAACTACATACAATTAAAAAGATGATTATGAGCTTACGTTCTTTGATATTAATTGCTCTTACGCTAACGCACTTTCAAGTGGCCGCATGGAGTCAAAATGGGCATCGTATAATCGGCAAGATTGCCGACAATCATTTAACTGCTGACACTCGTAATGCTATTGCCCCATTATTACAAGGCGATAAACTGGCTGAAGTAACCACTTGGGCTGATGAAATGCGCGCTAACCCAGAACCCTTCTGGCAAAAAGAGTCTGGTAAGTGGCACTATATTAATATCGCTTCGGCAGATGAGTTTAAACCTCATCATTACCATCTTTCAGCCACCGACGGCGAAGTTACTGATATTTACGCTGGTATTTTGAAAGCCACCGCAGTGCTTAAAAGCACGAACACCTCATTAAAAGACAAGCAATTTTATTTTCGTTTCCTCACTCATTTAGTTGGCGATATTCATCAACCAATGCATGCTGGTCGCAGTGAAGACTGGGGTGGAAATAAAATAAAAGTGAAATTTTTCGGTAAAGAAACCAATTTACACTCATTGTGGGATAAAGATTTAGTTGAAAGCGAAAACCTTTCTTACAGTGAATTTGCCGAGTTTATTGATACAAACGACGCAAAGCTCATTTCTACTTACCTAGCCTCAGAGCCCAAAGATTGGGTGCTTGAATCATTTCATTTAGCACAAGGTTTGTATGATATCGGTAACGGTGAATTTAAATACCATTACGTCTATGAGCAAATGCCTGTAATAAAACAGCGTTTGCTACAAGGCGGAATTAGATTAGCTGGTTTGTTAAACCACATTTTTGACGAATCGGCACACGCGAAAGCAGTTACTAAGTAATCTGCTAACGCATGAACAAAAGCAATAAAATTTTTAAAACTAACTTTCAAATTTAGTTACACGGGAAACTACTAATGAAAACGCAACTACGTAAAAGCGCTTTAACACTTGCTGTTGCTGCTTGTTTGGGTGCATCTGGTGCAGTTTATGCGACAGAAACCTCATCAGCAGTGCGCGGTAAAATTACTACGCCTGCAGGAGAAGCTGCTGCTAACGTTAAAATTAAATTAATTCACGAGCCATCGGGTACGGTTACTGAATATACTACGAACGACGCAGGTGCATTCCTTGCTAAAGGTCTTCGTGTTGGTGGTCCTTACACTGTAATCATCGATTCAGACAAATATAAAGATATCACTAAAGATCGTATTTACTTAAGCCTTGGTCAAACAAGCCGTATTAGCGAGCAACTTGAACCATTAACAATGGAAACAATTCAAGTAACCGGTGTTAGCTATACACAACAAGCTGGCGGAGCAAACAGTGCATTCGGTGCTGAAATCATCGAAAATGCGCCAAGCTTCAACCGCGATATTAAAGATATTGCGCGTATTAACCCACTTGCGACAGTAACTGGTTCTGGTGAATTAACAATTGCTGGTAACAATCCACGTACTAACGCGTTAACCGTTGATGGCATCTCACAAAATGATGATTTCGGCCTAAACTTCAGTGGTTACCCATCACAACAGCCGCCAGTATCACTTGATGCTATCGAGCAAGTTACTGTTGACTTTGCACCATTCTCAGCATCTAAAGGTAACTTTGGTGGCGGTACAATCAACGCGGTAACTAAGTCAGGTACAAACGAGTTTAAGTTCTCTGGCTATTATGAAACATCTACACCAGATATGGCTGGTGACGTAGATCGCCTAGTTGAAATTAAAGGTGAAGACGAGCGTACGTACGAAACCGAAAAAGTAGACCCAATTCAAACTGAAGCACGTTACGGTTTCAGTGTTGGTGGTCCAATTATCAAAGACAAACTATTCTTCTTCGCAAACTACACATCATGGCGTAGTGAATTAGAGATGGATTATGGTTTCGAAGGTTCAGGTGCTACTCACCTTTACAACACAACTGAAGAAAACTTCAACCGTTTCTTATCTATCTTAGAAACAGAGTACGGTATGACGGATTCTTTAGGTGGCGACCCTGAAGATACCAATGACACATTAATCAGTAAAATTACTTGGAATATTAACGACGCGCATCGTCTAGACTTCACTTACCAGTGGCAAGACGACCAAGATGAGCGTAATTTCGGTAATGGTGGTGACACTGTGATGTTAGCATCAAACCGTTACACTTATGTTAATACATTCAATAACTTCGCAACTAAGATTTATTCAGATTGGAATGATGATTTTTCATCAGAAATCAGCATTAGCCACAAAGATGTAACGACTGAGAGCAACACTAACTCAAACATCGGTAGCGTACTAGTTGAAGAGTATTTCCGTGGTCCTGCTTACCAGTTTGGTATGGATCAATTCCGTCATGCAAACTACGCAGAAAACCAAAATACTGCGCTTGCATTTGATGGTACATACCTACTTGGCGACCATGAGATAAAATTTGGTGCTAAGTACGAGCGTTTACGTTTATACAACCTATTTGCAGCAAACTCATTAGGTTCATGGGAGTTTGATAGCTTTGATGGTTTTGCAAATCGTGAAGTTGGTAACTTCCGTGGTAGCTACGATTTTGACTATGCAAATGCCTACACAAACGATTCAAAAGACACGGCATATGACGCAACACGTAGCCAAATTGCACTATACATCGAAGACACTTTCTACCCACACGATGACGTTGAGTTAACTGCTGGTGTGCGTTATGAGCGTTTATCTTCTGATGATAAACCACGCCTTAACGAAGCGTTCTTAGAAACTTATGGTTTCAGCAACCAAGAAAACCTTGATGGCTTAGACATCATTCTTCCACGTATTGGTTTCCAATGGTTTGCGAGCGACGACTTAACCGTTAAAGGTGGTGTAGGCCGTTTCCAAGGTGGTATTCCTAACGTTTGGTATAACAACCCATTCCAGAACGATGGTATTACTTTTGTAGCAGCACCAAGCAGTGCAATTGCTGATTACTATTCGCAAAACCCTGCTGATATTACAGAAGTACCTCAGGCAATCCAAGATTCATTGGTACCGGGTGCAGGTAGCACCAACTACACAGATCCTAACTTTGAGCTACCATCAAGCTGGCGTGCACAGTTAGGCTTTGATTACAACTTCTCAATTGAAGGTTTTGGTGATGACTACATTTGGTCAGCAGAACTTGCGTATGAGAAGAAACAAAATGAAGCTGTTTGGAAAAACACAGCACTTAAAGAAGTGGGTTTAGCAGCTGATGGCGAACGTGTAATTTACGAAAGCCGTTACGAAGGTGACAAAGCTGACAACTTCGACATTATGATGACTAATGCTGATGACGATGGTCGCTCAATTATCTTTGTTACGTCACTTGCGAAAAACTGGGATAACGGTGTAAGCATGACCATGAGTTACACGCACCAAGATATCGAAGAAAACCACGTAGGTTCTTCATCTCGTGCACAAAGTAACTATAAGCATAACATTGTTAAGAGCCGTAACATGGACATGGCTGCGCGCGGTCACTACGAAATTGAGCATAGCTTTAAGTTAAACCTAAACTACAAGCGTGAGTTCTTTGACGGTTACGAAACACGTTTCGATATGTTCTTTGAACGTCGCTCAGGTCGCCCTTTCAGCTGGGTAATGGGCATGTATAAAGATAGTGATTTAGGTGATACTCGCGACTTCTACTCAAACAGTGCATACCTTGCTTACATCCCAACGGGTGCTGATGATCCAAATGTAAACTGGGAAGAGTCTGGTATTTCTTGGGAAGAATTAAGCGCGCTTATGAATAAAGCTGGTTTAAGTGCTTCAGGTTCAATTATGGACCGTAACTCTGATAGCCAACCTTGGGTAACTAAGATGGATATCAGCATTAAGCAAGAGATCCCTGGTTTTGCAAAAGGTCACAAAGCGCAAGTTTACTTAATGGTTGATAACTTCGCTAACTTGCTTAACAGCGATTGGGGTGTTGAAAAACGTCTAACATACCCGAACCAAACACTTTATGACTTTGGTGGCTTAGATGATCAAGGCCGTTATATTCTTGACAAACGTTTTGATGGCGCAAGCACATTAAACTACAGCACAATCGATATTGGCTCGTCAGCGTGGCAAGCTAAGATTGGTGTAAGCTACAAGTTCTAAACTAAAAACCCCCTTGAAAATAAAAGCCCAGCATTTGCTGGGCTTTTTTTTACACTGAAATAAATTGGACTAAACTATTGCAGTGTAACCAAAAAGTAATAATTTTAATAAAAGCTTAATGATGCTGTTTTAGGCTTACTAAAACTACTATCAAGGGAAAGATCTATGAACACGCTCTTCAACAAAAAACTACTGCCACTTGCAGTCGCAAGCTGTCTATGTTCAACACTGGTGTATGCAAATGATACGTCATCGTCTTTAAAAGGTAACATTGTAGGGCCTAACGGTAACCCTGCCACTGGCACACAAATAACGATTATCCACTTACCTTCTGGTTCAGTAAAAACTGCAACTGTTAACGACGCAGGCTTATTTAGCGCAAAAGGCCTTCGTGTTGGTGGCCCATATCAAGTAATCGTTGATTCAAACGAGTTTGAAGACACTATGGTAGAAAATATTTATCTTACATTAGGTAAAGAATACCCATTAAGTGTGCAGCTTCAATCAGCATCAGCAATGGAGCAAATACTTGTTACTGGTCGCCCTCTTTCAATGCAATCGGGCGGTACAGGGCCTGCAAGTAACTTCACCTTAAATGATTTACAAAATAAGCCTGCAATTAATCGCGATATTAAAGACATTATTCGAACCGATCCGAGGATCTATATTAACGAAGCGGCGAGCGATGCGATTCAGTGCGCTGGCGGTAATCCACGTTTTAACAGTTTAACTGTTGATGGCGCGCGTATGAACGATAATTTTGGCTTGAACAGTAACGGTTATCCGACCGAGCGCATGCCCTTTTCTTTTGATGCGATAGACCAAGTAGCAGTTGAACTCGCGCCATTTGATGTGCAATACGGCGGGTTTACGTCATGTAACATCAATGCGGTTACAAAATCAGGTAATAATGAAGTTAGTGGCAGCGTATTTTTTGATTACACCAGTGATGCATTAAAGGGTGATTCAATTGAAGGAACGCATGTCGATACAGGTGACTACAGTGAAAAGCGTTATGGCTTTAATGTTGGTTTACCACTAATAAAAGATAAATTATTTTTCTTCACCTCTTATGAAGAGCTTGATGGCGCACAAATTTTTGATTACACGCCCTTTGCAAATGGAAAAGTAAGCCAAGCTACGATTGACCGCATTACGCAAATTGCTAAAACGAATTACGGTTATGATCCTGGTAGCATGCTCCCAAGTTTACCGGTTGAAGATGAAAAATTATTAGCCAAATTAGACTGGAACATCAGCGACGACCACCGAGCAAGCCTCGTATATAACTATAATGATGGTTATACGCTAAGCGAATCAGATTCGGACTCAAGTGCCCTATCTTTATCAAATCACTTTTATGAACGCGGCGCCAAATTACAATCTTTCGTTTCGTCACTTTATTCCGATTGGACCGATGACTTTTCAACTGAAGTACGCATTGGCTATTCGAAGTTAGATAATCGTCAAATATCTATTGATGCGGCATCAGGTTTTGGCGAAATGCGTATATCAACGCCTGACGCCGATGTTTTTATTGGCCCTGATGACTCGCGACAAGCAAACAAACTAAAATACGACAACTTATCACTAAAGCTGGCGGGTACTTACTTTTTAGATAACCATGAAATATCGTTTGGTTATGAACGCGAGTCACTCGATGTTTTTAATATGTTTGTCCAGCATAATGAGGGCGAATACCGTTTTAGTTCAATTGATGATTTTGAAAACGGTATTGCTCGCGTATATTACGGCAACGCACAAAGTCACAACCCAAAAGACGCTGCTGGTGAATTTGAGTACGCGCTCAATACATTTTATGCGCAAGACACCTACGACTTAATTGATTACGATTTAACACTGACGTTTGGTTTACGTTATGACGTGTATACCAGTGATGATGTTCCAGAGTACAGTGCGAATTTTGAACAGCGTTACGGTTTTTCAAATCAACAAAACTTAGATGGCGTTGATTTGCTGCAACCACGTTTTGGCTTTAACTGGATTTACAACGACCAATTAGAACTACGCGGTGGCTTTGGTTTATATTCTGGCGGTAACCCGAATGTTTGGATTTCAAACAGTTATTCAAACGATGGGATTCGTAATATTCAGGTCGATAAGAAAAACCTTCAAATTTTGGGACCAGATGCAATAGCGTTTAATGGTTCAGGGCGCCCCGGTTACGATATTCCAGTTGAACTTTATGACGCGGTTTCGCAAGGTGGCGCCGATGATAGCACTAATGTAACCGATCCAAACTTTGAAATTCCGTCGGAATGGAAGTTTGCCTTAGGTGGTACCTATATCACAGAGTCAAACTACATCTTTAACTTAGATTACCTGTATACCGATAAACAAGATTCCGCTGTGATCCGAAACCTAGCTGATGAAATCACGGGAACTGCGCCGGACGGACGCCCGGTGTACTCAGGAGTTAACCACCCTCGTGAATCCGATCTGTTATTGACAAATGTCAAAGGTAGCGACGGTTACTCCCATGTGCTTTCTTTTGCTTTTAATAAATCGTTTGATAACGGCTTTGATATTGCAGCTTCATATGCATATACCATTGCGAAAGAAGTACACCCAATGACAAGTTCTGTGGCGTTTTCAAACTACCATCGAATAGCCGTAAGTGACCCTGAAAACCCGGGGGTTTCTACATCCAATTACGAGGTGCCACATCGTTTTACCTTCTCCGCAGGCTATGTGCATGAATTTATTGATGGCTTAGAAACGCGCTTCAACCTATTTGGTCAAGTTAGCCAAACTAACCCGTATTCATACACTTTTTCGTCTTCTACCGGTGGTTTAGGGTTTAATGACGAGGACCGTCAGCTTTTGTATGTACCGCAAAACAATGATGCAAACGTCGTTTATGGTGATGACTTTGACCTAGAAGCATTTAATGCTTGGGTTAGTTCTGAAGGATTAAAACGCGGCGAAATACAAGATAGAAATGAAATCGATGGTGATTGGTGGACAACTATTGATTTCAAAGTTGAGCAGCAATTTCCTGGGTTTAACGATGGTCACTCAGGTTCAGCCTACTTTATCGTTAAAAACATCGGCAACATGCTAAACGATGACTGGGGTGTATTGAAACGTGGTAGTGCATTCCAACGTGCTGTCACCGCGGATATAAATGACCAAGGACAATATGTGTTTGAGGAATTTCATAATCCGTCAGGTACCAGTGTAGAAGTTGATCCATCACTTTGGGAAATTCGTTTAGGCGTTCGTTACAACTTCTAATACAAAGTATTATTAACTAAAAATGCCCAGCTCATGCTGGGCATTTTTGATTTTAAAGCAACTTACGAAACTAATCGGTCACATCATCGAGCTTATTTATAATGGTAAATAATGTACTTTGCTCTTCGTGTGTTAACTTATCAAATAATGCATTTTGCCAATTATTTGCATCACTTGCTAATTGGAAAAACAATTGTTCGCCTGCTTTTGTTAGGGCAAGCACCGTTGCACGCTTATCTTTTTCGTCTTGCATACCCACAACAATGCCTTTTTCTATTAATTGCTTTACCGCTCGTGATGCGGTGGACTTATCAAGCTCTGCCCTATCGCAGATATCTCTCGCGGTTAAGTTTGATTGCTGCGCCAAATGCGCAATCACACGCCATTGGGGTACTGTTAATCCATACTTATCGGCATATACTTTTGCAAAACTATTACTGAGTGCATTACTAAGACGCGCCAGGCGATATGGTAAGAACGAATCAAGAGTTATCATAATGTGTTTGTTTTAGAAATTTTCAGCTAGTGTGACGCTAACTTATGCGTTTTACAAGCAAGCCTAGAACACACTACACCGCTTAAGTCATTTTTAATCAAGATGCCCTTGGCCCGTTTACCCTATATCATAAGACGAGCAATAACGTTATAAACCACTCAATGTACACTTGCATTTAGTCTCACGTGAGACTATATTGATTAAAAATCACAATGGGAGTGACTATGAGTTTTCCAGAATATGACTATTTAACCGGCTTTGGTAACGAGTTTGAAACAGAAGCCCTTGAGGGTGCATTGCCTATCGGCCAGTTTTCACCGCAGAAAGTAAAGTACGATTTATACGCTGAACAATACAACACCACAGCGTTTACAGCACCGCGTGCAGATAATCGTCGTAATTGGTTTTATCGCATCCGTCCTTCTGTTGTACAAGGCGATTATTCACCGCTTGATAACGGTTTACTGCGCACTGCACCAATCACTGAGGTGCCAACACCTCCGACTATGCTTCGCTGGAACCCGATTGATATTCCAACTGAAAAAACTGACTTTGTCGACGGCTTAATCACCATGGCTGCAAATGGCAGTGCCAATGGTCAAACAGGTATTGGTATTCATGTTTACGTAGCAAATAGCTCAATGGATGGTCGCTACTTTTATAATGCCGATGGTGAATTACTCTTTGTGCCACAACAAGGCGCTCTGGTACTTCATACTGAATGCGGTAAACTTGCAATCAAACCTGGGGAAATTGCCGTGATTCCACGTGGCATTAAGTTCTCGGTTGAACTAATTGAAGCTACTGCGCGTGGTTATATTTGCGAAAATTACGGTCATCCTTATATTCTGCCTGAGCGCGGTCCAGTAGGCGCAAATGGTTATACCAATGAGCGTGACTTCCAATATCCTGTTGCCGCATTTGAAGATATTGAAGACGACTTTGAACTTGTCGCTAAGTTTAATGGCAACTTGTTCCGCTGCGATATCGGTCACTCGCCACTTGATGTTGTTGCTTGGACAGGTAATAGTGCGCCTTACAAGTACGATCTTTCGCGTTTTAACGTAATGAACACGGTAAGTTTTGATCACCCAGATCCATCAATTTTTACCGTATTAACTTCGCCTTCAGGCACTGCCGGCGTTGCAAATGTGGATTTTGTGATCTTCCCACCACGTTGGATGGTTGCAGAAAATACCTTCAGACCACCTTATTATCATCGTAATATTATGAGTGAGTTTATGGGCTTAATTGAAGGTGTATACGATGCAAAAGAACACGGTTTTGTACCTGGTGGAATGAGCTTACATAACTGCATGTCGCCACATGGCCCTGAAGCAGACGTCTTTGAAAAAGCATCAAATGCAGAGCTTGAACCACAGCGTTATGAAAACACGCTCGCATTTATGTTTGAATCGCGTTACGTTATTTCACCAACCAAGTATGCACTTGAAGGTAAAGAGCGTCAGCAGAATTACCTAGATTGCTGGAAAGGCATTAAGAAATATTTTAGTCAGTAATATCTTTTCACTTAAATTGCTGATCACATACTTAACAAAGTTAGTGTAAAAAGAACGGACAGCCGTTCTTTTTTGTTCGTGCTTAAAGGACTTAATTTTATGAAACTTTATACTTATTTTCGCTCATCTGCTGCTTATCGTGTTCGTATTGCGCTTAATTTAAAAGCTTTAGATCACGAAATGGTACCGGTAAATCTTCTAAAAAGTGAACAACAAAGCAACGATTACCTAAACGTCAATCCACAAGGTTTACTGCCTGCGCTGGAAACCGAAAAAGGTAAGTTAGGTCAATCGCTTGCGATTTTAGAGTACCTTGACGAAATTCACCCACAAACGCCATTGTTACCGAATGATCCTTGGCAAAAAGCACAAGTACGCAGTTTTGCCTATGCAATTGCTTGTGACATTCACCCAATCGATAATTTACGCGTATTAAAGTATTTAACCGGTGAACTCAATGTAACCGAAGAGCAAAAAACTGCTTGGTATTTACATTGGATCCAAATTGGCTTTGAAAAACTAGAAAAGCAAATTGGTGCAACGGATTTTTGTTGTGGCGATACTCCGAGCCTTGCCGATGTATGCTTAGTGCCACAAGTATTTAATGCATTACGATTTGGCCTTGATATGGCACAATTCCCAAAAATTAATGCGATTTATCAACGTTGTAACAGCATACAAGCATTTATTGATGCGGCACCTGAAAACCAGCTTGATGCAAACTAAGTTACCCTAGTCGAATAAAGGATCAGCTACTTTAATAGTGCGCCAGTCTTTTACATCGTCATTTAAAAAGCCTGCCTCTCGGTAGGCTTTTTCAATTAGGCCTCGGTCTCGCAGTATTTTTAGCCCACGCTGTAACGCTTCAAACGTTTGCTGTCCTAAAGGGTGCTTTTTAGAAACGACAAAGTGACGACTATCATTAAGCGCAACTTTGACATTGGGAATAGCAAAAATTTTATAGTCGGGACCAATGTAAGAAAAGTTATGCTGCTTTTTAAACGGCGCTAACATGCCATCAATCCAGCCTCGGCTAACCATTTTAGCCATTACGATCCAATCAGATTCATGCACAAGCTTTTTAGGTTTTAAACTTTGTAAGGTGATCCAATCAACATGCCAATCTTTACTTGAGACAATTGTCATGTCCGAAAGCGATAATGTCTTTGCATTATAGTTTGCAACGTTTTGTTCAGATGTAAACACGCCCGCGTAGTACTCTCCTTTACGAATAAGCGGCTCACTAATATATAAATTATCCTTGTACTGCTCAGTCGCACTCAACCAAAGTGAATCAAACGATAGCAAAAGCAAGCCTTCGTTTAGCAACTTCAAATTACGCGCATCGTAATTGCCATAAATAAAGTTAAATTGAATATCAGCACCGCCTAATAGCAGCGCTTGTTGTATAAGAATAAATTCAACGACATCGCGCTGGGCATTTTTACCCGAATAATCTGTAATATCTAGGATTGGCGTTTTGCCAATAATGTCCTTAGCATAGAAATAAATATCGGTTTCAACCGTGATATCTACCACTTTACTGTGCAGAGGTATACTTAGAAAAAACAAAAATAAAGCAAAAAAACGACATAACATGGTATTTACGCTACTCTGCTCTTAGCAACTCTTTAAGATTAGAAGTGAATGAATAAATTCACAAATATAAGGAAACAACAATGAGAGTGTTAGCTTTAGTATTATCAATGTTGACTGTCTCTTCGTTAGCGACAGCGCAAACACCAAAAAAGCATATTTGGTTAGAAACTGAGGTAAATCATTTGATCTGTTGGTATGACGATAAAAAATATACCTTAGGCGCGGTAATTGAAGTTAACGACACAAGGTTAATTTGTACACAAAGATACCCAAACCAAGAAAATGGCCCTGTGGCATGGTATCAGCTTGATAAAAAAGGCAATATTATTTACCCAAAAACAAAGCCCAAGATTACGATAAATTAAACGCGACTCAATAGGCTTTGCTTCTAAACATCTACCTAATTCGACATACGCGCGACATAATGGCTCGTCAAACGGTTGTCGCTATATGTTGTCATGGTTAATGTAAACGCACTTGGGCTGCGCTTTAACACGCGATTAATAAGATGATACACAGTACCTGCTCGACTAACTGACCAGACACTAACATGAGTAGACGACAGTGCCTCTATCCAAATATCGCCAGCTTCGTTATTTTGATCAAACCGCAAGTAACCTTGATTTGCATATAAGGTTAAACTTTGAATCCGTTGTGTAAATTCATCACGCTCTTCGGCTTTGGTTTTCGCTCGTAAAACCATTGAGTCATCATTAGTAAAAACCATTTCCAGTCTGTGAGATTTGGCCACCTTACGCGCATTAGCAAGTTCTTCACCAATACAATAAAACCCATCACTTTTTCCAACCCACGAACCGCTCAAGTCTTTAAACAAGCGATTCAAGCTCGCTTCTTGACTACGTGTTAATTTATTATTCGCAGGTAAATCTGCTAAACCAACTTTGCTCGGTGGGGCGCTAAGGCATTGAGCTGCGCTTAATGTAAAGCTTGCGAGTAAAATAACTAACATCATTGTTATACGCATAGTATGATCCTTTTAAATCAATGTGAGCATTGCTCAGTACTGTACTCTAAATTAGTTTGATACGTTAAATGAACATAGAAACCAAATGGTTACAAGACTTTCTTATTCTAAGTGAAACTAAAAACTTTAGTTTAGCTGCACAATTACGATTTGTAACCCAACCGGCGTTTAGCCGTCGAATTCAAGCATTAGAAAAAAGTTTAGGGTGCAAACTCATTGATAGACGCACCAACCCACTTAGTCTCACAAAAGAAGGTATTGCGTTTCAGCCTACTGCACAATCAGTGCTACATTTACTCAACAACTCGGCTGAAAAGTTACGGGCAACAAGTTATGCCCAGGAGCTAAAAATAGCCGCAACTCATACATTGGCGTTAGGGGTGTTTCCAAAAATATTAAAAACTCTGAAGCGACAGTTACCTAATGTCAGCGCTGAGCTTCAAATCGCCGATGCTGACGACTGTACAAAGCTGCTCAAAAGTAATAATTGTGACTATTTACTCGCATTTCATGATGAAGAATTACTAGGTGAAGGTTATGAGCGTTTTGAACTTGGCGCAGTAAAACTATTGCCGGTCGCACTGAGTTCTCAAGTTAATACGTGGCAAACGGCAACTAAAGTGCCCTACCTTGCTTATCAAGCTTCAATCTTTCTCGGTCGTACCGTTGAAAATGCGCTAAACCATCAAACAAAAAGCAGACTTGATAAAGTGGCGAGCTCATCAATGGCAGACAGTTTAAAAACCATGGTAATGCAAGGTCTAGGTATGGCATGGCTGCCTGAATTCGCGATTGAAAAAGAGCTTCAAGATCAAAAGCTCAGCATCATCACCGGATTTGATGCCATCAATAATCTAAGCGTTAGCTTATATCGAATTCCTTCTAGCGATCATACAAAATCTATTTACTGGCAAGGCATAACACAAGCTTTAGAAAATGACGACTTAAACTAACGTTGAATGAGTAAAAGTAATCATTATAACGCTAGGCGATATGGAAACTTCCCTGTGCTATGCATAATTTGCATAACCAAAACCTATTTAAAGCATTAGTCTTTAACCTAGCTTATCGGTAATCTTGCGCCGACTCTCACCAATACAAGACAAAAAACAATGCGTATAGAATCTGATCTTCTCGGTACAATGACAATTGAAAACAATGTACTCTATGGCATACAAACTCAGCGCGCAGTAAATAACTTTCCGTTAAGTGACAAGACACTTTCACAATACCCTGCGATGATTAAATCACTCGCCTACGTTAAAGCAGCCTGTGTTCGCGCAAACCAGCAAATAGGTCTAATTAACGATGAAAAAGCTGATGCAATTTTTGCATCATGCAATGATCTAATTGATGGCCAGTATCATGATCAATTTCCTGTTGGCATGATCCAAGGCGGCGCGGGCACATCAACCAATATGAATGCCAACGAAGTAATCGCTAATATCGCACTGCAAAAGTTAGGACATCCTCTCGGGGCCTACCAATTTATACACCCTAATAGCGATGTAAACTTGTCGCAATCAACCAACGATGTTTACCCAAGCGCCATTCGCCTAAGTATCTTGCTACAACAGCCAAAGCTGATGGCCAGCCTAGAAGGCTTGATTGAACGTTTTTCTGAAAAATCTCAAGAATTTAAACATATTCTTAAGCTGGCCAGAACCCAATTGCAAGATGCAGTTCCAATGACATTAGGACAAGAGTTTGCGGGGTTCGCATCAACGCTACGTGAAGAAGTAAAGTTACTTAATCAGTTAAGCCCATTCTTCTATGAAATCAACTTAGGTGGAACCGCGGTTGGAACAGGGATAAATACCAAAAAAGGCTATGCTGAAGTAGCAATCAAGCAGTTAGCATGTTTAACTGAACTACCCTTTGTTAAGGCCGAAGATTTAATTGAGGCCAGCTCTGATATGGGCGCGTTTGTAATTTACTCATCAGCACTTAAACGTCTTGCAATCAAGTTATCTAAAATTGCCAATGATTTACGCCTATTAAGTATGGGTCCACGCGCAGGGTTAAGCGAAATAAATTTACCAGCAAAACAACCGGGTAGTTCAATTATGCCGGGTAAGGTTAACCCGGTTATTCCCGAAGCCGTAAGCCAAGTCGCATATCAAGTAATTGGATTAGACTCAGCAATCAGTATGGCGGCTGAAGCCGGACAACTGCAATTAAACGCAATGGAGCCGTTAATAGCATTTAATATTATGGAAGAAATGGCGCTACTAACTAACGCATGTAGCATGTTCGACCAGCACTGCGTTTCAGGCATTAGTGCAAACCATGAGCGTTGTCATTATTTATTAGACAATAGCCTCGCGCTTGTTACGGCGTTAAATCCATTTATTGGTTACGACGCTGCCACCGACATAGCTAAAGACGCATTAAGTTCAGGTAAAAATATCAAAGACTTGGTGTTGGAAAAAGGGATCCTTAGTGAATCTCAACTAGCAAATATTATGCAACCAGAAAAATTGACTGAACCTGCATAAGGCTTAAGCACTTTTAATAAATAAAGTGTATAGCAAATGCTATACACTTTGTTTGCAACGCAATACTAAGCGTTGTTTGATGTGTTTATCGATTATTTCGCACCAAGCTATCGCATGAAAAATGACGAGCCATAAAAATTAATTGCTAACAAAAACCGAAACTTAATTCCAACCCAACTTAATTCTACACCACTACTTTCGCTCTAGAATAACGGCTCCCTCGCCCTCTTCCTTTAAGCAATCATCTTGGTTATATAAGTGGCACCTTTCCAACGACAAACAACCGCAACCAATACACGATGTGAGAGAGTCTTTTAGCTTTTCAATATATAAAATCTGTTGGGTTAACTTATCACGCCACGCAGTAGCGATGTGTTCCCAGTCACTAACCGTAGGTGTACGTTCATTAGGTAATTGCGACAAAATTGCTTTAATATCACTTAAACTAACACCAATTTTCTGGCCCGCTTTAATTAATGCGATCCGTCTTAATACATCCGGTTTATATCGCCTTTGGTTGCCACTATTACGCCAACTACGAATTAACCCTTTTTCTTCGTAAAAGTGGAGCGTCGAGACTTTTACCCCAGCACGTTTTGCAATATTTCCAACCGAAAGGTTCGCATCAGCCATAACTAAAATTGTTCACTGTTTAATTCTATAAAATACCCGTACATTTTTATGATAAGTGATGAAGAACTCAAGTATGACTCGAAAAAAATACGACAAAATACGTAACAAGCTATGTCTCGGTTAATGCGAAAATAAATCGTATCTCACATTATTAAACCGAGCATGTTTAAGATATTAGAAAACATAAAAAAGAATATGCAAAGGGTAATGATTTTAGGTTTACACTACGCAAAAAAAGCGCCTATTAAGATAATAGGCTTGTATTCTAAAGTTACTTTCAAAATACAGCCATAATTAACTTGCTTAATGCAAATCTTCGCCTACGCCTCATGCTAAATCACGAATCGATATGTTAATCGTATAAAAGCTTAAGGTAATTTTATTTGGCTGAGTCTAAAACTCGTATGTATGCTGCAGCTTGTTTACGTTCGTTAACCTTATTCCTTATGTAAACAGTAAGTTAAGGCTAACAAAATAATTTACAGTGATTACTACAATTCATTTTTGATATCACTGCAAACAACAGTCCTAGTAATCCCAATTTAACGCATATATCTACTTAAATTTTATGCTAAAACTTCGCGTAATCGACTAAATTAGTTAAAAGAAAACAATTTTTATTATAGTACCTAATTACTAGCCAAAAGTTATAAAACAGGATTTAAAATAATTATTACTTATATAAAACCACTAACTAGTTCTAAATTGGCAATTAAATAGGCTAACTAGTGTTGATCTTTTCTGGACAAAATTGCTATTGTTACAACATGCCGTTATTTTCATTTAGATGAAGCGAAAGTCTAAGCGACTTGAATTGAAATTAATACTTTATCATTAACGGCAAAAATTAGTCCCCAAAACTATGTATGCTCTACAAGGATAGAGAAATGACAACAAATTACGCAAAAGTAAAAGAATTGTGCGACCAACTGGTTTCTGATGGAAAGCCAGTGTCGGTTGAGGCCATTTTACAAGAATGTGAAGGCAGCACTGCGAGTATTCTTGCACACTATCAACGTTGGCGCAGTGAGTCGCAAGACACACGCCAAGCGACAGCTGATACAGGGTCATTAAGTGACGAGTATATGGCTGCATTTCACCGCGAGATTAAACGTTTCTCAAATGCTATTAATCGTGATTTCGAAGTTCAACTTGAACGTGCTATTGAAGCCGAAAAGTTCGCTATCCTAAGCTTACAGAAAACAGAACAAATTACCGGTGAATTAACCGAAAAATTACAACTGCTTGAAGCGCGTTTAGAAGAAGAAACAAGCCAATTCAAGCAGACAATCGCTGAAGTCGAAGACAATGCCGATGTTGAAATTGCATCGCTAAAAGAGCACCACGAAAAGCAGCTTCAAGACCTTACTGAGTCTAAAAATCAAACAATCGAAGATATGCGAATTGCCAATGAAAACACCATTGAGCAATTAAAGGCTAATAACGCTGCAACCGTTGCAGAATTAAAAGAGTCGAGCGAACGCACCATTGCTGAGCTAAAACAGTCTGGCGAAGCAAAAGTAAGTGAGCTTACTGAGAATGTTGCAAGCCAAGTACAAACTCTTGAAGCGGCACTTGAAGAAAAAGACTCGAAAATCCAAGCATTATTACAAGAGAAAAACTCTACACTTTCTCAGCTTTCACAGTTAGAGCAAACTGCAAATACACATGCAGCGAAAGCAGAGCAGCACAACTCGGAAGTTGAAGATCTTCGCCAAGCAAAAGAAGCAATGCAAGCACAGCTTAAACAAGCTGAGCAAAGCATTGAAATGATGAAGAAACAAAACCTTGAGCTATCACAGCATAACCAAGATCAGCAAACAGCGGTTAAAGGTGCAAAAGAGCAAATCGAAGAAATGCAGACGCAGCTGGCCGAGGCTCAGAAGGTTGCGACAAACTTTGAAAGTGAAAAAGAAAACTTACTTAAGCAAATGGACTTCGTTAAGAACAATTCAACCGCTACTATTCAGCGCTTAACGCAAAACTCTGATCAAAACCTCGCTAAGATCAGACTACTTGAAGAAAAACTTGTTAGCGAACAGCAAAACGCATGGCGTTATGAGAATGAAAACGAGAAGCTACAAGAACAGCTTGAATTTATTAAGCAAAACTCTGCAACGACTGTAGAACGTTTAACACGCAGCGCCGAAAAAGCGATGGCACGTGTGCGCGATCTAGAACGTGAAGTAGATGATGCTAAGTTAGAACTTGAACAAATACGCGCTCAAAACAACGTTGTACCGCTACAAGATCAAGCATAACCATATTGGTTAGTGAATCGGAAAAAAGGGGTCATTTGACCCTTTTTTATTATTGCAAAAATGCTAAAAAAAGCTAAATTGAAAGGTAAATCGCTAATTTTAAAAACAAATTGAAAATTTACACAGCACGTCAAGCAGTATTAAATCACAAAAAAAGATTAGTCGCCTATGAGCTGCTATTTCGTAATAGCCGCGCTAATTCATTTCCTACCGTAGACCCAGTTATTGCCACCTCAAAACTTATCGCCGATAGTCAGTTTATTATCGGATTAAGGCGCTTAACGTCTGGTAAAAAAGCGCTCATTAAGTTTCCACATCTTGGTATATTGCAAAAGCAGCCAGAGCTGTTACCAAGCAACGATTTTATTGTTGAGTTAATGACAGACTTCGTGCCTAATCAAGAAGTGTATGAAGCATGCCGTAGCTTATTTCACAAAAACTATGTGCTAGCACTTGATCCCTACACTCCCGATTTTGACTGGCAACCTTATTGCAACTTATGCCGCTTGGTGAAATTTGATATTAGTAGAACGCCATTAAACACGGTAATTGCCGATATTAATAAGTTAAAGCAACAAAAAAACCTCAAACTAATGGCGACAAAAATTGAAACTCATGAAGATTTCGAACTCGCCAAACAACTTGGCTTCGATTACTTTCAAGGGTACTTTTTATGTCGCCCACAATTAATTGAACAGCAAGATATGGTAAGCCACTCACAAACTGTGGTGTTACTCTATAGCGAACTTGTAAAAGAAGAGCTCAATTACGACAAAATCGCTAATCTGGTTGAGCAAGATGCTGCGCTTTGCTACAAATTACTACGCTTTATCAATTCGGGTCTGTTTCCTACTCGCGAAGAAATTAACTCAATTAAACAAGGATTGATTTACCTTGGTGACCAAAACGCGAAGCGTTTTTTAAACCTAGTTGTTACTGCGCACTTTGCTAAAGACAAGCCCCACGAACTAATTCGCATGTCGACCATTCGAGCCAAATTTTGCGATGTAATTGCGCAAAAAATCGCGCCAAGTTTAAAAAGTAAATCATTCTTGGTTGGTCTTTTCTCCTTATTAGATGCCATTTTCGATCGCTCTATGGACGTAATTATCAAACAGCTCCCACTCGGAAAAGACATTAGCGATGCATTAATTGGCGAAGAGAATCTCAATCGAAATATTCTTGAACTCGTGCTTAGTTATGAATCTGGTAATTGGCAAAAAATAGAATCACAGTGTAACAAACTAAAACTCGATCAAGCGGATTTACCAGCGTTTTATTATGAAGCCATAAAGTGGAGTGATATTTTATATAACTGTACCCAGCAAGAAGACCCGCTATAAAAAAGCCCAGCAACTTGGCTGGGCTTTGACGTTATATAACTTATATATTAAAACATATAGCTTAATTTCACGTAGTAGAAACCACCGTTGTAGTCGTACGGACCACTTTCGTAATATTTAGCACCTAGTACACCATACGAAGCAGTTGGTAGTTTTTGTGCTTCTTGGTCGAATATGTTGTTTGCACCAACAGCTGCTTTAAAGCTCTCATTAATGAAATAACTCACTTCCGCATCAAAGGTAAATGATGAATCCGCAATTTCATTCCAACAGCCGTCTAAACAATCATCATCGGCATGCACTGCGAAGTATTCGCCGAAGTAGTTAGCGCGCACAAACATGCTAATATCATCCCAGTTTTGGGTAATTGTGAACGTAGCACGGTGCTGAGGCATGCCTTCTTCTAAACGTTTTACTTTACCGTCGCTTGTGGTTGCTGGGTTAAACGCGTCAACTGTTGTTTCATTCCAGTTATACGCTAACGCAAATTTCGTTGCGCCATTGAGTAAATCGGCTGAATAGTTAGCAACAATATCAACGCCTTGTGTTGTAGTATCAAAATCATTTGCAAAGTAGGTAACGGCCGAGATTAACTCTGGGTTTTGTACACCAAGCGATCTAAGTTCAGCATAATCTTCTTCACGTACAGTGATTTGACTAGACTGCGCGATACGATCTGTTACTTCAATGTTGTAGTAATCAACTGTTAAAAAGAAATCATCATACTCATATACAGTACCTAATGCATAACTTGTTGATTCTTCCGGTGTCAGCTCTTTACCACCATAAAACGCAGAAAGTGGATCTGTTGGCGGCGCTAAGAAACTTTGAATTAATTCACCGCCTACAAGTGATGTTGCCGTATTTACAACATTTGCCTGACCAACGGTCGGTGCTCTAAAACCAGTACTTGTTGAACCACGGATCTGCCAATCATCTGAAATAGCATATTGCAGTGTTAACTTGTAGTTCGCTGTATCGCCAAAGGTATTGTAATCTTCGTAACGAAGTGCCGCGCCAAATAGCAAGCTTTCAGTTAAATACGCTTCAGCGTCAACATATGCCGCCCAGTTACGACGAGTATTAGTTCCTTGAGATTCAGGACCAAAGCCTTTAAAGCCATGCGAACCAATATTAAAGCCTTGGTCTGCGTATGGTCCCGCTTTCCATGAGGCTTCTTCTCCTGACACTATTTCGAACGATTCTTCTCTAAATTCAAAACCACCAGCAAGGTTAAGCGGATCATCTAAACCCACCTCAACTGATTTAACTAAATCAAAGTTAAATGTCTTTTCAAGTTGAATATATTTACCCGTGTCAAAATCAACTGGCGTGTCTAAACCAAGTGATGGGTTAAGCGAGTTATAAAGGTAGAAATCCGCCGCATTTCGACCTACTGAGCCGCTTAAATCAAAATAAACTTCATCTAACCAGCCACCACTAATCTCACCTTCAACACCCATGGTAAGCGATGTATCAACGATGTTACCAGCAAATTGCGGCGTGTAACCACCTGGGAAAATCATGTTCATTGAGAAACAGTTAGGATCAGCAACCATATCTTTATATGCTTGCGTATCAAGTACATTCGGTACATTTGCCGGTACAACAGCACATGTTCTAGGACCGCCATTTGCTTGACCAATATCACCAATTAGCAAAGTTTCGCCGCCATCGTTTGAATAAACATTACTGCGGTTATGTGGATTACGATAGTAAAAGCCACCTGTTGCATCACGTTCAGAATAGTTACCAAACATGTAGAATTCTTTATCATTGCCTAAATCAAGGCCAACGTTACCAAACACCGACAAGTCGTCTTCAATTTCTGGATTACCCCATACTTGCGCAGGATCATTGATGTAAGTGTTACCTGCGTCAGCAAGCCCCCCAGCATCTGGGCGCTGAACTGAACGGCTCGTCGCATCGGCATTTTTTAATGCGAAAGACAAGTTAGCAAAGCCATCATCAGTAAATGGCATGCCAATATTACCTTCAATTGTCGTGGTGTCGCCGTCACCTTCAAAGTACTCACCGTATTTAACTGTGATACTGCCACCTTCGGCTGAATCTTTTAACACAAAATTCATTACGCCCGCGATGGCATCTGAACCGTATTGAGCTGCAGCACCGTCACGAAGCACTTCAACTTGTTTTAAAGCGATGCTTGGAATTACCGAAATATCTGGACCTTGTGCGCCATCATTTACACCACCACCTTGAAACGCAATAACTGATGCACGGTGACGACGTTTACCGTTCACAAGCACTAAGGTGCTGTCAGACGATAAACCACGAAGGTTAACAGGGCGAATTAATGTTGCGGCATCACTGATAGGCTGTTGACGCACATTAAATGAAGGAACTTGGCTTACAAGTAGCTCTAGCATGTCAGATGAACCATGCTTTTCTAAATCATCACCACCGATAATATCAATCGGCACAGGTGAATCGGCGATTGAACGTGGCGCAGAGCGTGTACCTACTACGGCGATTTTTTCGACGTCTTTTTTAACCTCTTCGGTGTTATTTTCTTCTGCTAATGCAGAATAAGACATGGTTGATACGAGTGTTGATGAGCAGGCAAGTAGTATTGCCTTACGTAGCGCTTTAATTTTCATAATTTCCCTAGCAACTTAGTTAATTATTATGTAAACGTATTTAACATACTATTTACATAAATAGACTAAATTGGGGATTTTTCAAGTATAAAATTGAATAAAATGTATCGTTAGCGCAATTTTTATACTAAAACCGTGAATTATATAATTTTTCCTCTCAGCGCTTTCGTATGACTGTGTTTTTTCTTGCTGTCTAATCGCTTTCGTTGGGAGCTTTTTGTCGGTTTTGTTGCGCGGCGTTTTTTTTGTACAACCATCGCCGATTGAATAAGCGCTTTAAGCCTATCTAGGGCATCTTGTTTGTTTTGCTCTTGAGTCCTAAATGACTGCGATTTAATTACAATAACACCATCGTTAGTAATGCGGCTGTCATTAAGAGCCAGTAATTTTTCCTTATAAATTTGCGGCAAGCTGCTACGTTTAATATCAAATCGAAGGTGAATTGCAGTTGCTACCTTATTCACATTTTGTCCTCCACTGCCTTGTGAGCGAATCGCTGTTAATTCCAGCTCCCAATCGGCAATACTGACTGAATTTGAAATTTGTAACATGTAAAACCCTCTGTTACCTAGATTGATAAAATTAGCGTGTTTCGCATTTAACTCTATTGAGACGGTTATAATCATAAAACCGGATTAAACAACTCACGCGCATTCTACTGCTAAAATTGTGGTACTGTAATAGCGTGTTAGCCATTAAAATCGGTTAAAACAGGCAATAATGCCAACGCTGCAACACACAAAATATTTACACTAATTGTCAGCAAAAACCATTTTCGAAACGGTTGTTTTAGTGTTTTATGCCTAAAAAACGCTTGCGCAAATACAGCACCTAACCAACCACCTAACACATCATAAATATGAAGCGTCGATTCAGGCACACGCACTTTATCTTTTTTTGCTTTGTGCTTATCAATACCATAAACAATAAAGGTGAAAACACTCATCACGATGTACACAGGGACGAGCCAAAACGGCAATAACGTCAACCAAACTAAACTGGCTATTACAAGGCAAAATAATATTACAAATAAGATCATTAAGATGAGAAATCGGTTATATAAATCAGCACCACGCAGTCTATCAGATTACGGACGTAAGGTTTGTAAAATTCAAATCAATATAAGTTCTGATAAATTACTAACTTGATAGCGAGTCGAATACTTACCAACCGTACCAAACTTTTTCGCTGTTGCGGTCAGCATCAAAAGTCGTCTTGTTAGTTTAAAATAAAAGCTGTGCTCTCATTCACACGATACTAAATAGCAAAATATCAAGCGACGTTTAGCCAGTACACATAAAAAAGGGCGACACACAGTTCGCCCCATTTCATTTAGTTATTGCTTACTGTAACCGTCTCATCGCGCAACAAATGTAAAAAGTGCATGTGCTTTTGGTATTGATCAATTACATCGTTAATAACCGCATTCTCCGACCATCCCATAATGTCGTAGTCTTGACCACCTTCTACTAAATGCACCTCAGCGCGATAGTAACACTCCTCGTCTTCGTCGCTGTTAAAGCTCGGTTGTACGTGTTTTTTCTTATGAACACCGTAAACAAAGTCATGTTCGTCGCCGTGATACACTTTTAAAATAAGCCCTGAATCTTTAACAATAACCTCAGTCTGAATATCATTAAGTTCGAATTGATTTTTCAACGCTTTAAACGCCCGCTTTACAACTTTATTAATAAAATCAGAAGTGTTCTTTTTGTCAGGCGTTGACACAATATTATTGAGTTTTTCTTGCCAGTCTTCACCATCAACATAATGATTTGTCGGCGTTATGTTCATTTGTAAACTGTCCATCTTTGCAGCTTCAATTTGCAGCGCTTTAACTAAACCAAAACACGCAAATAGCAACACGATAGCAAAAGGTAATGCGCTGGCAATTGTCATGGTTTGTAATGCGTTCAAGCCCCCCACTAAGCTTAACACCGCCGCAACTACGCCAACGCCGATAGCCCAATACAAACGTTGCCAAAGCGGTGTATCGTCCTCACCATTTGAACACAGCATATTAATTACCATTGCGCCCGAATCGCATGAGGTTACAAAGAAAATAACAATCATTAATATTGAAAGCCCGGTTAAGAATGCACTCCATGGGAAGGCTTCTAAAAATACAAACAGAGCAACGGCCGAGTCACTACTTACCATCTCCATTAACGACACATAACCTTGCTCTACCACAAGATAAATTGCGCTATTACCGAAAATAGTCATCCATAATAAAGTAAAGGCCGTAGGCACAACCATCACACCTAATATAAATTCACGAATGGTGCGCCCTTTTGAAATACGGGCTATAAACAATCCTACAAATGGCGCCCATGCAAGCCACCACCCCCAATAAAAAATAGTCCAACCACCAATCCAGCTTTTCTTTTCATAGGCAAATAAATTAAATGTATTTGACACAATTTCAGACAAGTACTGGCCCACGTTTTGTACATATGCCTGAAGTAGAAATACCGAAGGCCCAAGTACAAAAATAAAAATCAACAAGGCAATGGCTAGCAACATATTAGTTTCGGACAAAATTTTAATGCCCTTATCAAGGCCTGTTGCTACTGAAATAGATGCAAGTGCAGTAATTGCAAGCATAATAAGCACTTGGTTAAGTACACTTACATCAATATCGAATAAGTAGTTCAATCCTGAGTTTACTTGGCTTGCGCCCAATCCAAGTGATGTGGCCACGCCAAATACCGTACTTACAACCGCAAACACATCAACGACATGTCCTTGCCAGCCATAGATTTTATCACCAATAATCGGGTGTAAAGCAGAGCGAAGCGTTAACGGTAAGCGATGACGATAACTAAAATACGCAAGCACCAAGGCCACGATGGCATATATTCCCCATGCATGAAAACCCCAATGGAAAAAGGTTATTTTCATCGCTTCTCTAATTGCGTCAAGGGAGTTGACCTCAGCAGTTGGTGGCGACACATAATGCATAATCGGCTCAGCAACACCGAAAAACATCAAACCAATGCCCATACCGGCAGCAAACAGCATGGCTATCCAAGTCGACAACTTATAGTCTGGCGTAGAATGATCCGGCCCGAGTTTCACCGAGCCGAAGCGCGATAAACTCAAATACAAGACAAAACCAAGGATAATGGCAACCGCCAAGATATAAAACCAACCACCGTTCGTAACTATGGTTGTTTGCAATGAGTTATATAGTTCGTTGGAAAATTCTGGCGCCATAATCGCCACAATCAAAAGAACAGATATAACAAAAGACGCAGGTAAAAAAACCGCTTTATTTAGAACATTTGTTTTAGTTTGCATAAGTCAGGGAATTTGCTTAGTACTCTAATTATTATAATGCAATATCAAGGCGTATTCTTAACTTTTTATACGATCCACCCGATTTACAGCTTCAAAATATAACTATAACGCGCTAAAAAAGCGTGATTTCCAAAAATTAACCTATCAATAGAAATATTTCGACATCTTAACGATAGTCAACAAATTTATGTTCAACCCTATAAGCATTTAGCAAATTACCCAAGTAACAAAGTGGAAAATAGAATAAAAAACACTCAACTTTAAATTTTTTATGCCGATGATAAGTTACGGATAATTGTAATTGGATGACACATGAAAATTGAAAGCGCAAATGTAAAACTTGAAAACACCTATGTCGGTGAATTTGTATCAGAGCGGCGAGAAACTCCAATCACTCCACCGAGCGAACCAAGTGTGCAAAAGGTAGAACATTCTTTAGAGGATATTTCACTCGAAGACGATGCAAAAATTCATATTCTAAAATTACTTATTCAAGAGCTTACCGGTAAAGAAATTGATTGGTTTGACAAAAACGAAATGAAGCAGCCCGACACAAGCCAACCAGTAGACGCAAACACGAGTCAACCAGACGGCCCTCTCGAAGTTATCGTTGAACGACTTAACCATGAACATCAAAGTAACGACCTAAAACTGGCAGGAGAGCTCAAGCTTGAAAGTGGTCGTGAGATCAGGTTTGAGTTCAAGTTGGCGTTTGAGCAAACTCACACCGAGTATCAACGGACAATTGAAACCATAAATATGAAAGATCCACTTGTGATTAGTTTTACCAATAAGCCGGTGTCTTTAAGCGCTCGTGAACACGGATTTGATATCGACGCTGATGGTGAACAAGATAAAATTGCACATCTTGACAAAGGGTTTGGCTATTTAGCACTTGATCGAAACAACAATGGCAAAATTGATAATGGTAACGAGCTTTTTGGTGCACTAAGTGGTAACGGCTTTAACGACCTTAGCCAATACGATGAAGACGGGAACGGCTTTATTGATGAAAACGACAGTATTTTTCAGTCGCTACACGTATGGGTTAAAAATGAAAATGAAGACCGACTTATATCACTAAATGAAGCAAATATTGGTGCCATAGGGCTACAACACGCCCAAACACCGCTTAATATTCGTAACAACGGTGAACTTAAAGGTGCAGTCCGTCAGTCGGGATTTTATTTAAGTAACAGCGGGCAAGTCGGTTTATTACAACAAATTGACCTTGTGGTTTAAGTCTTTACTTTAAACTTTTAATGTACGACTTAGTGCGGGCCCATGTGTTTTTTCGAGTTATTTAAATTACGTCGTTTACAAAGCACATGGCAGCCCTATACCCCTTACTTACTCGCTAGCAGACGTTTTTTCTCTAGCTTAAACTGTGCATTCAATTCATCAATTAATGCTAAAAGTACAGTTTGGTCGTCATTACTTAGCGCTAACTTTGTTTGCAAACGCGAATCAAACGGGCTTTCAGCAATGTTCGATAAATGATTTAAGTATGCATCCGTATGCAACAACATCGCACCCACTTTACTTTGAATATTAAGCACACACAAAGCGAGATCATTTGACGCCAGCATTTCGATTTGTTTTACCGCCAAGCTTATTTTTAATTGATCATCTTGCACCGTTTGCCGAGTATTGCTGATAAGCACTTGAAAGTCTTTTTTTAACTGAAGCTCTTTATTTGGATTATTTAGCTCTACCGCTGCATTTGTATCTTCTAAAAAGGCTTTCGATGCTGCATCTAACTTTTCAGCGATTTCAGATTTATGACGAAAAATCATTTCGCCCAATAACGTTTGAAATACCAGAAGTTGGTTAGCCGTTATTTCGAATAATTTTAGGTGTGCGTGCCCTGTTATATTATCCGTAACCGCATTCTCCTTTTGTTGATGCTGTTTAAAAAGAATAATAAAAATCAGCACAATAATCAGGCTTAAGGCAATTTGTGCGTTATTTTCAATCAGTAAAATAATGTCAGACATAAGTAGTGTTTGCTTTTTTGCTTAATTCAATCATGGTTTTAGAGATTTTTGAAGCGTTATCAGTTAGTCTGGTCATTAAATACACATAAACATCACTACTGACACTCCCTGACAAACAAATCGTTATTATTAACAAAAACGACAAGGACAAGGACAGTAATTATGATAACACTCTACGAATTTCCACCCGCTTTTGGCCTTACCAACGCAAGCCCATTTGCGCTTAAGCTTGAAGCCTACTGCAAATTGGCCAAAATAGAATACCACGTGAAATATCGTATTGATTCAGAAAAAATGCCAAAAAAGAAGTTCCCCGTGGCATTGATCAACAACGAATTAGTCGCCGATTCAAATATTATTCTCGCGCAATTAGATCAAACAGCGCAACTTGATGCTTCACTAAGCAACGAGCAGCATGCACTTGGTTATTTGATTAAAGAGTTAATTGAAGAAAAACTGTATTGGTGCTTAGTTTATAGCCGCTGGGTTGATGACGCTTTTTGGCCGACAACTAAAGCCGAGTTATTTTCAGAAATGCCCAGAGTTCTCAAACTCTTTGTACCAAATTTAGTAAGAAAGAACCTAATTAAAAGCATTTATGCGCAAGGGCTTGGGCGACATTCAACAACGCAAATATATGATTTTGCAATTGAAGCAGTAACGCATTTGGCTAACTTACTGGGAGAAAAACCTTATTTTGTATCTGATTATATGACTCAATATGACTGCGCTGCCTATGCAACATTAACCAACCTATTAAATGGAAAACTTGAAACACCAATAAAAGCAGCGATTGAACAAAAGCCTAATTTAGTGGCTTACATCAATCGCTGTTATGAATCATGTGGTGTTTAGTTAAAAATTAACGTCGCTTACATTACCTGAGGTCACAATAACAGATGTACTTTGTCCCTCTGGTGATGGAATGGTTAAGCCATCAAATTGAATGTTGTCATCAACTAAGTCGTTACAGCGAAGCGCTACAACATAATCACCAGCTTCAACAAAACCAAATTCAAATTCACCGGCAACACTGGCATTCACGCTAGCAAGTGGCGCAGATGCCGTTGGTGCTTCACCAGTAAAGCTTTCATCTTCAGCATCAAACAAATCACCTAACTCAGTGGCATCACCTGAATATAGATACACAGTACACGGCCCTAAGTTTAAATTTTCAGCTGAAATAGTACCACTTACTCCGCCTGCATTACTTACCACCTTAATACCGTGTGGTTTTAAAATAAAACCGTTTTTCGATGGATCGTTACCACGCTGCACAAGCGAACTTCTTAAATCAAATTCTATGGTATACGCAGGTGTGTCACCTTGTTGTTCAAGTGTTGCATCAACTGCAAATTCACCTAAACGCAAACGCGAGCTAGGCACTTTAATTGCGTATAAATTCGCATCATTATCAAGCTCTACGTAAGAGCTTGTATCTACAATTACTAATTCTAATTTGTAGTTACCTTGATCTAAGGTAATTCCAGCAAGTTCATCGATGATCTTCTTTTGACCTGCACCTTGGTATTCAAGCAAATTAATAACGATTGACTGAACACTTGTTCCATCTTCTAAAACAAACTCTTCAACTAACGTTTCTTCTGACACTTCACCTGCGTCATCAAGCGCTAAAATTTTAATTGTCTCTATTTCAATTACCACTGCAATTGCATCATCTACCGGTGCATCACTTACGCCAAGCGAAAACTTTGCTTGTTGTTCGCCGGTTACTGGCGGTACCGTTACATCATCATCGTTAGATGAACTGCCACCGCACGCGGTAATTAACATAGATAAAAGTAATACGAAATAAATTTTCATAATGGACCCTTTGTTCGCACTACACCATTATAGTAGATTGCATAAGGCTCATAGATACGTACATTGTATGAGTTTCGCGGTGTTCATTAAAAACAATCAAATAGCATGAGGAAAATTTAACTAACCTTGCACAATCGATTAAATAGATTAATTACACCCATTTAATCCATTAGAGCTTAGATTAGTTAATTGGCATACTAAACCCAGTTAAAAAATACAGATATATAGAAGGGCGTACCATGTTGAAAGATATTTCGGGACAATCAGTACCACAAGTCACTTTACCAATTTTTGCTAACAACGAATGGCAAACAGTAACAACAGATGACTTATTTAAAGGCAAAACAGTGGTGGTATTTTCACTACCGGGTGCATTTACACCAACCTGTTCATCAACCCATTTGCCACGCTTTAACGAACTTGCCAATACCTTTAAAGCTAATGGCGTAGACGATATTTTATGTGTATCGGTTAACGATAGCTTTGTTATGTCAGCATGGGCAAATGACCAAGAAGCTGACAATATTCGCTTAATTCCAGATGGTACAGGTGAATTTACCCACGGCATGGGTATGCTTGTTGACAAAAGCGCGATTGGCTTTGGCAAGCGCAGTTGGCGCTACTCAATGCTGGTAAAAGATGGCGTAATTGAAAAAATGTTTATTGAACCAGAGGTAGACGGCGACCCGTTTGAAGTATCAGACGCCGATACCATGCTTGATTACATTAACCCTAATGCGGTTAAACCAAAGCCTGTTGCATTATTTACGAAACCGAACTGCCCATATTGCCAAAATGCAAAACGATTACTCGATAAGCATGGCTTTAATTATGAAGAGATTGTTCTGGGCAAAGACGCAACCTTAACAAGCTTAAAAGCTATGTCAGGGCGAGAAACCGTGCCACAAGTCTTTATTGGTGGTAAGCACATTGGTGGCTCAGACGATTTAGAAAGCTACTTTCAGGACTAACCATATATAGAAAGGCTGTATCTGCAGCCTTTTTAAAATCTAAACTCTACATTGAAATGAGCACCCGTCTCATTATTAGTACGTTCAAACCATTCGGCACGGTGATGCACAACTTCTCCGGTGACTGCAAGCCAAGTTAACACTTCATACTCTAAAGCCAAACTCAAACCATACGCATTACCTTTGTCTGAGAAATAAGACGCTACACACGTTTTGTTCCAGCCACAGCCTTCATTAATGGTTACATTTTGCTCCACATCATAGTGTTCGAATAGATAATATTTACCATCTACATCACCATTTTGATAAAACACACTACCGTACAATATGGCTTGACGATTCAAGCGATATCCTGCAATCAAGGACAAATCATAACTTTTTTGTTCCATTGACCAATCATTATATTGCTTTGTAGGGCTTTCGCTGCGCTTAGCCCAAATATAACCAAGGCTGCCAGCTAACGACAGGTTGCCCGTTTTCTTCTGCTCAAGCGGTGCGCCTAACATTTGGTATTTTAAGCTAACTTGATTTTCACCGTTATCAACAAAACGTGCCTCAAAACCTTTACCTAGTGTCATCGCCGCTGAGAAACGCAGCGTATTATCTCGTTCGCTCTTTTTATTTTTATTTATGGCGATTTGGTTTGAGCTATCGGAGCCTGCGGTAATGTTAAAATGGAAAGGTTGGCTATTAACTTCGGGGCTATCAAATCGCGCCATGCGCGGTTTCACTTCAGGCGTCGATTCACACCCTGCAAGCACAATACTTGATACCACCGTACTTATGACAATCAGCTTGTTCAAAAGAAAGTCCTTTTAAATAAAATATGTGCCAATGATACGGTGATTTTCTTTTCTAATTCAAACCATTGTGTAAATAAACGTAATCAGCAGCCGTATTAAAACACCTTGTAAATCGATGACTACATCACGGCTTACAACATCAATAGCGCGTATTAAAGTAAAGAGATAAAAGACATAACCCACCACCAAAGAGATAATGGGTTAGTGTTAACTAGAGCGTGTTAACCCCTACTGTCTATTTCTGCAGCGCTTTGTTGTCGCTTTTTTACCTAGACCACAAAGCCTACAAAGCAGCGCCGCGATTAAAACTATTTGGATTTGGACAGAATTCAAACCGTAAATAACAACACGCGCTAGAGTAGTTCAATACGAAATGTGTCCATATTTGGTGTGCAATCCCACTTGGCATTTCGCTCATTACTGAGTTTAGATGCATCCCACTCCAAGCCACATATTTGGCCGCTTGCTTCGGTGACAATACGTGTTTGATTACTGTCATTCACCAGCCAAATTGAGATTAAGTCACCCGATGAATTTTCATCAAACTTTGCATTGCGTTCATTAGCATGCTTAGACGAGTCCCATTCAAACGCGCCTTTATTACCATTGGCGACTAAATAACCATCTGCAATTAATTTGTTGCCATCATTAGTGATGCCCGTAACTGTAAACGTCATTGGATCGGCATTGCCGGTACAATCCCATTTCGCGTTACGCTCATTAAAAAAGCGGCTGTTATCCCATTCCAAACCACACGTTTCGCCGTTAACTTCGGTTGTGATCACCAAAGACACATCTTGACCAACTTGAATGTTTGATTGCTGGGTTAAATAGCGATTTTGCACATTGTTAAGTAAAGTGTTTAATTCAGTACCTTGCCCTTTGTTATAAATAGTGCGCACTTCATCAAGGCTCAGCGCACGGTGCCACACGGCAAAATCATCCAAATCGGCTTTTAAATTATAAGTATAATTACCGGTACCATCTTGCCCAATATTCCAGTTAAGCTCTGAGTTAATGTCACCCACATTAGCAATATCACCAGCGATAATATTAAGCTCACCCGTTGGACTTCCTGCGTACATAGTGGCAACACCATTACGGTCAAACGTTGCAACCAGTAACCACCAGCCATTAAAGCTGTAATCGATTGGATCGATGTCTTTTCTGTCGGCACCTGATGACGCTAAATTAATGCCAAAGTCATCGCCATTGCCTTCGTTAGCAAGTAATAATGTGCCGCGATTAGCCCCACTTGCCCAGTTTTTATTACCAACAATCACGGGATCACCAGCTTGGTCGCCACTTACTCTAAACCATGTCATCAAGGTAAAGTTTGTATCTGTGCCAAAATTCAATTCTGTTGGTTTACCTAATGTCAGGTATTCTTTGTCGTCGTTAAGCTTTACATATTGACCAAACTTACCACCCGCTTGCAAATTTGGCGTGCCCCCGCCTACTTGAGCGTGAAGCGCATTGCCTGATGCATCAAGATAGTTGCCATCAAATGGTAAATAGGTTTTAAGGTCTTGCTTGATGCCATTATCGTTAACAACACGCACTAAGTTACCCTGCACAACACCATCCATATTTGCCAGCACAGCTAAACCATGATGGGCAAGTACTGTAGGCGCTGCATCATAATTATGAGGAACACCCGCTAAATAGCCTTGTTTAGCGGTTTTAGATGACACTAAAAATGGAATAGTATAGTTATCTGCTGCATGAATACCGTGCGATGAACCACGTCCACCGTGATCAGATGTCAGAACAATTTGCCAATCTTCACTGTCAAAGTTAGGACGATTTTTAATGGCAGCCAAGATGCGACCAATTTGACTATCAACATCGTTTATTTCATTTATATAACCGTTATCTGACGCCGCAAAACAACATGCATGCCCTGCACCATCTACGTCATCAAGAAACAGAAATAATGCATCGACATCAGTCCCGTGCTGCCAATTTGACGCTGTAAAGGTGCCATTAATGATATCAACCGCATTTTGTGTATTCGTTGCATCATCTGCATCTATTTTTACATCTGCGCTATTGGCAATTTGCATATCGGTGCTCCATGTCACCAAATAGGCAGTGTTTAGTGATGGGTTTGCTTGCTCTAATAAGGTCAAATAATGAGGGTGCGCTGCATAATTGCCCCCCGCCACGTCACTATTGCCTGTAACACCACTTTTATTTGATGTAACCCCCGTCATAATACCCACGTGATTAGGGCCACTGTTTGGCGCTGCGTCCTTCATTGTTTGCGCATAATGTGCAAATGCGGTGTTATAGCCATTCGCCCAATTACCACTAATCAAGTTATCAAGATTAGGAGTATGCGCATTTTCAATACCGTCGCCACGCAAGCCATCAACGGCTATCAGCAATGAATGTGTTTTTGCTAAGACAGAAGTGGACATTGCCACACCAGCAAGCAACAACGACACTTTAGCGATTTGCTTTATTGGGTAACTGCACGACATGTTTTTTTTCATAATAATTCCTGTTAGATTGGATTTTTAACTTGGTCTAGACCAATAAAAACTTTAAAGCTAACGTATTACTATTAAGTGATTTTGAAGTGACAAAGCAGTAACAATTTGATTAAAAATACATCAAAGCGTAATGAGAATTTGTAAATTAAATCCAAGCTCCATTTAACTGGCTACTAAGGAATGGTTTTAAACCCCAACGATAAAAGCAATAGCGGCACAACCTTTAAACTTCATCTCCACCAACCAAAAATTGAATTTGCGCCAAGTAAGCTGCCTAAGCCAATAATAGTGAGTACGATAGAAGGTACAGCAAGGGAAAATACATTATTGATGCGCACACGTTGATGCTTGCCTTCACCACCTACCAGTACTTCAACGTTATCGTTGATATGATAGAAAGCTGCAATGACGGCATCTTCACATAAGAATTCTTTTCTTTCGTGATTATCAAAGTATTCAATTAACAAATGTTTATTGCGCCCACCGCTAGATATGCCATCATGATTTATGGTTACCAAATCAATTACGCTACCTTGATAAATACTTGCGTTTTTACGAAAGCGTAAGCGCGTTATAAGTAGCCAAATAGCGACAGATAAACACACCACACTAACAAAAAGCATGTAATAACCCATTAGCGCTTTCCAATAGTAGGTCTATCTTTACTAAAAAACCCTATCCACGTTGAAATAACATACAAAGACGCGTCAACAATAACGCTTGTGTAAAATTTAAAAGGCTGATCAGTCGCATTGACTATGACTTCGTTACCCTGAACGCGATAGGAATAATCACCATCTAACATGGTTATCAGCCCCAGTGCAGTTGCGATACTAAACACACGAAAAAACCAGCGCGTGCGCCGTTCGGTATACATTAGCGTATTGCCTTATTTGGTAAATTTGTCTTTAACATTCTTTGTAAAAGTAACCGCGCAATTAGAGATTAAGTTACTGTACACAAAATAAAGTGATATGTAGAAAAGTATTAAGTAAGCAAGTTTTTCAAAAGCACATAATCAACGTCATGGAAAATCGACTTTCAAAAAAGCGGCATATATTGAGTTAAAAATACACTCAAAGCCGTTTAACCGTGGCTAAATTTGCTGAATAAATTAAACTTTGCAGCCATACTGCAAAAGCCAGTTTTCTGCTTGTTGCAAACTAGTGACTTTAATGAACGGGACGTGTGCATTTTCAATGTGATGTTGAATATGTTGACCTTGTTCTTCGCTATCAACCAGCCAACACTCCGCTATTTGATTATTTCTTGTAAGTTGAATCGTTTTGTTATGTTTATAGTTACTAACGTCTTCAGACACTCGCCATCCACGTAAATCGGCAAAGAGCGCCCAAGGAGTATTTCTAACCCGCGAAATGGTTTCATCAAGCAAGGTTAAATAACCAATATCAGCTTGAATATCCCAGTTTCCTGCAATCTTAACAACCACAAGATTATGTTTAAGTGACACGCTATAAACAGGTTCAATCATAGTTTTAACAACAGCTACTTTTTATTACTTTAAGTAAGTTATTAACTTCACACTCTTTATACAAGAATAGCGCTTATGCATTGTAAAAACGAACATTAAATTGTGTAGGCAAACAGAGTTTTTAAAACGTGTTAGAGCCTTAACGAACAGTAATTTCGTGTTTACGCAAAAAAGCCAGCAAATGCTGGCTTAATTTATTTCTCGTTTTGCTCGTCACTTGCTTCGGCTTTTTGTTCTTTTTGCTGTTTTACAATGGCAATGGTTTGCTCAATTTTTGGGTCAGGTAACACCATGTGAACTAATGCCCCAAGAACATACGCGCCGGTTTTGCGCTTTTTCGCCCAACCAACCATTTTCCAAAACAAAAACAGTAAAAATGCCCAAACAAAAACCAGCACAAAAAGTGTGATTGCTTGTGTCATAACGTTTCCTTTTTAATATTTACGTTTATTAACAAGGGGCGCGTTATATATGGCTATAAGATTTGTTAAACAGGTAGGTATCGCGCTTTAAAAAGCTAATGAAAGGGGGCACATAATCGTAACCTGTGGCAACAAATTGCAACAAGCTTTTAAACTGAAGTTTGGTAGTGAAAGTATAAGCTGTGTTTTTACGAATGTATTTATTGGATGAAACCAACTTTGACGCGGCTGCATTCATCGCTGGTTGAGGCTGTGAGATTAACGTGCGGGTTAGATTAAATGGTAGCAACGCTGATATTACAACTAACAGCAGTAAGAGTGTTTTTATTATGTGTACGCTACGTTTATCCATATTCTTTTAATAAGGCCGTTTTTAAATAATTCAAATTGTTAAAGTTGAAAAATTTAAATACTGCAAAGTTTTTAATTACCGCACTACAAATTACCTGTTAACTTAAGCAAAAACCGCTTAGGAATAACAATGGATATAAATACCTGGGTTATGTACTTTTTATCAGTGTTAGTGCTAACCGCATCACCGGGGCCAAGCGCGTTATTTTGTATGACACGCGCGGTAAGTTCCGGCACGCTCGGCGGTTTTATTGCTGCACTTGGCAGTTTAATTGCTATTACTCTTATTCTTACGCTTTCATTTACCGGATTAGGCGTGCTTATCGCAACATCGGAGCTTGCGTTTACATTAGTAAAATATTTAGGCGCTGCATATTTGGTGTATTTGGGAGTTCAGTCGTTTCGCTCAAAAGCGGATAATTTAGCAAAAGTAGAAGTCAATTCATCAAACAAACGGTTACTAACAGATAACTTTTTTCAAGGCTTTATTGTCGGTGCCAGTAACCCTAAAGCAATTGTCTTTTTCACTGCCTTGTTTCCACAATTCATCAATCCAAATGGCTCTTTGCTTAGTCAGTACAGTATCTTCGCCATTACCTTTATATTGTTAGAATTAAGCTGGTTAATGTTTTACGTAGTGCTCGGGGTTAAATCGTCAAATTGGTTGTATCGCAATAACAGAATGCGTCTTTTTAACAGATTAACCGGCTCTGTGTTTATCAGCGCAGGCACCTTATTATCATTATCAAACCGCGGTTAGTGATATTTCTGTTTTGCGTTTGTGACTTTCTCTAGGTATCTGCGGGACTCTTGACGAGGGTGGTGATGGCGCAAACGTTGATACACCGCACCTGGGCTTTGTCGATTAATCAGTTTAACCGCGGTATCGCGATTGCTGTGATAGGTTTTTAACACATTGCCCGCACCACCGTTATAGGCTGAAATAACCGTATATTCTCGACTTTTTTTATTCGCAACACCTTTTAGGTAACGGGTGTTTAAAATCTTTAAGTAAGCGGTGCCAATATCAATATTATAGTTTGGCTGCATAAGCTGTGCTTTGCTTGGCTGCCCAGTTTTTCCTTTTTCAAGTTTGAATACATCTCGCCCTGCAGTTGCAGGCATTATTTGCATTAAACCATACGCATTAGAGCGACTTACCGCGTACGGATTAAACGCGCTCTCAGTTTCAATCACCGCATAAATGAGCGCAGCATCAATATTATAACGTTTGGCTGCAGCTAACACCGCATTGCTGTACTTTAAATGACGCAAATGCTGATGTTCGTTAACGAGCTTAAAGCTCACAGAACTAAACTGACGGTTATCGTCGTGCTCTACCTTTGTATAGTGATCCACAAGATAATTTGCGTAACGCCTAGCGCGCCACTCAAAGCGCACTAATTCTCCGTCATGGTCGCGAACTTGCGGATACAAAAATGGCTCACCACTTAGGTTGGGGGCATTACTTGAAAATATATCGGTCGTTGACGGATCATCGGTTGTAAGTAATGTTTCAAACACTGCCTGTGCCAGTTTTAAAGCTACCTTTTTTGTAGCAATGGTTTCTACCTTTACTGTGCCTTTTTCAAAATCGACAATGGCGCGCGCTTGATAATTGTTTGAATACTTTACATAGCGTTTGTTACTTGGCAGCGAACTGTGTTTATTGCCCCAAATACGTTTAATGACGGAATCTAGCTCATCAAAAAGTTGCTTTATTCGGCGCGTATCGGTTTTGATAGCGGCTTTTGATTGCTCAACACCTTTGGCGATGGCAACAATATCATGGGGGTTTTGCTCAATTTGCTTAGAGAGTTTTTCCAGTGCTCTGGGCGATTTTACATCGACGGTCGATTTACAACTTGCAACACTTAATAACAACCCAATTAATAGTAATCTGTGTTGCATGCCCTAACCTACGCCTTCGTAAACTTAAGGTTAGTGTAAAATAAAGCACTTTAAAATCAATATAAAACATAACAAATTGCTAGCGCCTAGCGTGCTATCGCGTTGTCATTTATCTGAAAACTAGCTTTGTTACTTTACAGTTATATTGCCAAATTAGCGGTAACTTATGCCGAGTGTACGACTAAAAAATGGCGTGCGCCTCCACTATGAAGACCACGGCGACCCAACACACCCCGCAGTTATTCTCATTATGGGTTTAGGTGCACAAATGACGGTTTGGCCAGACCCGTTCTATTACGGATTAGCACAAAAAGGACTGCGGGTGATCCGATTTGATAATCGCGATGTGGGGCTTTCAAGTCATTTTGATCAATGTGGCAACCCTAATCTGCTAAAGATTTGGCTAACAAAGCCCTTTAACAAAGGGGCCTTAGCCCCCTATACGCTTGATGAGATGGCATGCGATGTGGTTGGGCTGATGAAAGCACTTAAAATTAAAAAAGCCCATATAATTGGTGCATCCATGGGGGGCATGATTGGGCAAATTGTTGCAGCTAAGCATAAAAAGAAAGTGCTCAGCCTAACCTCTATCATGTCTTCGTCTTACAATATTCCCCTTTCTAAACAAGGCTTAAAGGTATTGTTTACACTCGCTAAACATCAACCCAAAAGCGTATGTAAAGATGCATTTATAGACTACACGGTAAAGTTAAATCAGCTGATAGGCAGTCCTAATTTCCCGCAACATGAGCAAGCGCTGTATCAACAAGCCAAACAGAATGTAGAGCGTAGCCTTAACCCCAATGGCATAAAACGGCAACTTGCAGCAATTGCGGCAAGCCAAAATCGAAAACACTTATTAGCTGCGATTAAAGTGCCTACACTTGTTATTCACGGTGTGCACGACCCGGTTATTCCTGTTAAAGCGGGCTATCAAACGGCGCAAGCAATTAAACGTTCAAAACTGAAATCCATCAATGGCATGGGACATGACTTTCCCCCTCAATTAATGACCAAATTAACCAAGTGGATATATAAACACGTGCAAAAGGCGCAAAAGCGTCATTTAAAAAAGCAAATGGCAAAGCAACATTTAGCCAACATTCAGAATTAGTGGTTGCCAATACCATTGAAAACGATAGAGTGAGTAACTACAAATCAAACAACGTACATAACTACGCATAAAACGCATCATGCATATAAAGCAACCTATAAGAATTATTTTTGCACTACTTGCTATTTTGTTCAGTGTGCAACTCGTAAATGCCATTAGCCAAGGCGCGGTATCAGGGCTAGGTATCTACCCCAGAACGCTAAACGGGTTAGCAGGAATTATCTTTGCGCCGTGGATCCATCACAGCTGGCAACATTTATTATCAAACGCGGCTCCGCTCGCAGTGCTTGCGTTTATTACATTACAACAAGGATTAAAGCGCTTTTTATTAGTGTACTTATTTATTTCAATTGTTGCGGGTAGCGCAGTATGGGTGTTTGCCTTTGACGGATATCACGCGGGTGCAAGTACCATGGTATTTGGCCTTATTGCGTATATTCTAAGCAATGCCATATTTAGCCGGAATATTTTTAATCTGATCCTCGCCATTATCATCTGTTTTTTATACGCCGGTGTAATTTACTCTCTTACCCAATTTATTCCAGGTGTGAGTTGGAGCAGTCATTTCTTTGGTTTTATTGCCGGACTTATTGCGGGAAAAGTTTTTAATAGCGCCCCGCAGAAACGCCCTTAAAACTTTGTTTTTTAATGAAAATTTAATTATTAAAAAATAGATTGCAGCGCGCTTTATTTTGCATAATAATTGCGCGCTTTTATCACCTTTCAGATAAATTCCAATTCGCATGTTTTTAAGCCTAAAAACACTGCTGAAAGCACTAAAAGCGTCACCCAAGGCGTGAAAATGCAGCAACTAATACGTGATTGCTGCTTCTCCACCGGACTGTGCAAAAATTAACTCGTAACGCGAATTGGTCAATTATGCTCACATCTAGTTTGGAGAATGAAATGAGTGATTTATTGGGTATTAGTTTGCTTATTCTGTTCGGCGCGTTGTTCGCTATGTCGGAGATAGCTATTGCTGCCGCCCGTAAAATTAAGTTACGTGTTATGGCTGACGAAGGCAGCAAAAATGCTAATGCAGTGCTTAAGTTGCAAGAACAGCCCGGCGGATTTTTTGCGATGATCCAAATCGCGTTAAACGCGATTGCCATTCTTGGCGGGATAATTGGCGAGCAAACCTTAACACCTTACACATCAGAGCTGGTTAGCCTAGTGTATACCGGTGATTTAGCAGGACAAATTAGCTTTTTACTGTCGTTTTTGATTATTACATCGCTGTTTATTTTGTTTGCTGACCTATTGCCTAAACGCATTGCCATGATTATGCCCGAAACGGTCGCGTTACGAGTGGTTAACTTAATGAATTGGTTAACACTTGCACTAACACCTTTTGTGATTTTATTTAATGGTATTAGCAATATTGTTCTGCGGATTTTTAAGCTACCGACCCAGCGAGAAGAAATCGTTACAACGGAAGACATTGTGGCGGTAATGGAAGCGGGTGCACAAGATGGTTCATTGCAACAGCAAGAGTATCGTTTAATTGGCAACGTGTTTGAATTAGAAGCACGCACTTTGCCAACGGTTATGACGACGCGTGAATCGATTGTCTTTTTTGATATTAACGAAGATAGCGAGAGTATTTGCAGCAAGATTTTAGCGCATCCGCACAATCAATTTTTAGTATGTGATGGCCAATTAGATAAGCTTGTTGGCACGATTGAATCTAAAGTAATTCTTAAACAAATTCTTGAAACGGGTAAAGCACACCTTAATCCCGATATTTTAACTAAAGAGGTTGTTTACTTACCCGAAACCTTAACGCTATCAGAGGCGCTAAATGCGTTTAAATCGGCATCGACCCAATTTGCTGTAGTGGTAAATGAATACGCGCTAATTGTTGGTGTTGTCACCATTAAGGATTTAATGAGTTGTTTTATGGGGGATTTAGTGCAATTTGATGGTGAAGAGCAAATTGTTAAACGCGACGCAAATTCGTGGCTTGTAGATGGTGCTACGCCTATAGTTGATTTAATGAAGTTGCTTGAAATTGATGAATTCCCTGATGAAAATCAGTACGAAACAACAGCTGGGTTTATTATTTACTTGATGAAACGCATTCCAAAGCGCGCAGATTTTGTCACTCATGCAGGTTATAAATTTGAAGCAGTAGATATCGATGGCATTCGAGTTGATCAGCTGCTGATCACTCGTCTGCTCGATGAAACATTAATTGACCCTAAACCACAGCATCAAACTGATGCGAATACGTAATAACATGGATAACAATTGGATATTATTAGTTATTTATCAATAAGCCCATTTCAATGGACAAAAGTTGGCGCTGCAATTTGTTGCGGCTTTATTATTGGCTTAGAACGTCAACTGCGCGGCAAGCCTGTGGGGATTCGAACATCAGCCCTTATTGTGCTTGGTACTTACATGTTTATTGCTGCGTCAAACTCACTAAATAATGATGTCACTGATACATCGCGTATCATCGGACAAGTTGTCACTGGCGTTGGCTTTTTAGGTGCCGGCGTTATGCTTGCCAAAGACGGTATTGTGGTTGGAGTTACCTCAGCTGCAACTATTTGGGTACTCGCCGCAATAGGTGTTGCGATTGATATTTCGGGCGAACTAGGTGCAATTAAATTGAGTATTTTAGTGGTCGTTATTTTATACGGTGTAGACGTGCTAGAAGACTATTTTACCTCACTTACTCGTGGCGTACATGCACGCTTTAATGGTTGGAAAAAACGCAATAAGTAGCGCATCAAGCGCTACTTACTCGCTAAAGCGCAAACATCTGTACTTTTAGCAACGTGACGAATTACGTTCAAAACAATCAATCTACCTTTGTAAAACACCTAGGGTCTGTTGACCTTTCAAGTTCGTTTTTGCAGCAGTTTGATTGGGTTTTATACAAGGCAGAGGCTGCGTGGCATAGTTATTCTATGTGGGCCAGCCGATAACACAGTAGAAAAGCCAATCAAGCGCTGCCGAACGGTTCTTTTGAGCGCACTTTTCTCATTGTTGCCTATATGGATGTAGGTAAGGGGCGTGAGCAGGACGCGGAAGCTTTGCTCG
>NZ_JBIPJE010000023.1:0-35393 GCF_044005875.1 Pseudoalteromonas sp. XMcav1-K | reverse complement strand
TGCTATTTTGCTATTTTGCTATTTTGCTATTTTGCTATTTTGCTATTTTGCTATTTTGCTATTTTGCTAGCTTCATCATAGTGAACATCGTTAACCTCATCTCAACACACTTTTGTTATGCTAAATGAATGTTATGCTAGATGCAGTTGATCTTTGCTGTGCTATCTACAAGTGTACTTTTCCACAGCGTTACGAAAGATCACCTCATAACTTAATTTACAGCTCCCCCTGGGCTACCAAATAGAAATATGGAATTACACGATGAAATATAAGTTTGCTTTCGCTGCACTCATTAGCAGCTTAATACCTGCCTCAGCACTTGCAGCGAGCAGCGCAAAAAACCTCGGCCCAACGGTAGTCAAACCAGCACCACAAGTTAGTATTGCTAGCCACGACGCTTTTTTCGATAAATTACGCGCTCATTGCGGTAAAGCATACCAAGGGAAAGTAACGGTTGATAACCAAGATAATGGTTCTTTCAGCGGTAAAAAACTAGTAATGCACGTGCGTAAATGCAGTGATACTGAACTACAAATTCCATTTCATGTTGGTGACGATGCATCACGCACATGGATTATTACCAAAACTGGTTCTGGCTTAAGTTTGAAGCACGATCACCGTATGAGTAACGGTGAGTACGATGTATCAACTATGTATGGCGGCCATACGGTTGATGCTGGCTGGCAGCACGCACAATCTTTTCCTGCCGATCAATACTCAAAAGAGTTATTTGTAAAACAAGGAATTCCACAATCGAATGGAAATACATGGCAGATTTTCATTTACCCAGAGACATATACCTATCGCTTAGTACGTGAAGGGCGCGAGTTTAGAGTAGACTTTGATTTAACTAACCCCATTACACCACCTGCTGCGCCATGGGGCTATCAAGATTAACAGCGATACCCATAATGCTAGTTACGTAATCGGAAATAACGCGAGATGATGAAAAGCTAACAAAGTAGAATTTTCGTATGTAGTTAATCTACATCGAAAACTTTAACGCTATTAGCATATTCGTTATTTCACTTGCATAATTAGCTACAGGTTAACTCAGCGACTAATGGGCCTGGATTTGCTCTAGGCTCTGTTGGGAATTTTTCAAACGCTTGAATTCCCGACACAAACTTAAGATTAAATTTATCGCTTTTACACAGCGCTGCGCTGTGGCGCAACATAAATACAGATTGCTTAGCAAACTCTTGATAACTGCCTTCTCGAATAGACAGCTTGTATTTGTTATCAGCCAACTGTGTTTGGCGATAATGCACTTTATGGTCAAAATCATACAGCGCTTGTACTTTTCCTTGGTCTTTTGCATGTAATGCCAATGATGCAAACAATACAGCTAATCCAACTAAAACCCTTGTCATACCGTTTCCTTTAATCGTATTCCTGAACTCAAAAACACATTACGTTTTAATTTACGCATTACTCATTATGCTGGTTCGCAATGAATCCCAAATTAACTAACACAAAAGGCAATTTCAAAAAGCATAAGATAAGCGCTTACATAAGTTTTATTATAATTTATCAGCAATTTAGAATGTTTTTAACTGTGAGCTCAAGTTATCAACTTACGAATTCACTATACCAACTTCCAAATTATCAAACCACTCAAGAAACTCTTGTACTGCCTCACCTTTAAAGATCCGCCCGTGCTGTGGCGCCATCAGGTCTATATCAAGTTCACGTACGCGCGCAATCCAGTTCTTTTTCGCGCTATTAGACGGCATCCAGCGCTGGTGAAAATAACGCATTTTATCGGCGTGTTTGGCAAAGTCTTCAACAAACATGGGGGCATCTGGCTCTTCAAGCGCAGCGCCAATATCACCACTCATCAGGATTTTGGCTTCAGCATCATAAACATGAAAGTTACCCGAGGAATGTAAAAAATGGGCTGGAATAAAACGAAACGTCACACCATCTAAGCGCAATTCTTGCCCTTCATCAGGGATCGACTTGTATTCAATATTATCCATACCAAAGTGGCGAATAAACCCTTCCCACAGCCAAGGCGCGTATAGCTTGGCATTTGGAATAGTTTTATCCCATAAACCCAGTGATGAAATGATATCTGGGTCTTGATGTGATGCAAATAAGGTGGTCACTTTTTCGAGTTCAGTATGACTTAATATGCCAGCCAACATCGCAGAAAATAGCTCTATGCCACCCGGATCTAACAACATGGTTTGCTGGTTGGTCACAATCATATATTGGTTGGTATCAATTATTTTTTCTGATTTTCCCTGATCGCGGCCAAACACAATCCATTTGTGATGTTTACCTTGGTATAAATCGGTCGATTTCATTTAAATACCCTTTCTAACTCATCGAGTGTGCTGAGGTTAGTCTCTATCGCGCCTTTAATACGCATTGCTGCGGAGCTTATATAGTCTGAAACAGATTCCAAACTGGCACAAAACTCACCTGCCTGTGATGCTTCTACGCGCGACGTCACTGCGATGTATTCGGCTGCGCGCATTTGTTGTTCTATTTCTTCAAATTGCCACTGTAAGTTTTGCAGCTCATGTTTAAGCGCTGTCATCGCATCTTTCACTTGCCCTGCCGCCTTGTGATGTAATGCGCGACTTTGTGGATGATCAAGCAATGAAAGGCTAATAGCTAGATGCTGCTCGAATTGACTAGCGCGCAAATGATGTAACGCGAGCCGAAACAACTGGCTAGCGTGTAGATTAATATGTTCTGTTGTTTGAATGGTGCGCGCGGAAAATTCGTTGATAAAATTGGTGATCGATTTGAAGCCTAAAGCAGCCTCCCCCGCTCTAATTGCGACAACTCTGGCGTTTTTGGAGGTAAGCGATAAGCTTTTTGCTTCAGTCAAAATCACTTCTAGTTGTGCCACAATTGTCGCCACGGTAACAAAACACTTTATTTCCGGATGTTTTTTGATGCTATCCATAGAGATATTTAACGCTCAAGTAAGTACTTTCAAATATAGGAAATAAAAAAGAATTTTGCCGAGAAAAATGTAAATTTAGATTTATTACAGGCATAAAAAAGGCTCACAGGGATGTGAGCCGAAAGTGCATCATCAACAACTAATGCTTCAGGGAAATATCTAAACAAGAAATCTCTTTCTTGTATTTCAATAGACACAGCCGTTTTGAGGAAGTTCAAAAAAATTTAAATTAATTTTATAACATGATCTGTGTTACTCAGTTACAAAGCTAAATATTAATACTGAAAAGATGATAATCACGCCGTATACATACTGATAAGGTTTCAGTTTTTCTCGCAAAAAAACGCTTCCCACAATCATCGCAGCCACAATGCCAATCGCACGCTTTACCGCCTCAACAATACTGGCATCTAAATATCTGAGTGCACTAAATTGTAGTAGTACCGCAGCTGCAAAACCACACAAGCCAATCGCCCAATAGATTTTACGCCCCCTTGGCAACAGTGCACTTTTTCGCCTAGTAACAAGCGAACAAAAAAGCACTAGGACCATAATTACGTTAACCCACAACGCATGAAAACTCACCGATGTATGTGGTAATACAAATTGATCGAGGCAAATACAGCCCGCCCAAGAAAATGCCGCGAGTAACATAAATCCAGCGCCCGACTCTGTAATAGCAAAACCCTCACCAAGCAGCCGATACGTGGCATAAGCGCAAATACCAATAATCGTATACGCCTGCCAGCTAAGAATATTTGAAAAAACGACTGCATTAAGTAGCGCTGCAATCAAAGGGGTCAGCGCGAGCATGGGCAGCAAAATAGAAAAACGACCTCGCCCAAGCGCCGAAATAAAGGATACCGCACCAAGCGCTGCCAACAAGCCACTTAGACTGGCAAACACATAATAAGCAATTACTTGAGGCAATTGGGAAGAACCAGTGGCCAGCCAAAAAACCAAGTAAACAGGTAACGTGAACAAACTAAAAACAAAACTAACCAGTAAAGGACTATTATTTTCAACCAGACGTTTTCGACAAAAATCAAATAGTACCCACGCAAAACTTGCCAACAACAAAAACAACCAAGACAAAGTAATCTCCTTGTAGATGGATCTTTTTTAGCAACAATACGTATAAGCATATTATGTTGTTCAAAATAAGCTACTTATGAATCTACCAGTATTTCCATTGCCAATATTTTTGTTGCCCGAAGGTGTAACTCGACTACGTATTTTTGAGCCTCGCTATCTCAAAATGGTGTCGATTGCCTGCCAACAAAATGGTTTTGTGTTGTGTTTGTACGATCATCAAGCTGAGCTAAACGTGCCTAAACTCGGCGCCTGGGTTGATATTATTAACTTCTACCAGGAAGGCGAATTGCTGCATATTGATATTAAGGCGAAAAGCCTTGTGACCATCAAAAATGTAACTATGGATCAAGATAACTTGCGTTTCGCTGATTGCAGCGAAGTGCCTCACTGGCCGCAGCAATGCGAACAACAACACCACTCAGTGCTCGCCGCTAAGCTACATCATGTGTTTGAAGAATTTCCTGAGCAGGCGTCTTTGTATCCTGAAACAAAGTTTGACGATATTAACTGGGTTTGTGCGAGGTTTTTAGAAATTTTGCCGCTGTCTTTCGAGAAAAAACAACTCTTTACTAACGCAGATAGTTTTACTCAAGCCGATGATTTTTTAAAAACTATTATTTTAGGTCAAGAAAACTGATCGCTTTTGTGATTACAGCGTATTGTCTACTATGATTTTATTGTCAGAGCGCTATGATGATATCAACAACAACCAATAATCACCGATCTTCGATGAAGCAAAACGCAAATTTAGATGGGCAAGAAATTGACAGCAAAACGCTATCTAGCTGGCTAAATGACATAGCTGAGAGGCGAGACAAGCAATCTTTCGCGTCCCTGTTTAAATGGTTTTCACCCAAAATTTTAGGTTTTGGCAGAAAGCAATTTAACAACCCTGTTATGGCTTCAGAATTACTGCAAGAAACAATGACGAACGTTTGGCGCAAGGCTCACCTTTACAATCCAGAGAAAGGCGCTGCGACAACTTGGGTTTACACAGTAATGCGTAATATCAGCTTTGATATGTTGCGTAAAGTTCAGGCTAACCACGAAGACACTTTAAGCGATGATATTTGGCCGTTAGCGGAGGCGCAAAACTCTGATGAACATGTTTTTGCCGACCATTTGATGGACAAGCAAATCGCGCAATATTTAAACCGCCTTCCTGATAATCAAAGACAAATTATTCAAGGCGTATATTTTCAAGACTTATCACAAGAGCAACTTGCAAAGAATTTAAGCATTCCGTTAGGAACCGTTAAATCGCGACTGCGTTTAGCCCTAACAAAATTGAGACAGCACATAGGAGCAGACAATGATTAAGCACCACCCACAACTTTCACTGCTCAAAACCTATTGTGCAGGTGAATTACCAGCATCAATTTCTGTTGTTATAGCTGCGCATATTGAATTGTGCCCCCATTGCCAACAGCAAGTAGAAGCACTCACAGCTGAAACGGCAAAAGGCGCGTTTACGTACACCAATAATGATACCGACAACTTTGATTTACCGTCAGGTATCGATTTAGATGCGTTAATCAACGATATTACGCTTGATGACAGTATTGATGATGTCGTTGCAGCGCAACCGATTGAGTTATCACTGAAAGAAAATAGCTATTACTTGCCTCAAGTGTTGAAAAATTTAGAGCTAAGTAGCTGGGCTAACCTAGGCAAACTATCACGTTCGCGCATTGGGTTAGAAGACGCTAATTTGCATACTAGCTTGTTGCACATTGACCGTGGCGGCTCGGTGCCTGAACATACTCACAATGGTTTTGAAATTACACTATTATTAGATGGTAGTTTCAAAGACGATATGGGTGAGTATCATAAAGGCGACTTTATTTGGTTAGATGGAAAACATACACATAATCCAATTACAGAACACGGCTGCCTATGCTTAACTGTTTCAAGTGATTCGCTGCACTTTACACAAGGCTTAAGCAAGTTACTTAATCCAATCGGTAAATTTATTTACTAGGAGGGACCATGGTTACAGATAAGGATAAAATTATACTTGGTATTAGCGCCTGCTTAACAGGTGACCAAGTACGCTTTGACAAAAGCCATAAAAAATCTGATTTTTGCGTTAACCAGCTAGGAAAGTTTGTCGAGTACCAAAAGTTTTGCCCTGAGGTCGCGGTTGGGTTACCTGTGCCGCGCCCTACTATTAGGCAAATCAAGCGCGACGATATGATCCATGTGTCACGTCCCGATGGCAGCATGGACGTTACGCTAAAAATGAACGAATACGCTGAAAAATCAGCAAGTAAAATGTCGCATTTAAGTGGTTTTGTGTTTATGAAAGGCAGCCCAAGTTGCGGTATGGAACGTGTAAAAGTGTACTATGAGCACGGCAAAGGTTGTGAACACGATGGCGTTGGTTTATTTGCTAAGCAAGTAATGGCGCTTAACCCAAATTTACCCTGTGAAGAAAATGGCCGCCTTAACGATCCGCACCTACGCGAAAATTTTGTACTGCGGGTGTTTACCTACAAAAAATGGCAAAACCTTGTGGCATCGGGGCTTACGATACATAAGTTGACAACGTTCCATGGTCAGCAAAAGTATTTAGTTATGAGCCATAATGTAGCTGCCTACAAAGCCCTTGGCAGAATGCTTGGTGAAGAAAACGACTTACCAGTGGAACAATTAGCAGATAAATACATTTCGATGCTAATGCAGGCTCTTAAAAAGCCCGCATCTCGAAAAAATCACACGAATACCTTGCAACACCTTCAAGGTTATTTTAAAAAGCATCTAACTAAGCAGAATAAACAAGAACTTAGCGAAAACATTATCGCTTATCACGATGGGCTAGTGCCGTTAATGGTGCCACTCACATTGATCAACCATCATTTGCAAACTTATCCAAACGATTATTTGGCAAATCAAGCTTATTTAGACCCTTATCCAAAGGATTTAAAGCTTAGATACGGATTATAAATGAGTACTCTTTACTGGATTAGACGGGATTTTCGTTTAGACGATAATCCCGCTTTATTTTATGCATTACAACAAAATTGCCAACATGCAGTTTTTATTACTGCCTATGAAACTTGGCAAGCTCACAATCATTCAGGCATTCAAATTGATTTTATTGAGCGTCATTTAAATTGGTTTAGCGACCAGCTTGCCAAGCTCGGAATTAAAGTGAGCTTTATTGAATGCGATACCTTTGAGCAACAAATTGCCCAACTAACAGAGTTTTGCCAAGAAAATGACATTACTTCGGTGGTAGCTAACAGCGAACCGGAATTACGTGAAAAAATACGTGACAACAAAGCTGCGCAGCAACTGGAGCTAACGCTATACGATGCTGACACCATTTTGCCTTATGGCGCAGTGCTTAATAAACAAAATGAAATGTTCAAAGTTTTTACGCCATACAAAAAAGCATGGGTAAAAACGCTGCAGCAGCATGGCTTTAACCAAAATTATCTTGCAGCAATTAAACAAAGTGAAGAAAGCCCTAATCAAGCCAGTAACATTACATTTAATTATGCCAAGCAAGATTCAAGTAAATGGCCTTTGGCACACGAGTTTATGCAACACGTGTTACCTCGCTTTTTAAATGATAAAGTTATCGACTACGCGCGCGATCGGGATTTCCCAGCAATTAAAGGTACAAGTGGTATCTCACCTTACTTAACCATTGGCGCAATTAGCCCTAAAAGGGTTTTATACGATCTATTATCCTATTACCCGCACATACTTGAAGATGTAAAAGCGCCTATTTTTACTTGGCTAAACGAGCTAATTTGGCGTGAGTTTTATCGCAACGTGCTGCTGTCATTTCCAAATCTAAACAAATTGCACGACTTTCAAGGCAAATTTAAAGGCTTCGACTGGCCAAATGATCACGCTAAGTTTACCGCTTGGTGTGAGGCAAAAACTGGATTTCCGATCGTTGATGCTGCTATGCGCCAGTTAAAGCAAACAGGTTGGATGCATAACCGCCTGCGTATGATTGTAGCAAGCTTTTTAACCAAACATTTATTGGTTGATTGGCGCTTAGGTGAAGCTTTTTTTATGCAGCACCTTATTGATGGCGACCTTGCCGCCAATAGCGGTGGCTGGCAATGGGCAGCAGGCACCGGCTGCGATGCACAACCCTATTTCAGAATTTTTAACCCAATAACGCAAAGTGAAAAGTTTGATCCTGACGGCAGCTTTATTCGTAAGTATTTACCAGAACTTGAGAATGTACCGCTTAAGTATATTCATCAACCACAAACCTATTTAAATTCGGTTGGCAATCACAGCTACTGGCCACAACTGGTAGATTTAAAAGAAGCCCGCTTACAGGCACTTGATTATTATCAGAAAGAGTTAAATAACGATGAGTAACACACAGCATATTGATGACTTTTTAACTATGTACAACAAGTTGGATCGCGCCAACTTGTCGCTACTAGCTAATATTTATCATCAAGATGTTGTGTTTATTGACCCACTGCACCGCATTGATGGCCTATCTGCACTTACCAAGTATTTTTCTAATCTGTACGAAAACCTAGACGCTGGGCGTTTTGAAATGAAAAAGGTACTGCAACAAGATAATGCCGTTAGCCTCTACTGGACCATGTACTTCTCGCATAGCAAAATTAAAGCAGGCAAAGAAGTGTCATTTGACGGCAACAGTTACCTTGAGTATCAAGACGGCAAAGTCATTTTTCACCGCGATTATTTCAACGCTGCCGACATGCTTTATCAACATATTCCTGTACTTGGCGGGTTAATAAATTTAGTTAAAAAGCGTGCCACCGCATGAATACGGTACTAATTACAGGTGCCTCATCTGGCATTGGTGAATCACTCGCTAAATACTATGCTACTCAAGGTTTTACTGTGTACGCGTGTGGGCGCAACCAAGAGAAACTCGATAAGCTCGCAAGCGAATTTAACAGCATCATACCGCTGGTTTTTGATCTAAATGACAAGCAAGCAATATTTAGCGCGTTAGATAAAAACATCAAACTCGATCAAATCATATTAAACGCGGGTACCTGTGAATACATAGATAACGCAAAACAATTCAATGGTGATTTGTTTGCCCGCGTGATCAACACCAACCTTATTTCTGTTGGTTATTGTTTAGAGGCGTGGTTGCCCCAGTTAAATACGGGCGGGCAACTTGGTTTAATGAGTTCAAGTGCTGTTTATGTGCCACTTACTCGCTCACAAGCCTACGGTGCGTCAAAGGCTGGCGTAAGCTATTTAGCGAAAACTCTAAGCATTGATTTAGCACGCCACAATATTGGGGTAAGTACAATTCACCCGGGGTTTGTCGCAACACCTCTAACCGATAAAAATGATTTCCCGATGCCTAGCCGTATTACCAGTGAACAAGCTGCGCAGGCAATCTATCGAGGTATGAAAAACAAACACTACGATATTCATTTTCCCAAACGCTTTACCTTAATACTTAAAACACTCGCACTGTTACCGTTTTTTATCTGGCGCAAACTTGCAATTAGGATGACAAAATAATGAAAAGAATAGCCATTATTGGCAGTGGTATCTCAGGCTTAACCTGCGCTTATTTACTATCAAAAAAGTACGATATCACCCTATTTGAAAAAAACGACTATATTGGCGGACACACAGCCACTGTTGATATTGAGCATAACGGCGAAAAGCACGCAATTGATACCGGCTTTATTGTTTGTAATAACAAAACATACCCTAATTTTTTAAAGCTATTATCGCAGATTGGAGTTGCTTACAAAGATACTGAAATGAGCTTTAGCGTGCACAATGTGCAAAGCCAAATGGAATATAATGGCCACGGTCTCAATTCATTATTTGCACAGCGTTCAAATATTTTTAAACCTCGTTTTTGGTTGCTAATCAAAGATATTCTGCGCTTTAATAAACTCTGTAAGCAGCTACATCAAACCGATATAGATCCAGCGCTCACACTCGGCGACTTTTTAGACCAACACGCCTTTAGCGATTTCTTTTGCCAGCATTATATTTTGCCGATGGGCGCGGCTATTTGGTCCACCAGCTTACAAGAAATGCGAGACTTCGAGCTGAAATTCTTTGTTCGCTTTTTTTATAACCACGGCTTATTAAATATCAGCGATAGACCGCAATGGCATGTTATAAAAGGCGGCTCGCGAGAATACATTAAGCCATTAACGCGCCGCTTCGCCGATAAAATTCGCCTCAACTGCGATATTAAGCAAGTTACGCGCGGCAATACCGGTATTTCTTTAGAATTTACAGATGGTACAACTCAAATATTCGATGACGTTGTATTTGCCTGTCATTCCGATCAGGCATTAAAACTACTAGGCGATGCGAGCGAGCAAGAACAATCTGTACTCGGTAATATTCCTTACAGCAAGAATGAAGTGGTACTGCACACCGACATAAACATGCTACCAAAACGCAAACTTGCGTGGGCAAGCTGGAATTACCGTTTAGACAGTAATAACCCACGCCCTGCTGCAGTAACCTATAATATGAATATATTACAGGGACTTAAAACGGACACTACTTACTGTGTTACGCTCAATCAAACTGAACAAATTGATAAAAGCAAAATTTTACGCAGCTTTGTTTACCATCATCCAGTGTTTAATAAACAAAGTATGGCGGCGCAGCAGCAACGAGACACAATTTGCGGCACCAATCACACCCACTTTTGCGGTGCGTACTGGTATAACGGCTTTCATGAAGATGGCGTTCGCAGTGCGCTCGACGTATGTAAACGCTTTGATTGCGAACTATAACTATGAATAGCGGCATATACTGTGGACAAGTTAGGCATCGACGCTTTTCTCCTAAGCAACATGCCTTTAGCTATAGCATGTATATGCTGGCACTTGATTTAGACGAACTAGACTTAGTCGCCACAACTAGCCGTTTGTTTAGCCTTAAAAAATTCGCGCCAATTAGCTTTTTTCAAGACGATTATATTAAAGGTGAACCGGGCAACTTAAAGCAACGTATTGCCAGTAAAGTTACACAGTTAGGTGGTAACTGGGATGGCACAAAAGTAACCTTTATGGGGCAATGCCGAAATTTCGGTATCTATTTTAGCCCCGCAAATTTTTTCTTTTGTTACGACCAAGATAATGTTTGTACAACCATGTTAGTTGAAGTTTCGAATACGCCTTGGTTAGAGCGTCACTACTATGCGGTGGATATTTCTAAACAACAACGCATGGATAAAACATTTCATGTGTCGCCGTTTATGGATTTAGATATGCAATATGTATGGCGTGTAAAAGCGCCACAAGAAAAAGTACTTATTCATATCGAAAACCATAAATCAGAGAAAGTGTTTGACGCCACAGTAGCATTATCACGCTGCGAATTTTCGCGCAGAAATATGCTTAAAACATGGCTTAGTACACCAGCAATGACATTAAAAGTAGTCGCTGGCATTTACTGGCAAGCACTTAAGCTTTTTGCCAAACGCATCCCATTTATTGCGCACCCAAACGCGAGAGGATAATTATGGAGCAGCAAAGTACCAGCTCAACCAATCTAGCGCAGGAAAGCGAGTTATCGTGGTTTACATCACGCTGTCGTTCACTCGTTTTAAACGCACTGAATCAAATTGAAAATGCCGGCGTAGAAATTGAAGAAAACGGTCAGATTACGTTTCTAGGCAACCAAGACAGTGAATTGCGCGGCAAGTTAATAGTGCTTGATCCAAGCCTATATATCGATTTTATTAAAGGCGGTAGCATTGCAGCAGCAGAAGGCTACCTCAACAAAAAGTGGACATCACCTAACTTAACCGAGTTAATCCGTGTTTTTGCCCGCAGCAGCAGTACGCTCGATCAGGTAGAAGCTAAAAAATCGCTGTTAACTAAAATTAAAAACTTTTTGTTTCACTGGGGCAATGCCAATACACAATCTGGCTCAAAGAAAAACATTCTCGCCCATTATGATTTAGGTAACGAGCTCTACACCCGCTTTTTAGATAGCACGATGATGTACTCAAGCGCCATCTATTCAAATGAAGCGACAGACTTGCATTCAGCACAACTTAATAAATTAAAAACCATTTGTGACAAGCTTAAACTCTCTGAAAGTGACCATTTAATTGAAATCGGTACCGGCTGGGGCGGATTAGCTATTTTTGCCGCTAAGAATTATGGCTGCAAGGTTACTACAACCACAATTTCTGACGCGCAATACGAGTACGCCGTCGAAAAAGTAAAAGCCGAAGGGTTAGAAGATAAAATCACATTACTGAAAAAAGACTACCGCTTACTGGAAGGTAAATACGACAAGCTAGTTTCAATCGAAATGATTGAAGCAGTTGGTCACAAGTTTATGGCGGAGTTTTTTGCTAAATGTAACAACCTGCTGAAAGACTCAGGCCTAATGCTGATTCAAGCAATTACCATTTTAGATGCCCGTTACGAACACTACCGCAATAATGTTGATTTTATTCAACGTTATATTTTTCCGGGAGGCTGTTTACCGTCTAATGCGGTAATGAATCAGCACATTGCCGAACAAACTAATATGATGATCGATAACGTGGAAGACATTGGCTTACATTATGCGCGAACACTTTACGATTGGCGCATGAAATTTGATAACGCCTGGTCAGAGTTAACTCAATTTGGTTTTGATGAGCAATTTAAGCGTCTGTGGCACTTCTACTTATGTTATTGCGAAGGCGCATTCATTGAGCGCGTGATAAGTACCCATCAGCTCGTTATGCGTAAGCCTCATTATCGCGATAATCATGACCAGCAAATTTTGGCTTACTAACCTTGTTTTATTTCAGCTAGCTTGGTTTTGCTGTGCGCTACTCACAGCAAATGCCAGCTGGCTGACTCCATTAATCGTTGCCCTTCACTTTGCTTTATCGCCAACAAAACGAAGCGATGCAAAGCTATTACCCTTTGCCCTTTTTGGTTGCGTGATTGATTACATACTCTTTCAACTGAATGTGATTAGTTTTGCCGCCGAGCAATTCCCACTTTGGCTGCTATGCCTGTGGGTTATGTTTGTACTTTCAATTAATCATTCATTAAGTTGGTTAGGTAATTGTAAGCTATGGCTAGTTGCCATTATTGGCGCATTTGGTGGTGCACTGAGTTACCTTGGTGCACTTAATTTTTCTGCCATCATCACATCTTTAAGCCAACTATCACTCTTTACTGTGTACGCAATTATTTGGGCACTACTGCTGCCCGCATTGATCGTTTTTAAACAAAGGCTCGTAGAATCTAAACACAACTAACTGGATGTTAGCCATGTTTAAAACATTACTATTTGCGACCTTTTTATTCGCCCCAAGTCTGTTTGCGATACAAACAAGCCAACTTACTAAATACGGTGAAGGTGAAATGAAAGTGCTATTTTGGCACCTATACAAAGCCGAACTATTTGGCAGCAAAACGCGTTACTCCTTTGACGACGCTAAACTCGCGCTTAAAATCACCTATTACCGCGACATAGACAAAGAGGACTTAATAGAAGCAACTGCAGACCAATGGCAACACATTGGCGTGACCCATCAAAACATACCCAAGTGGCTAGATGAACTCGCTACCATTTGGCCTAACATTAAAAAGAACGACATGCTGATTGTGACGCGCAATGAAGACAACAGCGCAAGCTTTTTCAATCACCAAGGGCTTTTAGGCACAGTAAACGATCCTGATTTTGGCGATGCATTCTTAAATATTTGGTTATCGGAAAAAACCACTCGCCCAAAATTGCGAGCAAAACTTGTTGGAGATAAAAAATGAAACGATTGCTAATTGTGGCACTAACCATATTAATGTCAGCATGTTCAAGCCCAGATATTAATGATTACACAAGTACTTCTCCCGACCTTAAATTAGAGCAATTCTTTAACGGTAAACTAACGGCTCACGGTGTAGTGCTTGACCGCTCAGGCGCATTAACACGACGCTTTAGTGTTGATTTAGTGGGTACGTGGCAAGACGATAAAGGTAAACTCGAAGAATGGTTTGTTTATGACGACGGGGAAAAACAAACACGTACTTGGTATTTAGAAAACCTAGGCGGCGGCAATTACAAAGGCACCGCCAATGATGTGGTAGGTACTGCGATGGGCACGGCTAAAGGCTCTGCACTTTATTGGCGTTATCAATTAGTCATAAGCTACCAAGGCGAACCGCTCGAAGTCACGCTAGACGATTGGATGTTTTTGATTAATGAAAAACGCCTTATCAACCGAACGGAAATTATTAAGTTTGGTATCAAAGTAGGTGAAGTCATTCTTACCATCGAAAAAGAGTAGCAAGTAGGTGTTAGATGCCGCAGCTCAAGCTAAAGCATCTACAAACTCAAGCATCAAAGCAAATTTAAGCAGCCTGCTCGCTGTGTTTCTGACTTAAATCGACCACTTTCAAGCTGGTTTGAATATCAGACCAATGCAACAACTCAATACGGCCTGACTCATCCTCCACCAGCACAGTGCAGTTTTCTATCCAATCACCGTCATTACAATACAAAATGCCATCGATTTTTTTAATGTCTGGTTGATGAATATGACCGCAAATAATGCCATCAACACCTTGCTTTTTTGCTTCGTGAACGGCTGCCTTTTCAAACGCAGCAATTGCTTGGCGTGCTTTATGAATTCGGTTTTTAATCCAAGACGCAAGCGACCAATAGTGAGTGCCGAATAAGCGCCGCACACGATTGTGCCAACGATTCAAAAACAGTAAAAAATCGTATGCGCTATCGCCAATAATACTGATCAGTTTGCTATAACGTGTTGCAGAATCAAAATCATCGCCATGCACAAGCAAAAAACGCTTACCGGTTTTGGCTGTGTGAATAAAACTGCGATGCACTTCAACATTCATAAATGCTTCGCCAACATAAGCGCGAAAGGTTTCATCATGGTTGCCGGGAATATAAATAACGCGTGTGCCAGAGTTAGCTTTGTTACGAATACACTCTAACACTTGATAGTGGCTTGGTTGCCAGTAAAATTGTCGTTTCATCGACCATAAATCAATGATATCGCCAACTAAGTAAAGCACATCGCATTCTGTATTGGTGAGAAAATCCAGTAAGAATTCAGCCTTACAGTCTTTGTAACCCAAATGCACATCTGAGATCCAAATACAGGAGTAATATTGCTTTGCCATATTCGCGCTTCCTTATGTGTAATAAGTCTTACGCTAAAAACATCCGATGACAAATTAGCGGCACTTATAAGAAAGCTTTATGACAACAAATCAATTTGCCAGAACTTTTCGTTTTCTTCTAAAAGGCATATTTTGAAACAACAACATCATTCCTGACATACAAAACAATACAGCAACAGCGGCAAAGCTAATTAATAATGGATTATTAAAATCTTCACGCTCGTCATAATCCATTATGTGCAGCATCCAAAAGAAATCAAAAATACGCCAAATAGTGCTACGTACAGTAATTACCTGACCCGAATCAGCTTGTATATACAATGTAGTGTTAACATTATCCGCAAAGTCTATACGCCAAATATTGCTTTTATAACCGACCTCTCTCGGTCCCTCTTTTAACAGTGATGCGGTCGCGTCTATGGTTTGGCTATCAGCCAAGTAATGAGCTTTTGCCTGTCTGATAATTTGCTGTTTATTAGGTGCCTCGAGTTTCTCTCCCGTTTCGCCATGCAAGTAAACTCGCTCTTTATGGCCGACTAGTTCAATTACAGGAGTCTCTAAGAAGTGTAAGAAATTGACATTTTTCAATCCGATATTGTATTGCTTAAAGTTATCAAAATTACTTGTATATACATTTTGCGAGAAAGGATTTTCTAACTGTCGTTTGGCAAGGTGTTTACCGTGTACATATTCCAGTGGAATCGCACTCATAACTAAGCCACCCAATAACCATGCGAATACTTGTAACGCGAGTAAATAACCTAACCATTTGTGGCACTTACGCGCCCATTTAAACCACGATTTTTTCATTATTTTTCTCGTTATTGGGTTTTTCCGCTCGTAATATCGTCTTTGCTAAGCTAGAGCGTGTTAATCTTTACGGTCTAAATTCTGTTCAAATCCAAACCGTTTTGAACGCGGCGGCACTTTGTTGACCTAGCGGGCTAAGTCAAAAAGCAACAACAAAGAGCACAACGGTTTGGGGTTGAACCCTACTGGCAGCGCTTGTTTGCCATTTACACTGTGTTATCGCTCATTTATGTAAAATAACTACACTACAATCGCTCTGCCTCGTCTAAATGCCAAACAAACTGCTGCAGAAATAAACAGCAAAGGTCAACACGCTCTAGAGATAAAAGCCAATCTAATGTAAAGTTAGCGATTAAGCAATTACAGAGAAAACATCAATGTCAGATATTCAGTTTCTTAATGTCGACCTAGAAATCGAGTCAAAACAAGATATTGCCCAATTAGTTTCAGACTTGGGTAAGTCGGCTATGGTTCTTCACTACGACAAAGATGAAACTCGTCAGTTGGCGCGTATAGAGGCAAACATTGACGTAACTTCTCCTGACAGTGCAATTAATCACTTATGTGAATTGATCGAATCCTGTTCTCGCAACGCTTTAAAGCAATGGCTTAGCTGTACAAGACGCACATTCGATATTGGCTTTCAAAGTGGTCAAAATCCAAAGTGTTTTAACCAGGCGCTTCACGCCGATACTCTGCTTAGAATTTCAGCCATAGGCGCGGGCATTGAAATCACCCTTTACCCCGTTGAATAACCACGGGAGCATCATGAAAAGCCAAGGATTTACGATTATAGAGCTTATTATCGTAATTGTTATATTGGCGGTAATATCCATTACAGCAAGTATCAAGTTTTTATCACTTAACGAAGATGCAGAAGCTGTAAAAACGAAAGCTCTTGCAGCTAACTTTAAACAAGCTGTTGATTTTGCAAAAACCAAATGGGCAATTGGCGGTAATCGTAATTACGTTGTCAACTTAGCTAACTACCTTGATGGCAGTATTGATGTAAATGCTTTTGGCTACCCTGTTGGCGTAAACAAAGGTAACAATAATACAGGCACCATGGGCAACCCTTTTCAAATTGGACGGGGCAACCGAGGCTGTGCTGATCTTTGGAACACTCTACTTGAAGACGCGCCATCCATAGCGCATAACAACAATAATCAAGAATACCGTTCTTATCGCTTTTCGAGTGGTTTAAACCCAATTACGCCAAGCGCAAGTGACAGTTGCACATATGTTTTACGCAAATTAGGCGACACTTCTGGCCGAATTAATGCGTTAATCAAAATTACCTACAACGCATCAACCGGCTCGGTTATTTTTGAAGATAATCGATAACTGCATTATTTTTTTGCAAAAATTATAAATAACTCTCCATACATTCCTTTTTGGAATAACAAAGCACTTTCTATTATTTTTTTCTTTGCCATGACATCGTTATATTTCACCATCAGAGAAGCTTAAAAAGGTGTGTTGTTACTAGATGTATAACAAGCACCGTTAAGAAACGTATAAACCATTTGGTGGTCGAGGAAAAAATTCCATGTTGTTAAGTCAACTTTCTGCGCAAGCGAGTCCGCTTACGCCAGAGCAAGTACAGAAGTTACAAGCGCTTACTGCTGAACTGAACCCAATTCAACAAGCTTGGGTGAGTGGTTACTTAGCAGCGAATGCCAATACAGCAGCATTATCAGGTCAGATTGCGGGCGCAGCACCACAAGCAGGCGAAGCTGCAGCATTAACCATTCTTTATGGTTCACAAACAGGTAATGCAAAAGGCGTCGCTAACCAACTTAAAGCGGCAGCTGAAGCGAAAGGCTTAGCGGTAAAGCTTGTGAACATGGCTGACTACAAGCCTGCTCAACTTAAGAAAGAAAAGTTTATTGCTGTTGCTGTTTCTACTTATGGTGAGGGTGAGCCACCAGAAGACGCTGAAAACTTACATGCGTTTTTAGCATCGAAGAAAGCACCTAAACTTGATGGCGTTAAAGTAGCGGTTATCGGTTTAGGTGATTCAAGCTACGAATTCTTCTGCCAAACGGCGATTGATTTTGAAGAACGCTTTAAAGCACTCGGCGCAGAAACAGTGGTTGCGCGTGCTGATTTAGATGTTGATTACGAAGATCAAGCAACTGCTTGGATCGGTGGTGCGGTTGAAGCATTCGAACCTGAGCTTAAAGCACAATCACAAGGTTCAGCACAGGTTATTCCTATGGCTAGTTTCGGTGCAGCACCAGCGCAAAGCCAATACACTAAGCAAAACCCATTTGCGGCTGAGCTAAGTGTGGTACAAAAGATCACAGGTCGCGACTCAACTAAAGACGTACGCCACATTGAGATTTCATTAGAAGGCTCTGATATCACGTATCTTCCAGGTGACTCTTTAGGTGTTTACTTCTTAAATGACGAAGCACTAGTTGATGAAACACTGGCATTATTAAACATTGATGGCGCGACTGAAATCACGTTAGGTGCAGAAACGTTATCAATTCGCACAGCACTTATTGAAAAACTAGAGCTAACTCAGTCTTACCCAGGTTTCGTTGAAAAGTACGCGCAAGCAACTAATAACGCTGAGCTACTAAAGCTAGTTGAAGATAAAGCAGCAATGCGTGAATACATCGAAGCACGTCAAATCTTCGATATCATTAAGCAAAACCCAAGCGATATTAGCGCACAAGACCTAGCAAACAGCTTACGTAAGCTACAAGCACGTTTATATTCAATTGCTTCTAGCCAAGCTGAAGTGGAAGAAGAAGTGCATTTAACTGTGGGCCTTGTAGAGTTTGATGCCTTTGGCGAAAAACACTTTGGTGGTTGTTCTGGCTATCTAGCAAATCGTGCTGAAGAAGGCGTACAAGTTAAAGTATTTAGCGAGCATAACGACAACTTCCGTTTACCAAACGACGATAACACACCTGTTATCATGGTTGGCCCAGGTACGGGTATTGCGCCTTTCCGCGCATTCTTGCAAGAGCGTGATGCACGTGAAGCGGAAGGTGATAACTGGTTATTCTTCGGTAACCCGCACTTCACGCAAGATTTCTTATATCAAGTAGAGATCCAAGGTTATGTGAAGTCTGGCTTACTTAACAAAGTAGACCTAGCATTTAGCCGCGACCAAGCAGAAAAAGTATACGTGCAAGACCGTCTTCGCGAGAAAGGCGAAGAAGTATTTGCATGGTTAGAAAAAGGTGCACATTTCTATATTTGTGGTGACGCAAACCGCATGGCGAAAGACGTACACCAAGCACTTATCGACATTATTAAAGCCCATGGTGGCAAAGATGACGAGCAAGCTGAAAGCTACCTAAAAGAGCTTCGCAGCAACAACCGTTATCAAAAAGACGTGTACTAGTAGCAAGTGCTAGTACACCACACTGACCGTCACAGTAAAATTTTAGGATAAGCCATGAGCACAGATTACAAACCTAACAGCAAGCTAGACCCAAATGCTAAGTTTGCTGATAACGAAAGATTAAAAACGCAAAGTAACTTTTTACGCGGTACCATTGAAGCGGATTTAAAAGACCAACTTACCGGTGGTTTTACAGCGGATAACTTCCAGCTAATCCGTTTCCACGGTATGTACCAGCAAGACGACCGTGATATTCGTCCAGAGCGTACTAAGCAAAAGCTAGAGCCAATGCACAACGTGATGCTTCGCGCCCGTATGCCAGGCGGTATTATAACGCCTAAGCAGTGGCTAGCGATTGATGAGTTTGCTGGCGATAAAACAATTTACGGCAGTATTCGTTTAACAACGCGTCAAACATTCCAGTTCCACGGTGTATTAAAGCCGGGCATTAAAGAAATGCACCAAATGCTTAACAGCGTTGGTATTGACTCAATTGCAACTGCCGGTGACGTTAACCGTAACGTACTATGTACCACTAACCCTGTTGAGTCTGAGTTACACCAAGAAGCTTACGAGTGGGCTGCGAAGATCTCTGAGCACTTACTACCACACACTAAAGCGTATGCTGAAATTTGGTTAAACGGTGAAAAGACAGAAACAACCGAAGAGCCAATTTTAGGGTCTACTTACTTACCACGTAAGTTCAAAACGACGGTGACTATTCCACCAAACAATGAAGTAGACGTTCACGCGAACGACCTTAACTTTGTTGCAATTGCTGATAACGGCAAACTAGTTGGTTTTAACGTACTTGTTGGTGGTGGTCTTGCGATGACCCACGGTGATGTAAACACTTACCCGCGCAAAGCCGATGATTTAGGTTTTATCCCACTTGAGCACACGCTAAAAATTGCCGAGCACGTAGTGTCTGTGCAGCGTGACTGGGGTAACCGTGTTAACCGTAAGAACGCTAAAACTAAGTACACATTAGATACTTTCGGTACAGATGCGTTTAAAGCAGAAGTAGAAAACCGCGCTGGCGTTAAATTTGAAGAAAGCCGTCCGTATGAGTTCACACACCGTGGTGACCGTATCGGCTGGGTAGAAGGCATTGATGGTAAACACCACCTAACGCTATTTATCCAAAGTGGTCGTATTCTTGATTACCCAGGTCAGCCGCTGAAAACAGGTTGTCGTAAGATTGCAGAAATTCACCAAGGTGACTTCCGCATGACAGCTAACCAAAACTTAATTGTTGCCGGTGTGCCAGCCGACCAAAAAGACATTATTGAAAAAATCGCTCGTGAGCACGGTTTAATTGACGACTCACACTCAGAGCAACGCTTTAACTCAATGGCATGTGTGGCATTACCGACTTGTCCACTTGCGATGGCTGAAGCTGAACGTTATCTACCAGAGCTTATCGAGAAAACAGAAGCGATTTTAGCGAAGCACGAAATCCCGAATGACGACATCATTATGCGTGTCGTAGGTTGCCCGAATGGTTGTGGTCGTGCCATGTTAGCTGAGATTGGTTTCGTAGGTAAAGGCCCAGGTAAATACAACGTTTACCTAGGTGGTAACCGTGAAGGTACGCGCGTACCTAAGCTTTACCTAGAAAATGTGGGTGAAGACGTTTACCTACCAGCATTAGATGAATTAATTGGCCAATGGGCTAAAGAGCGTAACGAAGGCGAGTGTTTTGGTGACTTCGCTATCCGTAAGGAAATCGTTGCCGAAGTGAAAGTCTCTAAAACAGACTTCCACGCTTAATATTTTAAGGGCGGTTAGCCGCCCTCATTTGGAATTTATGCATGAGTGAATTTAAGCAAATATTAACGCTAGATAAAGACGTTCAGAATGCCATGCTTGCCGATGCAAATGGCATGCTAGCAGAGCTTTCGGCTGAAGAACGTGTTTTATGGGCGTTAGAAAATTTACCAAGCACACACTTTTTATCGTCTAGCTTTGGCATTCAAGCGGCTGTGATGTTACACCTAGTAACATCGCATAAAGCAGATATTCCAGTGGTTTTAACAGATACTGGTTATCTTTTTCCAGAAACTTATCAGTTTATTGATGAGCTTACTGAGCGATTGAAACTCAATCTGAAAGTGTATAAATCAGAACTAAGCCCTGCGTGGCAAGAAGCTAAGTTTGGTAAATTATGGGAACAAGGCGAACAAGGTATTAAACAATACAATACCTTAAATAAAGTTGAACCAATGACACGTGCATTGAAAGAACTCGATGCAGGCACTTGGTTTAGCGGTTTGCGTCGTCAACAATCATCAACTCGAGCAGATAAGCAAGTGCTTGAGATCAGCCGCGGTACTGTTAAGGTTTATCCAATTATTGATTGGCATAGCCGTGATGTGTATCAATACTTAACCAAGCACGATTTACCTTACCACCCGTTATGGGAGCAAGGCTATGTGTCGATGGGTGATGTGCATACCACACGTAAGCTTGAGCCAGGTATGACCGAAGAAGAAACGCGTTTCTTTGGTTTAAATCGTGAATGTGGCCTTCACACAGACGGCGGCGGTATTTAAGGTCGTTTTGCTAAAAAACGATGTGATACCTTAGGTAAATTATTTTTTGCCAACCATGTTAGGGTGAGCTTATCTAGCTCACCACTAACATACATTTGCGTAATTGCAGTATCAAATGCATCGCGTACTTTCTCATCTCTAAAAATAATCTGCGAACCAGCATTTGTGATAACATCTAACGGTGTAAACTTATTTGTTAGCCCCAGCGGTTTAATAAAATGATAGAACTTCAGCCAATCAGCCACTAATACATCAATCTTATTTGCCACCAGCATTTTATTTACAGCGAGCTGGTCGCCACTTTCAAAATAACGTGTATTTATGTCATTGATTAGAATTTGGAAGTCATGACCAAAGTTTAAACTTGCACCTGAAAAACTTGCTAACCTCGCACCTTTTAAATCAAGCACATGTTCAGCCTTAGCCCATCGATTGTCTTTACTTAAAATTGCACGATTGTAAAAGAACAAGCGATACTGAGACGGGTAACCGTCCCCAGTAAATGCACCAGTCCAATTCACCGCAATATCAACCCTTTGCTTTTCGTAGTAGCGTTTTATGGCATCGTTTGAAACATTGATGTAAGTCGGGCTGAACCCTGCTCTATTAAGCCCTGCTAACAAAAGCTGCTCGTATAAGCCAACATGGCGTTGATAGGAACTTGCCTTGAAGTACGGAGTAAAATTACCAGCAGCGACTTTAAGATCGCGGGCATACACATGAGCGTTAAAGCACAACAATAATAAACAAAAAAACCTAATCACAAGTGCCACTAATAATGAGTGATAAATCATAGTATGGCTGATTATTTAATAATCTGCTGAGCTAACCTGTTAACCGCTCTTTTTTCTTTGTTCCGCGGTAACCCAAATAAACGTAAGGTACATTTTGGTTGGCAAAGATAAGATTAATCCAAGCGCATAACACCCTCCGCCAATCATCATGCCGGAGATACCCATACTTTGCTCAATATGTGCGACATTTATCAAATAATATCCAAGTCCTATTAAGCATAATCCAAGCACAATAACTACTTTAAGCAGCGTAATTAACGATTTTTCACTCATTTGCATATACCTCTGGCTAAGGTATATGCCAGCGCTAGATAAAATACCAGCGCTAAAACGCGGTTACTAGATGTAGATCAACTATCGTCGCTCAACCACCGCTGCGGTCATTCTTGAAATGCAAGTAAGCTCACCGGCTTGGTTGGTAATTTTAACTTCCCACACAGAGGTACGTTTACCTAAGTGAACAGCTTTTGCTGTGGCATACACCATACCTTTGCGCGCCGCTTTAATATGATTCGCATTGATTTCTTGGCCTACGCAGTAATACTTATCGGTATCTACAACAAAGTTTGCCGCGTAGCTTGCTACTGTTTCAGCTAGCACAACATTCGCGCCTCCGTGCAGCATACCAATAGGGTTGTGGTGATCAGGTGTAACTGGCATGCTAGCAACAAGATAATCGTCGCCAACTTCACATATTTCAATCCCTAACGTTTTCATTAAGCTGCCTTTACCATGCAAACCTTCATCTAGCTTATCGCATAACGCTTTATCTATTTCTTTATACCAAATCATTTATTGTTCCCTCGTATACAAAGCTAGGTACTTTTACAATCTCTAACAATTTCAAACAGGTCTGAACTTATCAATAGGTAGTTATTTCTTTATCCTACTGTCAAAAAGGAATTAACATGAAAAAACTACTGCCTTTAGCCCTTTTATTTGCCTGCAATAGTGGCTTAGCAAGCGACACGATTCAACATCAAATCGATTTTGGTGTGTCTGACCTTTATGACTTTGATGATAATTTTGTTGGGATTGCTTATACCTACGCCTTTGAAGATCTGGCATCGGCAAGTGGTCCTCACAATATTAAAACCTATCTAAATAGAATCAATACCCTCTCGACGCGAGCACTCGTACTGGATGATTTTTATGATATTGACGTCGAATACACACATTATTTCGACAATGCGTTGGTTGTTCGCTCTAACGTAGAGTATGCAAAAGATAACGATTTTAATAACGAATATTTAATGCTTAACGGCGAACTCGGTAACAATATCACCACTAATTTGCAGCTAGGTGTTGGCGTAACTTACTTATATCGTAACGAATCCGATGTTTTTGGTGTGCAAGATTCAAGTAATAACTGGCGATTAACCCCATATGTGCGCTACACCAAAATTGAACAAGGGCAAGGCTGGGATTTTGTATTTAAACAAATATCGGGGAAAGAAGATTATTATCAAGGACGGGCAGATTATTATATCAATGAGAATTGGTTTATTGGTATTCAAGCGCTGGCGCAAACCAATGAACTCGATAATAACAATTTTGAAGTGCAAACTCAGTATTGGTTTAATGAACACTTTTCATTTAACTTTGGTTTAGGTGCGGGGTTTGGAGATGATAGTTCAGGCTTAGATTCGGTGACCTTGCTGATGACTTCACGCTTTTAATTTAGAGTGCGCTTAACTTTATCAACGCGCACTCTAAAAGAGTTAATTTAGTAAAACTAATTGTTAGAGAAGCGATCATATTGCTTAGGTAACTCGTGCTGCTTTTCCTCGGCGCTAATATAAACAGTGCTTTCAACTACTTTCCAAGAGCCCGTTGCGGTGTCGATTTCCCAATCGGTATGCGTTTCTAATTCGGTAATCGGAGTGTAAGTAACATCCATCGTCGCATTACAGCCTGCTAAGGCTAGTGCAGATAAACCAAGTGCTATTGAGATTAATTTCTTCATATTTCCCCCTTGTTGTTGCGATAAAGCATAAAACAATTTGTCACTGTCACTTTCACTAATTGATAAACGGCTAATCTAAATGTTGAGCGGTTGTGAATATAAACAAGGCGATCTCAGGTCTATGTATTTACGTAGTATAAAGTTTAACAAGGCGCCGATATGAACTACCTAATTTGCTTTAGCTTATTCTTACTAAGCTTTACCAATTCTGCACAAGAGCGTAAACCACAAACCAATCACTTAGATTCAATCGTGCTTGGTTCGGGCTGCTTTTGGGGCGCAGAGAAACGCTATGAAGCACTTAATGGCGTAATTGATGCCGTGAGTGGCTATGCGGATGGCAGCGGCTTTAAAGCAACCTACCGTAATATCATTAAAAAAAGTAACAAGTACAACCCTAATAACTATGCCGAAGTCGTTAAAGTCACTTTTAATCGTAATGAAATTAGTCTAGAGCAAATTTTACAGCATTTTTATGAGCACCATGATCCGACACAGGTGAACCGCCAAGGTAACGATGTAGGCACACAATATCGCTCAACTATTTTATATAATTCAGAGCAACAAAAAACGCTCGCAATGGCGGTTACTAAACAATTCCAATCTCTACTTAGTCAGGCTGGTTTCGGCAAAATAGCCACCAGCATTAAGCCACTTAATACCTTTTATGCGGCGGAAGAATATCATCAAGATTATCTTGCCAAAAACCCTAATGGCTACTGCCCTGATTTGCGAACTGGTGTGACATTTAACCAACAAACTATCGCTAAACTTAATAACAGTGCGCTGTTAGAAGGTAAACAAATTTTGGTCATTGATGCCCCATTCTGCCCTTACTGTGAAAAATTTAAAGCTGAGACAGCAAAAGGGTATGCTGGCTCAATTCCGCTTACGTTTAGAACGGCCGATCAACTTCACGATCTCACAATTAAAACGCCAACCTGGGCAACCCCCACCATTATTCTGTTAGAGCAAGGCAAAGAAGTTTTTGCACGCCAAGGTTATGTGTCTCGTGATGAGTTTTACAAGATAGTGGGAGCATTTAAACTGGGTAAAGGTGAAGCGTTTAATGTCGCATTTAATAAAGGCACCGATAACCGCTATTGCAAACAATATGAGATTTTTAAAAACACGCCGGATGGCGTATTTATCGATAAGCTAAGTGGCGCTAAGTTATTTGATACGCGTGACCGCTTTAACTCTAACAGTGGCTGGCTTTCATTCACCAAACCGGTAAAAGGTGCCGTGTATGAAAAACCAGACCATAGCTTTGGCATGGTACGTACTGAAATTCGTGCGGTTGAGTCTGACATTCATTTAGGCCATGTATTTGATGATGGCCCAAATGGTCAGCTGCGTTACTGCATCAATGCAACCGTATTAGAATTTGTACCGCGCAGTTAACTAATACCGACTACATTATCGCCGCAGCTATATGAAATTATTTGGCTAAGCTCTTGATAACTTAAGCCACTTTGCTGTTGCAATTCATTAAAGAAAGCTTGAATTGCAACCAACGACTTTTTAGTTTGTAAACCGCCATCAATAATCTTATGGCTGCGCAAATAGCTCTCACAATCTCGCGATAACAAAAAGGTATCTTTGCCTAATACACGAAGCGCATAAGGCCCAGTGTTACCACCTAAGCGTGCGCCATGCTTTTTAAGATACTGCCAAAGCCCAATAATGTCGTCACTTGGCCAATCTGCGATAAACTGACTAAAACTACCATGCTGACTTGCAACATCATGGATCATATAGGCATTGGCCTGCACCGTTTGTACTTTTTTATAGTTACGCACAATGCGTTCATCGCTAGCGGCTTTTTCCTGTTGTTCCGGCGACATCATTAGTAATGCCTCAACATCAAAGCGCCAAAATACCTCTTCAAAGCCAGGCCACTTTTTCTCAATAACCGACCAATAAAATCCACTTTGAAAAATCTTTTTGGTAAATTCAGATAACCAAGCTGAATCAGGCAACTCTGCTATGCGCTTATTACTCAGTGGTTTTGACAGCAATGCCTTTAATTGACGCTCACCGCCCTTTCGCTCGACTGCGCGAAGATAGATATCGTTAAACTTTTCCATAAATTACTGGCTTTAGAAAATTTGAACTAGCTTAACCCCAGTGCAAATTTAGATGCAAGACCAGTGCTAAAGAAAAGAGCACAGCTTGCACCAAAAAGTGGCATTTCCTATCGCTTTTCGTTTCTCAGCTTCAATCAAAAAATAATTCACCAATAAATTCAATTTATTACAAATAAAATAAGATTGGCATATTAGATGAATAGCGTGATTGAATTATTTTACAGAAGACCTTACATGCACATTAAAATTGATGATTTATCCAGCCCCGCTGTGATTGCTCTGTTACAAGAACATTTAGATGATATGTACGCAACATCACCCGCTGAGAGTGTTCATGCACTTGACCTTAACGAACTTAAAAAAAGCAATATCACTTTTTTCAGCGCATGGCGTGATGATACCTTGCTTGGCTGTATTGCAATAAAACAGCTTTGCCCAAACCACGCTGAAATAAAGTCAATGCGCACCGCAAAGCACGCCCGTGGAAGCGGCGTCGCGTCACGCTTACTGCAACACACAATTGAGCTAGCTATTGATAAAGCCTATTTGTCACTAAGCCTAGAAACCGGTACGCAAGAATACTTTTTTGCTGCACGCAATTTGTATCTAAAGTTTGGATTTAATATCTGTGGTCCTTTCGCTGATTATCAAGAAGATCCACACAGCACTTTTATGACATTACAGCTAAACACTGTTGCCTAGTTGTAACAGCTCAGTTTGAGAAATTTTGCTATTGGTATGCACGTTACTAATTAGCACAATACTAATATCAGGTAAGGCGGGTAAGTGCGTATTTTTCAGCTCTGTTAACTCGCCGATACTTAAGCGCGCCATAGCACCAATTGCCATGCCTTGTTTTATCAACCCTTGCATCGCAGCAACACTGCCACTCATGGCAATCAACTTAAATTGCGTTCCCTGCTTGTGCAGGCCTTCAATTGCTGCGTGATGAAAACGGCAATCTTGCTGAAATGTAACCAGGGGTAAAGGCGTTTGTTCTAATATTTTACAATCACCATTACTTACCCATACCCCACTATCTTTAGCAATAATAATACCCTCTTCACTATCAAATGAGCGTGTTACTATGCCTAAATCGAGTTCACCATTGTCGAGCTGCTGTCGAATAATATTGCTTGGTAAACAACGTATTTGCAGATCTAAACTTGGCCACAACTGATGCATTTTTTTTACTACGCATGGCAAAATAGCATCGGCGTAATCATCAGGGCAACCTAACCGAATGCGTAACTTATTGCGGTCCGTTTTAACGGCATTTAATGTGCTGTCGTAATGTGCAATAAGTTGTTTTGCATAACCAACAAGTTGATGCCCATCTTTTGACAAAATGAGATTGCGACCATTTTTTTCAAACAACACCTTCCCTATATCCTGTTCGAGCTTTTTCATCTGCATACTAACTGCTGACTGAGTACGATTAACCTGTTTAGCAGCGCGCGTTATGCTTCCAGTGTCGACAAATGCAAGTAAACTTTTAAGCGCATCAATTTCCATAACACATCAATTTAACTGATAGATAGTATAAGAATTATGCGCTATTCGATGCATAAATAACACGATAAATTATTGGCAATTAAACTAACTACGTAATTGAGAGTAACGCTAGATGGATTTATATATCGCCAATAAAAACTATTCGAGCTGGTCACTAAGAGCCTGGCTTGTAATGAAAAAATTCAATTTAATTTTCACTGAACACAACTTAAAATTAGAGACACCAAGTTTTAGCGATACCCTTGCCACCATTGCTCCCATCGCTAAAGTGCCTGTGTTAGTTGATGGCAGTACAACCATATGGGATTCGCTCGCGATTTGCGAATACATCAATGAAACTTATTTATTTAATAAAGGTTGGCCAAGTGATCCGCAGCAACGTGCAAAAGCTCGCGCATTAGCGGCAGAAATGCATGCTGGTTTTAACTCATTACGCAATCAGTTACCTATGAATATACGCGCTAAGCGCAAAGTGGAACTGACAGCACAAAGCCATAATGACATTGCGCGCATTGAGCAGATTTTTAGTGAACAACACACACTGTTTCAACATCAAGGCGGTTGGCTATTTGGTGATTGGGGAATTGTTGATGCCATGTTTGCACCTATCGCGCTGCGTTTTAAAACCTATGGCATTTCATTAAATGCTCCTGCAACTGCTTATATGCACAAAGTATTGAGCTGTTCTGTACTTGCCGAGTGGATAGATCTGGCTTTGCAGGAAACTGAGATTGTTCAAATAGATGAAGCGGGCGAAGAAATCTAACTTAGCTTAATAAAGAAAAGAAAGGGGCTTTCGCCCCTTTAATATGTGTATTACTGCTCTAGTAAATCAATGAAGAACGCATACTCTAATGCAGTATCGTTTATGCGCTTAAAGCGACCTGATGCACCACCGTGACCTGCTTCCATATCCGTTTTGAATAGTAGTAGGTTATCGTTCGTCTTATATTCACGCAACTTAGCAACCCACTTCATAGGTTCAAAGTACTGTACTTGCGAGTCATGTAAGCCAGTCGTTACTAACAGGTTTGGATACGCTTGACGCTTAACCTGATCGTAAGGTGAGTAACTTAACATGTAGTCATAGTACGCTTTTTCATTCGGGTTCCCCCACTCATCATACTCGTTTGTAGTCAGTGGAATTGATTCATCAAGCATAGTGGTAACTACATCGACAAATGGTACGTGAGAAGCAACACCGCGATATAATTCTGGCGCTTGGTTAATCACAGCCCCCATTAATAAACCACCGGCACTGCCGCCAACCGCAAAAACTTTATCTTTTGCACCATAACCTTGTTCTACAAGCGCTTTAGTTACGTCTACAAAGTCGTTAAAGGTATTTTTCTTGGTGAGTTTTTTACCATCTTCATACCAAGGGCGACCTAGCATTTGAGAGCCTCGAATATGGGCAATGGCGTAAACAAAACCACGGTCAAGCAGGCTTAAACGTGACGTTGAGAAAGTTGGGTCGAAGGTTGCACCATACGAGCCATAACCATATTGATAAAGCGGGTTAGTACCATCTTTTTTAAACTTATCTTTATGATAAACCAACGATACAGGTACTTTTTTACCATCGCGTGCCGTTACCATAATGCGTTCAGATACATAGTTATCAGAGTTAAAGTCACCTAATACTTTCTGTTCTTTTAGTACAGTTTTTTTACCGTCTTCTAGCGTATATTCAATTACACTAGAAGGCGTTGTCATACTGGTGTAGTACAAACGAACAGATGCATTATCAAGTTCATTATTACCGTACATACCTGCAGCAAAAGCAGTATCTTTAAAGTCCAGGTTAAACTCTTTGCCTGAATCAAGCTTACGCACAGTGACATTCGTTAAACCATTCTCACGCTCTTGATAAACTAAGTGATTATCAAATAACGTAATATCTTCAAGTTTTACGTTATCACGCGCAGGGATAACTTCTTGCCAATGCGCCTTATCACCTACTTTACTTGCATCAACTTTCATTAAACGGAAGTTAACCGCATCTAGGTTAGTAGTAATGTAAAAATCGTTATTTAACTTAGCAATACTGTATTCGTGCTTATCTTCACGCGGAATAAAACGCGTTGGTTTCGCCTTGGCGTCGTTCGCATCAATAATTGATACACCGCGCGCTTCAGTACTTGAATGGTGAATGTAAACTAAACTACTGTCTTTACTCTTACTAATGTAAGTGTAGTAAGCTTTGTTTTTCTCTTCGTACACTAGCTCATCACTGCTTTGGTCCGTTCCCAGCACATGGCGGTAAACCTGATAACCAAGCAAGGTTTGCGGGTCTTTTTTGATGTAGTACAAGAAGGTATTGTCGTTACCCCAAACAATATTGCCTGACGTACCTTCAATTTTATCTTTTAAGTATTCGCCTGTAGTTAGGTCTTTAATGCGAATAGTGTAAATACGACGGCTTAATGTATCTTCGCCATACGCGAGTAAATTATCGTTTTCACTTACAGTTAGCGTGCTAACACTAAAATAATCATGTGCTTTTGCCAATTCGTTAACATCTAACAGTACTTGCTTATCAGTACCTGCTAAATCTTTTGCGCGCGTATATACGCTATATTCATTATCACCGCTTACTTCACTACCGTAAAAGTAATCGCCCTGTTTGACTGGTACAGATTGATCATCTTTAACAATGCGACCTTTGATCTCGTCAAATAATTGCGCTTGTAGTGCTTCAGTATGTTTTAATTTTTGTTCTGTATAACTATTTTCAGCCTCTAAATGCGCTAGAATTTCTGGATCTTTGCGCTCATCGTCACGCATCCAATAATAATTATCAACGCGTGTGTTACCGTGGTGCGTCATTTCAAATGGCACCTTTTTGGCGATAGGCGCGGCAATATCAGTTTTGTTGTTGTTTTGAGTGTTATTGCAAGCGCTAAGCACTAATAGTGAGAGTGCACTTAGTGCGATTGGTTTTAATGCTTTCATAAATATTCCCTTTGTATTTAACCTTCCCATGCTAACCCAGTAAATTAATTACGACTATAGTTTTGCGTAACGAATTGTAACAACGGTATATAACGATAATTTACGTGTATTTAGCCTAAATTATTAATCCATTCACTCATTACGACATGTGTTTTAATTTTTACGATATCAGGCTCTGCGTCTAAGTATTCTCTAATTTCATGAAGTCGTTGCATCGAATCTGTTTGCACGTAAACCAATAAATCCATGTCGCCAGTAATGCCATGGCACGTTAAAACTTCCGGGATCACCTGAAACACCTTAACAATGTTTGAACAACGCGTGCACTGATGCTGAATTTCAAAGTAAGCAGATACACCTACTTTTTGCGATTCACTTAGCAAGACTTGATAGCCGCGAATTTGCCCCTGACGCTCTAGTTTTTTAATCCGCTCTGTAACAGCTGAACGCGAGAGATTTACCGCATCAGCTATCGCCGATACGCTTTGCCTCGCGTTTATTTTTAACTGACCAATAATCGCCTGATCAAATTTATCCATTTGCATACTTAATCACCTAAACCTTCAAAGTGTTTTAATTTTGCAGTAATACCGTCATTTTACCTGCATATCACACACTCTGCCTAGCAACTCAAACAGTTTGAGATAGTAAATATTTCTATACTAGCGCTATTAAAAACCATAAACAAAGTAACATGAAATCAGTTAATACAGGCATTGGACGCTGGCAAGGCGCCGGCATGATGGCAACAACCTTACTCGGTACCGGAGTATTTATACTACCGCAGCTAACCGTCGAAATGTCGGGAAGTAATGCACTCTACGCTTGGCTTCTACTAACAGTCGGATTAATCCCTATTACTTATGTGTTTGGAAAGCTATCGTCACTTTTTCCACATTCAGGTGGCCCAGCTCACTTTGTTGAAAAAGCTTTTGGCAAAACTGCAGGCAGAGTCATTGGCTTAATGTTTTTGTTAGTCGTGCCAATTGGTGCACCCGCGGCCATTATTATGACCTTTCAGTTTGTGCAAGGAATGATAAATATTAGCGGTGTACAATTGTTACTCGCGGAACTCGCTGCGCTTTTATGCCTGTTTTACATAAATCGTAAAGGCATTCATGTTTCAGCAAAACTACAGTTTCTGCTTACCCTGTTAATCACCTTTATTGTCATGCTGTTATGTACTTTCAGCAATGAACAAGTCGTTATGCAATCGAACACAACGCTGAGTTTGGATAGCGATAAAATACTAAGTGCCGCGGGTCTCGCTTTTTGGAGTTTTCTTGGTGTTGAAGCTATGTCACACCTTGCCAATGAGTTTAAAAAGCCGAAGCAAGATGTTATTCCAGCGATGATTATAGGCAGTGTCATTGTTGGCGTGATTTATTTATTATCTACGGTATTAGTTTTGGCCCACCCTAATGATCAAAAGCTGGCGATTATCGGCGTATTTAACCACTATTTCAGTGGCGGTAACTATATCATTGGTATACTTGGTACAGCAGGTGGCCTTGCTACCATCAACGTTTACACAACAAGTCTGGCCAAACTTGTCGCAAGCTTCGCTGAACAAAAAGTATTGCCCAAACAATTAGCATACACAAACCAATATAATGTACCGCAAAGAGCATTGATTTGTGTGCTGAGTATCATGGCAACAGTACTCGTTATAACTTATTTCAGCGGCCAAGATCTGGAAGGTTTAATAAACTGGGTAAATGGTGTGTTTGTTATTATCTATGTTGCAACCATGTGCTCTGCATGGGTATTGCTCGCAGCAAAACACCGTATTACGATTTCGTTAGGGTTTATTGCCTGCATGGCTCTTGCATTTGGCATTGGTGCGCACATGGCTTATGCACTGTTATTAGCTACGGTGTTAATACCTGCGGTAAAATGGCAAAAACGCCGCGGCAGTGTGCAACTCGCTAATAACTGCTAATGCTATAGCATAGCGAGATTACTGTTTTTAGTAGTGCCATCCTTTTTCCAAAAGACTAACGCTGGCACCTGAACTTCCCACATTTCATTAGCATTCCACACATACGGTGGTTGGTAGCGTTGTGTAAACACCACCTCTTCTAGCCCCGAGTTCTCCCGGGTAGATTCAAAATAAATATTAGTGCTGCGTACCACCAAAACTTCAGTTTGGCTAAGTGATTGTATGTGATTACGTGTAATTTGTTTTACGTAAGGCTCCTCTGGATTTTTAGGAAATAGAGATGAAACGATGCCTTTTTCAATTTGCTCTGTTTCATGCGAGATAAAATAAATGCCACTGCCAAGCGGGAATCGTCCAACCATACGTAAGAATAACGCACAAAAATTTGCGTTATACTCACCTTGCTTCATGCCATCTTTTAGAATGTCATATGCGCGATACATATTGCGATAATCATATTCCTCTTTGGTAGACAGCATAAACGAAGCATACACCATAGGAATACGCATCAAGTCACGCAGCTCAGGTTCTTGATTATCAAAATCAAGCAACTGGGTCATAAAATCTAACTTGGCATTTTCAATTTCAAAGAACTCATCACGTTCTTCTTTTTTATCAAAACGTCTTTGCGGTAAACCTACACCCTGACGTAAGTAGAGATAGGAGTTTCGTTTAATTCCAGCTAATAACTTATTACGCTGCTCTGCATCTAACAGCCTGAACCGATTACCTTGATAAATTGCTTCAGCATGAGGTGCATAAGAGCCAATATGGCGAAGCAAAGTAGCCTTAACGATGGGTTTAAGCACTTCTTCACGATAAGCCATTTTCTGCTCTTTGGTGAACGGCTTGTAATCATGACGCTGCATTAAGCTAACTTTATCGTATCCGATGATATCGCTCAGCGCTTGCTTTAAATAAGTTGAAGTAAATTGGTTAAATAGGCGAGCTTCTTCAAAAAGCGCAACGGTTAGTGCCGTAATATAAATTGGTTTGTTTTTTTCGTTTCGCGTACAACGAACCGTTTCATTGGGTAGCGGCGTTGAAAGTACCATGGTCCCCAAAAACTGACTGAATATTTTAGGCCCATCGAGCAAATCGAGAATATTATCGATTAGCTTTTCCAGTGAGATGTAACGCTCGCCACGAGCCTTCAAACGCTCGGCTGCAATTTGTTTGATGCGCAGCTCTGCTTCGTCAATCTTTTGATGTAGTTTTTCTAAATAACGCTGAGCAGATCGTTGCCCTTTAATAAGCGGATACTTACCTTTTTCTTTGCGGTAGTTTTCGACAATATCGATATGTTCTTGGTAAGCGACGATCTTTTTATTTAATTGCGCAAGTTCCGCTTCGTATTCGTAGTGTTTTTCAAAAAACAGAGACGCCTCTTCCAACATCTTACGATAATCATATTGGAATTCTGATATTTTCTTCGAGATAGCGCTAGCCATATTTGGGATAGCGGATAACCGATCTGTTTGATACTGAATAAAGCGCTTCATATTTTTATTATATTATTTTTAGCAATATTTTACTGTGCACAATAAATGTAAAAAGGATCACTTCTATATCGACATAGAGAAGACAATTTTACAACAAAGTTGACTGACATTAATCAGGAGAAAGCCTGAGGCAACAATTCGATCAATGATTCAATACTACTATATTACGTTTAGAAGACATAAGAAAATCAGTCTTACTTTTTGTAGAAAGCGTTTTAATCAGTTACATGTGAATGAAATTAGCCTAGTTATGAAGCTTAGTGAGATTCACACGCCATAACGCTCAGAAACAAATGGGTGAAAATGGACCGACAAAAATATCCGGAATATATTTGAACAGCTCTGCTGGTCCGAAGGACGGAAGGCAGGACGCCTGTAGTTAACTAAGTTTCGCAGTGTAATGAGGTGATGGAAGGCCAATTTAACCAAGCTACAGGGAAGTATTTATAACGATTCATTGAAATATAATCTATCTTCAAATGCCCACAGCGGTGAAGAGGCACATGGGTGACGATGGACCGAAACAGAGTTTCGCAGCCTGACGAAGTGAGCGCAAGGATGCGCGATGGCACCCAGCTTTATGGGCATTGTTCCAAGTTCATTAAACGCCCAAACGCAAAAAGCCCGCTCAATGAGCGGGCTTCTTACTTAATTAGGAGCTTGGCGATGTTCTACTTTCACATGGGCGAACCCACACTATCATCGACGCTGTTTCGTTTCACTTCTGAGTTCGGCATGGGGTCAGGTGGTTCCAAAACGCTATAGTCACCA
>NZ_JBIPJE010000022.1:0-35358 GCF_044005875.1 Pseudoalteromonas sp. XMcav1-K | reverse complement strand
TTCTGATTTTGATATCAAAAGATATCGAATTGACTGTGCTGAAATAAACAAAGTTTATTTCCGTTGGTCACTCAGTTTAATTAAGTCTAAATTTTGTTACGCTTTAAAAGCGTATGTTAGAACTTAATCTGTACGAGTGCCCACACAGATGATTGCTTAAATTTTTAAAGAACAGTGCAAACAACCTTGTGTTTACCGCGACGCTTCGTCGCTGTTAGGGCTGCGTATGTTACGCTTTCCTAATTTTTTGTCAACACTTAATTTTGATTATTTTCTTTTTATTCTGAAAACGTTCAAAACTCAGTTTTACTTGACTCAACTAACTCGTGATTCGCTGCTATGCTGCGTCGTTCCCCGTGTTGGTGGAGGCGCATTATAGAGAGATTTGATTTGAGCGCAACCCCTTTTTTAAAGAAAGTTTGCAAATTTGGTGCGTTAGCTCATTTAGCGAACAAAAGTGGCGTTTTATTAACAAAAACGCCATATTTTTACGCTTTAGTTAACCGCTATGTGTAAAGTTTGACCGCCTTTACGTGCATACTCGCACTCGGCTTCGAGTTCTGCTTGCATTAGCGGGTGCTGGCTAAACCATATATGTGGAATAACAATTGATAGATCATTATTTGATGTAACTAACTTTAATTCAGGTAGTACGTCGTCTTTTCGACGCATACTTAATATAACGGATAGACGTAATATGTGGAGCAACTTAGATGTCACATCCGAAAAGCAGCCTAATGACTCAAAGTTTAACTTGTCGATATCTTCTTTGTGATACTTAACTAAAAAAACAACACGGTTTTTCTGTGCCTTGGTAAAACCTGGCATATCAGTATTCGTCATTATGTATGCGCCATGTTGACCATACTTTTTATAACCAATTAATAAGCCTGTTTCATGTAACTTCGCAGCAGCGTCCAGAATCGATAAGTCTTCATCATTCAACTGCCAATCATCTTTTACTTGCTTTGCGAATAAAAGTGCGACGTCCGCGACACGTTGTGATTGTGTTGCATCAATATGATAACGGCTGATAAAGCTTTGAACTGTGCGCTCTCTAATATCGCTATTATGTAGCTCCGGGATCATGGAGTACAAGACTCCCTCCCTTAATGCACCACCAGCAAGCCCCATTACTTCAATATCTAAACTTTCAAATAATGCGATTAAAATTGAAAGACCCGATGCAAATACAAGTTTTCGTTCTTGCATTAATCCAGGAAGGTCGAGTTTATCAATCGATTTGTATAAAACAGCTTGGTGTTTAATGGCATTCAGTTTATCAAGCGTCAGTAAATCATCTTGCCTTTGTGCAATCATGATTTCCTGAATAGCTTGAACCGTACCGGATGCCCCCGACACACTTAACCAACCAAGTTGTTTATACTCAGCCACTACAGGCGCAATAACTTCTTTTGCTGCATTTGTTGCGGCTTCAAAATTATCATGCGTTAACAAGCCATTTTCAAAGTACTTTTCAAGATAGGTTACACAACCCATATTTAGGCTTTTATATAAAAGAGGATCAAAGCCATCGCCAATCACCACTTCTGTACTGGCACCACCGATATCAATAACCAGTTGTTTACCGAGTGTTGATGAAGTGTGCGCCACCCCTTTATAGATTGTTTTTGCTTCTTCTTCACCACTGATTACGCGAATTGGATGACCGAGAATTAGCTCTGCTTTTTCGACAAATTGCTGTGCATTTGCCGCTAAGCGTAATGTAGCTGTAGCAACAATCGTAATATTATCTTTCGGAATATCTTGAAGTCGCTCAGCAAAAAGGGAAAGACATTCCCACCCTCTTTGCATGGCTTCAATGCTTAACTGGCTATTTTCATCCAGCCCTGCCGCTAATCTTACCTTTCGTTTAACACGTCCAATTGTTTGCAAGTCGCCTGCTACGGCTTTGGCTATTAACATATGAAAACTGTTAGAGCCTAAATCTATAACGGCATAACAGTTCTGATCATTTGCTTTATCAACGGTTAGCATTGATACCTCAAAAAACTACTAACTATGAGCTCTTCTTTGAGCTGGTTTATTTGAGCGTCGGTTATTTTGATTTGGACGCTTTGCACGGTTATAACGCGGCTTAGGAATGTCGTCTAACAATGCTGTTTTATCATAATGTGACAATGGGATCGCATGGTCAATATACTCTTCAATTGGCTGAAGGTTGTATGCATATTGCTCACAAGCAAAGCTAATGGCATGACCATAAGCACCTGCACGACCAGTTCGACCGATGCGGTGAACATAATCTTCACAATCATCAGGTAAGTCAAAGTTAAACACATGACTTACTGCATCAATGTGTAATCCACGTGCGGCAACATCGGTCGCAACTAAAAAGTCTAAATGACCATCAGTAAACTGCTTTAAAATTGAAATACGTTTTTTCTGATTAACGTCGCCCGTAAGTAAACCTACACGGTGCCCGTCTGCTTTCATCCACTGATATACGTTTTCACACATATGTTTTGTATTAGCAAATACAATTGCTTTATCCGGCCACTCTTCTTCTATTAATGTAAGAAGAAGTGGAATTTTATCGTCTTGAGATGTGTGGAAAAGCTCTTCTTGAATGCGCTGATTAGTTTTTTGCTCAGGCTCAACCTGCACATGAATCGGATTGGTCATATGCTCAAACGCTAATTCTTGTACGCGGTATGAAAGTGTAGCCGAGAACAGTAAATTTAAACGCTCTGTCGCTTCAGGCATGCGGCGCAGTAAATAGCGAATATCTTTAATAAAGCCAAGATCGAACATACGGTCAGCTTCATCAAGTACTACAACTTCGATATCGTTTAGGCTGTAATTGCCCTGCTTATATAGATCGATCAATCGGCCTGTTGTGCCAATTAAAATATCTACACCTTTTTCTAACTGTGCCTGTTGTTTTTCATATTCCTCGCCACCATATACAATGCCAAGGTTAAGTTTACAGTCGGGTGCAAATATTTTTGCATCGTTATAAATCTGTAACGCTAACTCCCGAGTAGGCGCCATAATAAGCGCTCTTGGGTGTTTACTTGCCCCTTTACTATTGACCAATAAGTGGTGACAAGTCGCAGCTAAAAACGCAATGGTTTTACCTGTACCAGTTTGAGCTTGCCCTGCAATATCTCGTTTTTGTAGTGCATAAGGTAAACTTTTTGCCTGAATTGGCGTACAAAGTTCAAAGCCTTTGCGAGTAAGTCCGGCAACCACTTCCGGCGCAATATCAAAGTCGGCAAACTTTGTTTCGGTTAAATGTGTCTTATTCATAGCGAATAAGCATAACGCTTAAACTTGCAATAAGAAACAATAGTGTTTAAATACGCTATAAATAAATTCGCGAAAATTATCGGAGAACCCAATGAGCGATAAAATTATCCAACTAACAGACGATAGCTTTGAGTCTGATGTAGTTAATGCTAGCGGCCCTGTACTAGTTGATTTTTGGGCTGAGTGGTGTGGTCCTTGTAAAATGATCGCGCCAATTCTTGATGAAGTAGCAGAAGAATTTGCTGGTCGTGTAACGATCGGTAAATTAAACATTGACCAAAACTCTGGCACGCCGCCAAAGTTTGGTATTCGTGGTATTCCTACATTACTACTGTTCAAAGACGGTCAAGTTGCTGCAACTAAAGTTGGTGCACTATCTAAAACTCAACTAGTTGAGTTTTTAGAAGAGAACGCATAAGAAAAAGGCTGGTTTAACCAGCCTTTTTTCATTTTTGCACTGATTATTTTTTATAAAGACTGGACGCTTTTAACAAGAGCTGCTATTTTCTACATCATATTTATCCTAAGTAATTATTCATTATTACTTCCACTCAAAAACCTTGAGAATAAAATATTAAAGAACCCACCAATATGCATTTACGCGAACTTAAAAATAAGTCGATTAACGAACTTGTAAAACTAGCTGAGTCCATGGGACTTGAAAATGTAGGCCGCTTAAGAAAACAAGACATTATTTTTGCCATTTTAAAAGCTCACGCAAAGAGCGGCGAAAACATCTATGGCGGTGGCGTATTAGAAATACTTCAAGATGGATTTGGCTTCCTTCGTTCTTTCGAAGCCTCTTATTTAGCTGGGCCAGATGATATCTATGTATCGCCTAGCCAAATCAGACGCTTTAGTTTACGTACTGGTGACACAATTAATGGATTAATTCGTCCGCCAAAAGATGGCGAACGTTATTTCGCACTACTTAAAGTTAATGAAGTAAACTTCGACAAGCCAGAAAACTCTCGTACTAAGATCCTTTTCGAAAACTTAACACCACTTCACGCAAACGACCGTTTACGTATGGAACGTGGTAATGGTAGTACTGAAGATATCACAACCCGTGTAATCGATTTAGCAGCGCCAATTGGTAAAGGACAACGTGGTCTATTAGTAGCTCCGCCAAAAGCGGGTAAAACAATGTTGCTACAAAACATTGCACAGTCTATTAGCTCAAACCACCCTGAGTGTGAGCTTATCGTTTTACTTATCGATGAGCGTCCTGAAGAAGTTACCGAAATGCAACGCCTTGTAAAAGGTGAAGTAGTTGCTTCAACGTTCGACGAACCAGCAAGCCGTCACGTACAAGTTGCCGAAATGGTAATTGAAAAAGCGAAACGCTTAGTAGAGCACAAAAAAGACGTAGTTATTCTACTTGATTCAATTACGCGTTTAGCACGTGCCTACAACACCGTAATCCCTTCATCAGGTAAAGTACTTACTGGTGGTGTTGATGCCAATGCACTACATAAGCCTAAGCGTTTCTTCGGTGCAGCGCGCAACGTTGAACAAGGCGGTAGCTTAACGATTATTGCTACAGCGCTTATCGATACTGGCTCTAAGATGGATGAAGTTATCTACGAAGAGTTTAAAGGTACTGGTAATATGGAATTACACCTTAACCGTAAGATAGCGGAAAAACGTGTATTCCCAGCAATCGACTTCAACCGCTCAGGTACACGTCGTGAAGAACTACTTACCAAAGCTGACGAACTTCAGAAGATGTGGATTCTCCGTAAGATCGTACACGAAATGTCAGAGATCGACGCAATGGAATTCTTAATTGATAAACTTGCTATGTGTAAGACCAATGACGAATTCTTCGATTCAATGAAACGAAAGTAATTGCATCATAATTTAAAAAACGCCAGCACTTAGCTGGCGTTTTTATTTGCCCAATACAAAATCTGTTCTATAACTATTATACACTTAGAGTTAAATTTCAGATTTATGCAAATACATAAACTACTCTTTCCAAGCATAATAATTTTTGCACTGTGCTCGCTATTAATCCTGTTTTTAGCTGAAGCCTCTACCCTATACTTAGTACTGCAAAGTATTATGTCGCTGGTTATTATTGGTATATTTGGATACAGCCAAAAAAGTAAAAAAGCCGACGCAAGCTTTCTAACATCCTTCTCTCAAGCAGTTGCTAACCCAACAAAAGTAAACATCAAATTTCGCTTTCAAAATAACGGCAATACAGACTATGCCGAAGAATGCACCTATATTGATAACTGGCTTGAAGTAATGGACCATCTAATTACTGAGGTATATGCATCATCAGCACGGTTATATCCAATGGCAAATGAGCTAAAAGATACGTACAGTTCGATAATGCAAAAAGCAACAATGCAGCATAGCCATGGCGAGACACTCGGGCAATCAATGTCCGCCATGGTGGAAGTATCCGCCCAATTAGATGAAAATTTGGTTTTAATTTACCAAGCGGTAACAAACGCCAACGACTCCGTAAAGCAAACACGCGCCGATGCAGATCTTAGCCAACAAAGCCTATCATCGCTAGCAACTAAGATTGAAAAAACCGGCGAACAACTTGAACAACTAAAAAAAGACAGTGACCAAATTACGTCGATTATTGAAGTTATCAACTCCATTGCCGAACAAACCAATTTACTTGCTCTTAATGCCGCCATAGAAGCAGCTCGCGCCGGCGAACAAGGGCGTGGTTTTGCAGTAGTAGCCGATGAAGTGCGTAACCTTGCCGCACGCACCAGCGAATCGACCAAAGAAGTTAGTGCCATGGTAAGTCGCATTCAATCTGGCACTGACTTAGTACATCAGTTAATGATGAAAGCACATGAAGAGACTCAGCAAACAGTCAATTTATCGCAGCAGGCAAACTTAGAAATAGACCAAATAGATCACGCCATGAATGAGATTCACTCGTTATCTGAACAAATACAGCAACAGGTAAAACAACAAAGATCCGCGTCAGACGATGCACAATCATCGGTTTATGCCATGATAGAATTAAATACTGATGCACTTTCAAACTCTAAAATCCAATCGGTTACCAGTGATGATTTACTTAACTTAGCCACCAGCTTACGAGAAAAGCTCGAGCTGTTTGATTTTAATGATAAAGAGTGGAATACCAGTACACGAACTAAACTGCGGCGAGAGAGCGCTGAAGCGCCTAGCGAAGTGGGTGAAATAGACTTATTTTAGTAATTTTACGCACTCAATTAACTTTGAGTGCGTAAAAACATAATCTCAGATTAACCAGCAAAGAACTGGTTAATTAAAAGATTAGCTTATTTAACAACTGTGATATCAATTGTTTCTGATTTACCACGATAACTAGAAATTAAGGTAAACGAGCCCGTTTTCGAGCTTGATGCACTCACTTCTAAATACGCTTCATTAGTACCTAACTTCTTAAATTGTGATGTAACTAAGTCGGTACCAGAAAATGACCAACCAGCAAACTCCGATACGTTAAAGTCGTCAGATACGTCTGCTAGATCTGCAAATGCCTGCAAAGATACTTTTGCACCTTGTTTAATACTAATGCTCTCGGCACCGGTATTAATCTTTAAGCCATTTAATGTTGAATCACCAGTTACTTCAACAGTAACTTGTGCCTGTTGACCACCACAAGTAGCAAACACATTCGTCGTGCCCGATGTTAGTGCCACAATATTGCCTTGTACCTCAGATTCATTTGAAACTGCAGCAACAGCACTATCACTCGCAGCCCAAATAGCGCTGTTTGAAATAATATGTGTATCACCATTCAATAAGGTTAGCTGAGGTTTAAGTGACTCACGTTGAGCAAGCTCCATAGCTAGGCTTTCAATATTATTATCTGAATGTTGAATCGTAAGCGCGCTTAATTGAGCAATTGATGTTGAAAACGAGTCACTGCCAGTTACACCATCAGTGTGCTTTGCGGTAATAATCAGCTCTTCACTGTCTTCTGCTGAAGTAGATAGTAGACCGTTAGTATCAACACGAGCTGTCGCTGACCCTGCTAGCTGCCAAGTTAATAAATTTGTATCTGGAGCACTTACATAACCATCTTGATATGTAATTGTCGCAGCGAGTTGCGCATCAACACAGGTAGTAACTTGATTGCTGTCAGAGTTTTTAAGAACAACATCTAACGCCGTTGCTTTACTATTGCTAATTGAAAGCTCGGTTGTTGCTTCAATATCATTGATAGTTGTTGCTGTAAAAGTCACTAACCCTTGATTATCTTCAAGCGTTTTTACTGCAGTTACCAAACCACTTGAGTTGATAGTAGCAACATCAGTATTTGATGAAACCCACGTTACCTCTTTTGAAACGTCTCGAACATCACCTTTAGAATCTGTACCCATCGCAACTAGTTGATGAGTTTGTCCCGGACGTAAACGAATATCGTTACCAGTAAATTCGATGCTTTCGATAATAGTACCATTTGCACGCTGCGACTCTAATTTAACTGCTTTAACCAACGCAGCAGGATCGTCTGATTCGCTGCACCCCGAAAGTACAACTGCGGTCGCTAACGCTAAAGGTAATAATTTAAACTTTTTCATATGCAATTCCCTTTAAAATGTATAGCTTACGCCAAGTGTATAATTTGCTAGTTTTAAGTCTGAATCGGAATGCAATACTTGGTATCCCAAGCGGACTTTAATCTCTTCAAAACTAGGGATTTCTTGATTCAAACCTATGCCCCAAGCAAAACCATTGTAACTATCAATGTTGTTATATGTTTCTTCTGGGCCTGTTACAGCAATGTCATTCCAGCTCCAGCCCAGTAAAATGTCAGCACTAAAACCATAAGATGCGGGTGACTCAAAACGACCAAATAGAGAATACGATTTATCTAGCTCGAAGTTCATACGATACAAGTTATCATCCGTACTTGAAACTGCCACCTGTCCTTCTAAAAAAATACCGTCGAAAAATTCGTAACCTGCTTTTAAATTCACAGCATTTGGGTTCACCGTTTCATCCGCGATTTCAAAATCGTTATACGCGTAATCTAATCCAACATAGATATCATTCGCTGCAAAAGCTGAGCCGCAAAAAAGCAGAGCACTTGTAAAGATTAAAGATTTCATAAAAATCCTTTTTGTATAATTGTGTCCCCATTCTATTGAATGCTAAACCAAAAAGCACCCTCAGAAGTATAAACAATTGTAACCATGTATTCGGGAATACAATTGCCCGTAAGTTGCGCAAAAGGTTATACTATCACCAATCAATTTTTATTATTAAAAGCCTGACAATACTATGAAATATAAAGACCTCAGGGACTTTATCGAACTGTTAGAAAAGAAAGGTCAGCTAAAACGTATCAAGCAAGAAATTGATACCTACTTAGAGATGACCGAAATAGCCGACCGCACTTTGCGTGCAAAAGGCCCTGCACTACTTTTCGAAAATCCAAAAGGCTATTCTATTCCTGTACTTGCTAATCTATTTGGCACACCTGAGCGTGTTGCTTTAGGTATGGGGCAAGAAGATGTATCTGAACTAAGAGAAGTTGGTAAGCTTTTAGCCTTTTTAAAAGAGCCTGAGCCACCAAAAGGCATTAAAGATGCGCTAAGCCAACTACCTGTGTTTAAACAAGTACTCAATATGCCACCAAAAGAAGTTAAGAAAGCACCATGCCAACAAGTGATTGTTGAAGGTAATGATGTTGATTTAACTAAGCTACCAATCCAACACTGTTGGCCTGGCGATGCTGCGCCACTAATTACTTGGGGCTTGACAGTTACGAAAGGACCTTATAAAAAGCGCCAAAATTTGGGCATTTACCGCCAACAATTACTTGGTAAAAACAAAATCATTATGCGCTGGTTATCACACCGTGGCGGCGCGCTCGATTACCAAGAATGGTGTAAAGAACACCCAGGTGAACCTTATCCTGTCTCGGTAGCACTTGGGGCCGACCCTGCAACCATTTTAGGGGCAGTAACCCCTGTACCTGATACCCTTAGCGAATACGCTTTTGCCGGTTTATTGCGTGGCAGCAAAACAGAAGTGGTAAAGTCAATTTCGAACGACTTGCAAGTTCCTGCTAGCGCCGAGTTTGTATTAGAAGGTTATATTGAACAGGGCGAGATGGCACCAGAGGGGCCTTATGGCGACCACACTGGTTATTATAACGAAGTTGATGACTTCCCAGTCATGACAGTAACCCATATTACACACCGTAAAGACCCTATCTATCACAGCACCTATACTGGCCGTCCACCTGATGAGCCTGCTATTTTAGGTGTCGCACTTAACGAAGTGTTTGTACCAATTTTGCAAAAGCAATTCCCTGAAATTGTGGATTTCTACTTGCCACCTGAAGGTTGTTCTTACCGTATGGCCGTGGTCACCATGAAAAAACAATATCCAGGTCATGCAAAACGCGTAATGATGGGTGTTTGGTCATTCTTACGTCAATTCATGTATACTAAGTTCGTTATTGTGTGTGATGATGACGTGAATGCGCGCGACTGGAACGATGTAATTTGGGCAATTACTACGCGCATGGATCCTGCCCGCGATACCACAATGATTGAAAATACCCCAATTGATTATCTCGACTTTGCCTCACCTATTTCTGGCTTAGGATCAAAAATGGGGCTTGATGCCACCAACAAATGGCCAGGCGAAACCGACCGCGAATGGGGCGAACCCATCGTAATGGACGATAAAGTCAAACAACGTGTTGATGAAATTTGGGATTCACTCAACATTTTAGAAAAGTAACGCAGTTAAACTTGCGTCGTGAAAAGGTTTAAAAATGCAATTAGTTAAAGCAAACGTGGTAAGCATTACTCCATTAACAGAGTTTGTTTATAAGGTTGAACTAAAACCAAGTGAGCCAGTGTCATTTGAAGCAGGTCACTACCTGCAACTGGTATTGGGTGAAAAGGATAAGCGTGCATTCTCAATCGCAAGCCGCCCAAGCCAAACAGAGCTATTAGAATTACATATCGGTGCATCAGAAGAAAACAGCTATGCTATGCAAGCGCTGGATCACCTAAAAGAGCACTTTGCGAATAATACGCAAGCTGAGCTTGAAGTGGGCTTAGGCATTTCACAACTACGCACTGAATCTGAGCTGCCACTTGTGTTACTTGCCGGCGGCACAGGTTTTTCATACGTAAAATCAATGGCCGATCACCTTGCTGAAATCAAATCAACACGCCCTGTGTTCTTTTACTGGGGTGTACGCGATGAGTCAGCACTTTACGCAAAAGATGAAATGGAAAAGTGGGCTGCAAGCCAAGCTAACTTCAACTTTATTCCTGTAGTAGAGCACGCAACTGACACATGGCAAGGTCACACAGGCTATGTGCATAAAGCTGTAATGAAAGACATTGTTTCGCTAGAGCCTTATGAAATCTATATGGCAGGTCGCTTCGATATGATTGGCCCTGTACGTGATGACTTTATTAATCACGGCGCAATTCGCGAAAACATGTATGCAGATGCCTTTGCATTCATCAAATAATACGAATGCAATTTACTAAAAGGAGCCATTTGGCTCCTTTTTTATTTTCGAGATCATTTGCTACTGACACTCCCTGACACAACAGCCTGATTAAATAACGTCATCATTTCAAAGGAGACAAATGATGAGTAACGTAATCGAAATCGTAAACTTTAAATTAGCAGAAACCACCCAAGCCGCAGAGTTCACAGCTGCTAATAACGCATTGCAGCAATTCCTCAATAACCAAACTGGTGTGCTATACCGCTCACTTGCCAAACAACAAAGCGACAATATTTACGTTGATGTGGTTTACTTTGCCACCATGGCAGATGCTAAACGTGTGCAAGAAGCATTTTATGAAAATGAAATTTGCCAGCAATTTGCCAAGTTAATTGAAAAAGAAAGTGTTATTTTGGAACACTACGATGTAGTGTCACAAACACCTTGTGACGCATAATTAACACGTAAAGCGCATTAAATTAAGGAAATATGGTGCATAAATCTGAGCGTTTATTTCAACTGGTTAACTTACTTAAAGGCCGCCGCCTTGCTGTAACCGCCAAACAGCTTGCAGATAAACTAAACGTATCTGAGCGCACCATTTACCGCGATATTCAACATTTACAAACATCGGGCGTGCCTATCGAAGGCGAAGCTGGCATTGGGTACTTAATCGCTGAATGTGACCTGCCACCCATGATGTTTACCCTCGAAGAGCTGCAAGCCTTAATGCTAGGCAGCCGCATGGTTAGCGAATGGACGGATCCTGTTTTAGCCGATAAAGCCCATTCTGCACTCGCTAAAATTGAAGCGGTATTACCAAGTAGCTTAAAACAAAAAGTGGATGATCTGCCCTATTTAGTATCGGGTTGGAGTCACAACCAAGCGCAACAAGCCTTTACCCTCACCTTACGCCAAGGCATAGAGCAACACCGTTGTGTAAAAATTGATTATTCCGATGCCAAGCAGCAAACCACCACCCGCCTTGTTGAACCTTTAGGCATGGTGTATTGGGGTGGCAAATGGACGTTAATCACTTTTTGCCGCTTACGAAACGACTATCGTGAATTTCGCATAGACCGCATTCAAGCGGTATCACTTACGGAACTGACTTTTGCCACCCATGGTGATAAATCGCTAGCGCATTATGTGAAGCTAGTGCAGGAGAAGTATGGGTGACGAAAGACCGAAGCAACGCTCCGCAGCTTAAGGAAGTGAGGTCATGGATGACCGATGGAACCAAGTTTCATGGATGAATTTTAAAAATGCTAATCTCCCTTTCGAATTCCTCTGCACCATGAAGCAACGCGCTAATCATCCCTGTACGCTTTCTAACTCAAAGTCTCTGTCTAGCATTATACACTTAAACTTTGTTTTCAGGTTTAATTAATAGGCGAAAGAGTAAACCTAAGAATCAATCAAGTACTCGGCGAGGAAGTTAGTTTAATAAAGTCAAATAAAAAACCTCTTACCCCTGTTTTTATATGCTGATCAAAGAGCTATGAGCTATGAGCTATGAGCTATGAGCTATTTTATTTAGCCAAAAAATTGATTGACAGAAAAGTAATATGCACCTAGATTATCTTGTACCTATTTTGGAAATTTAACAAGGAATTTAGTTAATGAAAATATTAATAAACACTATTTTGGGGATTTTGCTGTTTGTTGGTAATGTTTCGTATCAAGGAAATAACGTTTCAGTAACCAATGTCGCCTTTGCATATTGGGGGGATGGCGATGATGATGGTTCCGAAGTTCCACCTCGAGCAGCCCAATTATTTTGTAATGATCAATCGGCTGAAGCCTATACTAGTTGTTACAATTCAGGAGTTTCTGCTATCGGAGGGTTAACTGCAGGTTGCGCAATAGTTGCTGCACTACTAAATCCACTTGCGGGAGCCATAGGCGCAACAATTTGCTTCTCTTCCGGCTTAGAAGCAAATGAAAAGCTTACAACTGCTTGTGATAATCATGCCACAGAAGTCTGGAATAGATGCATGTATGTGTAGTTTGAGTTACCTGCATGAAAAAACTATTTATCCTCATTGCAATAATAGCTATTTCAAGCGCAGCCTTGATTATAAAAAAGCAAAAGAGCACTGACCAAGTTGTTTATAAGCAAGTTAAAAATAAGCTAATACACAGTGAGGATGCTTCACAAAGCATAAGTATTGCAAACGTTCTATTGGATTATAAAAAAGACACTTATAACTGTGATATCGAAGTTAACACCCTACTTTCCGAGAATGAAGACAAGTGGAACTCAATCAGAAATGATATAAACACATACTTTAAAAGAATGCCATTTTCTGAAGGCATAATGGATCTATTGTTTATAGTAACAGATTATGGCCTTTACAAAGGCAGGTTGCTAGTAAATCAAGAGAATTACCAAATATTATCCCCATACTATAATAAAATTGAAGCAAAAGTAGTTCTAAGTCCGGTCAAAACTAAGAAGTTAGTCGATGAATTATTGTTCTCATATCAGTTATTTTTTCAAAGATATGAAGTTGATGATTTAAGAAATAAATACTTCACCAGTAATGATATATTAGATTTTTGGGGAACTGTTGCAAGCGCAACCAATGACTTTAGCTTGTTGAATGAAATTACTCTAGAATTAATTAACTTAGGTTATAAATTCACGGCTTCAGATCTTTCTATCGCAACTTATAAAATGTACCCAGAAGATTTTTTGAATTTGTTGATTAATAATTCAGATGTAGATCTATCATCTAGTATAGATGTAATGGGAAGGAAAAGGAGTTTAGCATTTGTAGCAGCTAAGGCAGGTAATGTCGATGCATTAAAACTGTTTATTAATATGGGGGTGACTCTAAGACCGGACAAGCTTTCTTGGTCAACTTTAGACGCAGCTACTTATTATCGAAAAAAAGGGTCTTTGGATCAAATAACTTACATGAAAATGATGGATATTTTAGGAGAGAGGTCAGTATTTAACAAAAAACACTTGTTTGAATATGCAAAAAAGAACTTATCAGGAAAACAAATTGTAAAATATGAGCCTTTGAAAATAAGCACGACAGAGAATATCCAGTTACAGCATGGTATAGATAGTATATTAACACTAGACTCAATTAATAACCGTCTAAGTAAAAATTGTTTGCCATTGCTGATGAATCAAATTGATAATAAGTTCGATCAGCTTTTAACTGTTAAAAATCAAAAGCATGTTATGGATAATTCCTTAGTCCAAAAAGAAGCGGAAAGTTCTGAACAAGAATTATTTGGTATTGGAGGGCTAACAGGTAAGAGAGCTGTTAGAGCTCAAAGAACACTAAACTTAAAAGAGAAAGCTGAAAAACATTTTAAAAAATTGAAAGATACCGATTTAGAATTTTTGCAAAGCCTTAAGTCAACATTAGATACTGATAACACGATCAAAACCTTGACTGAAACGCTGAAATCAGAAAAAGAAGCAATCGACATAACCCTTATAATAGCAACTCAGCAGGGGAATCTAAAAGTAATTCAAGAAACACTTGCTCTTGGTGCAACCATACCCGAAAATATTTGGTTTTACATTGCATCTTCTGGAAGTGAACAAGTCGCTCATTTATTAGTGCAGCATGGGGCCTCTATAAATAACGCTGACTCGTCCAATCTAAGACCTCTACATTATTCAATTATGCTACAGTCGAAAGCTGTTTTTTTGTATTTGTTAAATGCAAATGCAAGCCCTTATGCTGCAGATGTATATGGAATGGATGGCTTGGATTTATCTTTGGAAATATTTCCTCAAATAGACCTTAATGCTTTTTATACGAAAAAGCTAGTTGATAGTAGACACATAATTTCTAAATCTCATTTACAAAGAGTTAAAGAAATAAAAGTAAAGAGTATCAGCGATTATTTTAAGCTGATCAAGCAGGTACCTAATCTAGAGCTTTACGAATAAGAGTTCTATAACGCTTTTGGGATTTTAAGTACATTTAATATAACTGTAAACGAAAGTTAAGCCTTCTTGGTAGTTATTAAATTTTAAAATAATATTGATTTGGATGTAATAAACTCAAATGCCTCAGACAGTCTTTAAATGGAAAGAGGGATCTTGTAATAAAAAAGTAACATAAAGCCCAAGGATGGGCTTTTAAGGAATACAGGGAGGCGTGTGTTATTTTGAAAAATGACGCTATAGCATTACGCGTATTTCCCCATTAACACTTTACGCTCGCTATCGCTTAAAAACGCGATTTGTAATGCGTTCTTTTGTGCTTGCGTGATTTCTGCCTGTGTTAAACCTGCTTGTGGTGCTGCCACCTCAAATTCGTGGCGAATTTCAATATTACTTACACTTGGGTCATCCGTATTAATTGTAGCTAAAATACCATGTGCTAAAAACTGTTTTAGTGGGTGCGTTGCCATTGATGCAACTGTGCTGGTTTGAATATTACTGGTTAAGCACGATTCCACACCAATTTGGTGATCGCGTAGGTAATCCATCAGTGCGACGTCTTCAATTGCTTTTACACCGTGGCCAATACGTGTTGCGCCAAGCTCTTTAATTGCATGCCAAATGCTTTCGCTGCCTGCGGCTTCACCTGCATGAGTGGTAATTTGTAAACCTGCATCGCGTGCTTGTTTAAAATGACCTTCAAATAAGTTACCTGGGAAGCCAAGCTCATCACCCGCTAAATCGAGTGCAATAAGCTCATTTTTGTGCGCCAGTAAGCCATCAAGTTCCGCTTGGCATGCTTCAACACCAAAGGTGCGCGATAAAATACCAATCAACTTTGCTTGAACGCCCGTCTCGCGGCTACCCGCTTTTACGCCGTCAATTACCGCAGCAACTACATCTGCAATATTCAGGTTGTGGGTTTGCGCCATATAAAATGGGCTAAAACGCAGCTCAACATAATCAAGTCCCTGCCCTTTAGCATCAAACATATTTTCATAGGCAATGCGGCGGCATGCATCTAAATCGCCAAGCACTTTTACGCCCCAATCCAGTTTTTGTAAAAAGCCAAGTAAATCGGGCTCATTTTCAATTACTTGTACATGTGGGCGCAGCGACTCAACATCGCTTGCTGGCAAATCCATATTAAATTTTAGGCCAAGATCTAAAATGGTTTCTGAGCGAACATTTCCATCAAGGTGACGGTGTAAATCAAGAAGTGGAAGAGTTGAATCGATCATGGCTTGACCCTTAAAAATTTAAAATTGCGCGGATTCTACGTAGTTTAGCTATAAAAGCAAGGATTGCTTAGGACATAGGTCCTCGCTTGGGTAAAAATACAAATATAAAAAAAGCGCCCGTCGGCGCTTTTTAATCATAACCTTAATTTTTAGCCACGTTATACCAATTCACTTAAGTAGCTAATCATCCTAGCGGGCTAAATATCATGCTAACTGCGTTAGAATTTATCAATGTAGAACAACTGCATAAGGAAAATCCCGCCTTGTTACCATTTCATTTATCCAGCGCTATCCCTGATCACATACTTAATAGAATTGGTATTAAGCATAGGTTTGATAGAGCGAAATTGCTTTATCAAGTTGCCCTGTTTGATTAAAACACTCAGCCGCAACACGCCAATGCTTGTTTGCGTTTTCTCTGCTCAACACTTTGTTAAATACCTTGCAGGCAAGCTCAAAATCACCTTGCGCTTTAGCGATGTAAGCCAGCGTTAGCAATAGTGTTTCATCTTCCGGTAACTTCTTTAATCGGCTTTGAATAAACTTTTGTGTGTCAAACAATTTAGTATTGTTGCACTTACTGAGGATTTGCCACACCTCGCGGTATTTATCACCCTTCGCTAGTTTTAATAAACACTTATCGGTTTGCTCTGGGGAAAATGAAGCAAGATTAGTAAGGTAATGAAACTCTGCTTTTTCTTTGAGTTTCTTCGGTAATTTACCGTAAGCACTGTTTAATGCATTTAAGTCTAACGCTGCAAAATAACGTTCAAATAACTGTTGCCACTGCTCATCACTAAGCGCATGTTTTTTCTCAAAACGACTTAGCTGATCATTAAGCGTTGACCAATCTTGTTGGGCTACTAAGTACTCGGCAAAATTAGCCAGTTCTAAATTAGTCGCTTTTTTGTTCTTAGTTATTTGCTCCATGCTTTCTTTGGCAAGCTCAGCTTGCTCACTTTCCACCAGCATTTGCGCAATATTTGATGCGTCTTGCTGCGCAACTTTTTCGAGATGTAATCGCGCATCGGCTTTATTACCACTTTCTAACGCGGCTCGTGCTGAAATGGCTTGTGCAATGCTTTCCCAACCTGCTGGTACATGGGCTTTTGCAAGACTTTGCTGTGCGCCAGTAAAATCACGGTTTATAAACTGCCAAACGCCCGTTTTTAAATTACTTAACTTGCGTTTATCGGCGCGCGATGCCCATTTAAAACGAGTAATACCATACAGTGATAAAACATAACGCAGCAATTTAAAAAGCACAAAACTAAACGCCGCTAGCAAAATAATTGCTATTACAAATGCGGTGATCGTGCCTTCAATGGTGTAGTCGTTAAAAGCAATTAGCACATAACCTTTTTCACCTATAGCCACTGGCGCGAGCGCAAGTACAACTAATGCAATAACAACCGTGATAATTGCCTTGCTCATAGTAGCTCCTTAATTGCAGCTGCAGAATTAAAGGTAATCTCTGGTGTGAACACAAGAGGCCTAGAATTTAATTCACTCAATTGATTATTAAGGTATTTTACATTCGCAGCTTGCACATCATAATAATTTTTAACTACGTTTTGTGCTTGTTGCAGTGCTGTAGAGAAAATGGCTGGCTGCTGCTTAGTAAGCGCAGTTTGTGCTTGTGCCATATAAAAACGTAATTGATGTCTGATTAATGCTTGCTCTTCTTGGCTTAATAACGGCTCTATCGGCGCTGTGCGTTTGCGCACTTTAATAAAGTCATCCACCAGCAAATCCCAACTGCGTTTTAAATTTGACTGCCAATCATCCACATTATTTGAAAGCGCCTGCGGATCAACTTTATCAGCTTCTTCCGGTAGCACCACCATATTAAGCGGTAGCTCATCAAGATTAGCGATTAACCCAGACAACTTTAAATATAAACCTTCAACATCAGCCGTTTGTACTGCTTGTAATGCTTGAATATCTTGATGTAGTGCCGCTCTAGCTTGCTGAGTACCCGGAAAGTTTTCAAGCAGTACATCTAAACGTGCCAGCATTGCCGCAGCGCCTAGATAATCATTTTGCACCAACGCCTTAAATTCTGCCATGCGGTAAAGGCTTTTCACTTCTTCACGATTTAGCTCTGGTGTTTGTTGGTTAGCAGCATGTAACTGTTGAGCAATTTTTTCATTAAGCGCCAGCTCTGCCTCAGATACCTGAGCCGATAATGCATTCTGCAATTGTTGATTTTGATTTTTTAATGCCAACGCCTGTGTATTAACTTGGGCAATCTGTTCAGCGAGCGTGTTGTTTTTGTTATTTAACTTAACGAGAAAATTTTTCTGTTGTTGAAATAAGGTATAGCCGTACCCTAATCCACCAACCGCAGTAAGTGATGCCAACAACGCAACAACAGCAATTGCCTTGCCTGAACCTGATTGCTTTGCCACGGCTGGTTTTGACGCGCTATTGCTCGTAGTTTGCGCCTTACTTGTTGGCTTTTCGCTAATCGTACTCTTTGCCGTTATGTCTTTTTCTTGTTCCATAGCGTGACTCTGTTGATGTTTATGTTGACCTGCAATGGCATTGATAATGCTATCATTATCAGCACCTTGGCAATTAATAATGTGTTTTACATTGGCTTTTTCTTGCAAGTAGTTAACGCAGCGCTCACTTACCAAGTAAACGGTTAGCTGCGATAACCAGGTTTTATTTGTCGCTATTGCTAAAAAGCTATCGATACTTGCATTGCTCGTTAAAACAATGGCATCTATACCATTCGCTTGCCAATTAGCCGCCATTGCGTCATTTAAGTTAGCATTCGCCAAACGCTGGTAAACGGCTAGCGGCTGAAAAATCGCTTCGCGCGCTTTTAATTCTTGCGCTAACTTATTGCGCCCACCTTTGCCTTTTACCAATACAATTTGTTTACTTGCCACATTGTTGAGCTCTGGCATGGCAAGCAAACCTTCACTGGTTTCAACCAGCGGGCTAGCACACGGCTTGTTAAACAGTTCGGTTACCGTTTCAGCGGTACTTTTACCAACAGCTAAACAGTGGCTATGTTTTGCTAGCTCAGGTTTTAACGCATGTAAAAAACGTGCGGCATCTTGTGACACAAAAAGCACAATATCGGCGCTTTCAAGCATAGCAAGTTGCTGTTCACTCACTGCAATTGCTTCAAGCGCCAGTAATGGTTGAATGGTGCTTTTAATCGCCATATTTGATAGGCGCTCAGCTAATTGTTGGCTCTTTTCCTCTGGCCGTGTGAGTAAGATATGTGTCACATGCACTCCTTGTTAGTTACCGTAAACTTCAGCAAGAATTTTATCAGCACCTTGCGATAATAAGTTATCAGCTACTTGCTCGCCGATTTGTTCTGCATTTGCTACATTACCTGCCAGTGTATGCTGCAAAATTACCGAGCCATCTAACGCGCCCACTAAACCGCGTAGTGTTAGTGTTTCCCCTTCAACCGTTGCAAATGCACCAATCGGAACTTGACAACCACCTTGTAACTTACGGTTCATTGCGCGCTCTGCTAGTACACGATAGCGCGTTTCTGTGTGCTCAAGTGGCGCAAGTAACGCTTTAGTTGTTTCGTCATCGCTACGACACTCAATGCCTACCGCACCTTGACCATTTGCAGGTAATGAGTCTTCAGCAGCAATAAAATCAGCAATGCGTTCTGGCATTTCTAAACGAATAAGACCAGCAGCGGCTAGAATAATTGCATCGTATTCACCGGCATCTAGTTTTGCTAAACGCGTATTTACGTTACCGCGTAAATCTCTAATTTCGAGATCAGGGCGCGCCGCTTTTAACTGACACTGACGACGTAGGCTCGATGTACCAACAATTGCTCCTTGAGGCAAATCAGCTAGCGACTTAAAGTTGTTTGATACAAATGCATCTCGTGGATCTTCACGTTCACAAATTGTGTGCAGTTCTAGTCCATCAGGGAATTCAACCGGAACGTCTTTCATCGAGTGAACGGCAATATCTGCGCGACCTTCCATCATAGCGACTTCAAGCTCTTTAACAAATAGGCCTTTACCACCGATTTTCGCCAGTGGTGTGTCTAAAATTTTATCGCCTTGAGTCGACATAGGCACAAGCTCAACCGTTAAATTAGCATGGTGCTTTTCCAGTTCAGCTTTTACAAACTCTGCTTGCCAAAGAGCCAACGCGCTTTTGCGCGTTGCAATACGAATAATTGGATTATCTTGAGACATAATTTTCCTACACTGACTCGCTACTGGTCAGTTACTTTAAATTGCTTGCTCGCCAACGTTTTTCCGTCGGCAATTAATTCTACACGCCACTCGCCTAATTGCAGTGCCGCTATATTTTTTGATGAATAGGTACGGTATCGCTCTGCAAATATTGAAAGTTCAACATCCGCTTGCAGTTGATCTTGAAAATACCACTTGTGGCGCACCACTTTGCCTTTTAAGCCGTTTACTTCAGTAAAGAAATACAATTTCTTGGTAAAGCTCGCCCTTGCGATTCGTTCACCAATAATATCAACTGGCTCTCGCGCTTTAATATCACGCGATAACAATGCTCGCGTTACACTTTGGGTATTCATTTTTGCGCCAAGTGCAATATCTGCTAAGTCGGCATTACTGTTTTCGTTTGCTTGCTGTTCAATATCGACGTTCACAGCCTGCTCTAATAACTCATCGCTATTTTCGGCTGTGTTTGGCAGACTATTATTCGTCACGCTTTCACTAACAACCGCTTCACTGTTATCAACATCCCTAGGATTGCTAAGCTCTAGCTCGACTCGCTGTTCAATCGCAGGTTGAGTTACAGAAGCTTTCTCAATTGGTAATTCAGCTGACGAAGACTGGCTTAAACCAACCTTTTCGGTTTCATTATCAGTGTTTTTAGCATTATTTACAGCCGATGTTATCGTTTTCACAACAGTTGAGCTGCCTTGTTGCACACTGGCTTTTGTTAATGATTGACTCGTTTCTTTTGGATATTCCGTATTTGGAAATAAGTACATAGTTGCCAAAACTAATACGACTACCACCAACAACAGCGCCGCAAAAACACGCGCCCAGCGCCATTGGTACTCAACTTCGCTCGGTTGTGCATTTTGCGCGGATTTGTTTTGCTTATTAGCCAATGTCGCCGTAATTTTTATCTTTTGTGCCACTATTCCTTCCTAGTTTAAGCGCGAAACCAACCAAGTACGGATCGCCTTAATTTCCTCTAAACACACTTGGTGTGCCATTGGGTATTCCTGCCAACTAACTTCATAACCCAATTCAAGTAATGTTTGATGTGCTGCTTTTCCTGCGCCTGTTGGTACCACGTCGTCAAAACTGCCATGAGCCATAAATACATTTAAGCTTGCTTGCTGCTTTTCGAGTTTAAGTTTAGCAGGCTCACACATATAGGTAGAAAGCGCCATAACACCCGCCAACTGATATGGTAAGCGAGGTGCTAAATACAATGACACAACGCCACCTTGCGAAAAACCCGCCAAAATAATATTGCTAGGCGCAATACCATTGTCGATTTCAGCATCAATTAATTGTTGTACTGCCGCAGCAGATTGTTGCACACCTTGTTCATCGGCGCGTTTATCTAGATCAAGAGATTTAATGTCATACCATGAGCGCATCGCCATGCCACCATTTATGGTGACCGGTTGAGTTGGTGCGTGTGGAAAAATAAATTTTACACCCAGTTCTGCAGGTAAATTAATTTCCGGTACGATAGGTGCAAAACCATCACCTGAGTCACCTAAACCGTGCAACCAAATTACCGTTGCTTTGTGACTTGATTGCGGCTCAATAATTACTGCGTCTAAACTCATTTATTCAGCTTCCCATGTAATGCTTGTACCCGCTTGTTTGCTCGCGGCATCATTCATAAATTGCCAGAACTCAGAGCCACTACGGTTATCAATCCATTTATCACCATGGCGCTCAAAATGGTGACCATTAAACTTAGTTGCTACCCACAACTGTTGTAAAGGCGCTTGTTTATTAAGAATGATCTTACTGTTATCAGGAAAAATAATTTCTAAAATTCCCGAGGCAGATTCATAGTCTAAGTCGACCTCGCAGGCATCAACTTGCTCTTCTAAGTTAATAAACAAATCATCGATTAACTGATGGTATTCTTGGTCTGTCATAGCTAAATTTCCAAATTGATTTTTTGATGCCAATAAAGCATAAGAAAAAACGTCAATATCCTGCGTTTTTGCGCTTTTTTCTGATAATCTCTATTCAATAATACCAACCGTGGCATTCACTTGTCAGTAATAAGTTTTATAAACAGACGATATGGTTAAATGTAAGAAATTAGTTTCAGTATTTATGAGTGTGTCATTGCTCACTTTAGCTGGTTGCGGTCAAAAAGGTCCTTTATATCTTGCCGAGCAAGATCAAGTGGAATCAAATCAACCAAAGCAGCAAACCGACGCTGATAAAGAGCAAAAGGAGCAGCAGTAATGGACTATTTTAACTATAACGATAACGAACTGTTTGCAGAGCAAGTAAAGGTTGAAGATATTGCCAAACAATATGGTACGCCTTGTTATGTATACTCGCGTGCTACATTAGAACGCCACTATAAGGCATTTTGCGACGCGGCAAGTCACCATAATCACCTTGTATGCTATGCCGTAAAAGCTAATTCAAACCTCGCTATTTTAAACGTATTGGCGCGTCTTGGTTCTGGTTTTGATATTGTTTCTAAAGGTGAACTGGCACGAGTAATTGCAGCCGGCGGCGATACCAGTAAAGTGGTATTTTCAGGTGTTGCTAAAACACATGACGAAATTACCTTTGCTCTAGAGCACAAAATCAAATGCTTTAATGTTGAATCAGAAGCTGAGCTTGAGCGTATCTCGCAAGTTGCAACTGAGTTGAACCTAAATGCGCCTATATCTATTCGTGTAAACCCAGATATCGATGCTAAAACGCACCCCTATATTTCTACCGGTTTGAAAGAAAATAAATTCGGCATAGATATTAAAATTGCGGTTGATGTTTATAAGAAAGCGGCGAGCTTACCTAACTTAGATATCAAGGGTATTGATTTTCATATTGGTTCACAGCTTACCGAAGTTGAACCTTTTATTGCGGCACTTAAAAAAGTAATCGCGCTCGTTAAAGAGCTTGCATCTCATAATATCAAACTAAGCCATGTTGACGTTGGCGGTGGTTTAGGTGTGCCGTATGCCCAAGAAGCACCTCCACATCCAAGTCAGTACGTTAGTAAAATCACCGAATGCTTAGCAGAATTACCCGATGTTGAACTAATTTTTGAACCCGGCCGCGCTATCGCTGCCAACGCTGGCATTTTAGTCACCAATGTTGAATATCTAAAACAAAACCAAAGTAAACACTTTGCGATTGTTGATGCAGGCATGAATGATTTACTGCGCCCATCGCTTTATCAAGCTTGGCAAAATATTATTGCAGTAAAGCCACGACAAGGTAAAACCGAAAATTACGATATTGTTGGCCCGGTATGTGAAACCGGTGACTTTTTAGGTAAAGACCGCGATTTGTGCATTGAAGCGGGCGATTTAATTGCCGTGCGCAGTGCCGGAGCGTACGGTTTTACTATGAGCTCAAACTACAATTCACGTCCGCGCGTAGCTGAAATAATGGTAGATAACGACCAAGTTCATGTAATTCGCCAACGCGAAACTATTGACGACCTATACCGAAACGAGTGTACACTGCCTTAAGCACAATCATAGTTTATATATATGCTAGTAAATTTTTCTAAAATGCATGGCTTAGGCAATGACTTTATGGTTATTGATAACGTCACGCAAAATGTTTTTATTTCAAAAGACCAAATTCGAAAGTTAGCAGATCGTAACTTCGGTATTGGCTTTGACCAATTACTAATGGTTGAGGCGCCGTACGATCCTGATTTGGATTTTCATTACCGAATTTTTAATGCGGATGGCTATGAAGTTGAACAATGCGGGAATGGCGCGCGCTGTTTTGCTCGGTTTGTGCGTATGAAAGGGTTAACCAACCGCCATCGCATTCAGGTCTCAACAAAGTCTGGCAATATTACCCTACACAATGAGAAAGACGGCAAAGTGCGCGTAAATATGGGCCACCCTAAATTCGACCCAGCAAAAGTGCCGTTTAAAGCGACCAAGCGCGAAACAACGTATATTATCCGTGAAGGCGAACATACAATATTTTGTGGCGTCGTCTCTATGGGCAACCCGCACTGCGTACTTGAAGTAGACGATATAAACTCAGATCAAATTACCAAGTTAGGCCCGTTACTTGAAAGCCATGAGCGCTTTCCTAAAAAGGCCAACATTGGTTTTATGCAAATAATCTCGCCAGAGCATATCAAACTGCGCGTATGGGAACGCGGCGCAGGTGAAACACTTGCCTGTGGTAGCGGTGCTTGTGCTGCTGTTGTGGTTGGTATTTTACAAAAGAAACTCGCCAACCAAGTTAAGGTTGAATTACCTGGTGGCGAATTAACAATAAATTGGCAAGGCGACGGTCACCCAGTAAAAATGACCGGCCCTGCAGAACATGTGTTTGATGGTCAAATCGCGATATGAATGAATTAGATGAACGCCAAGTTGTCGATTATTTAGAACAAAACCGTGACTTTTTACAAAAGCACCCCGAACTACTTGCGCGTTTATCCATTTACGACGAACCAAACGGCACCACCAGCCTTGTAAAGCGTCAACAAAGTTTATTGCAAAATAAAAATCGAGAATTAAACGATAAACTCTCTCATTTAATCGATAACGCAACCAATAACGAACACATTTTTAAAGTGCTCAATCAATGTCATCGACTGCTACTTAAAACCGATACGCTAGAAGCACTACAAGAAAAGTTAACACAAACCTTGTGCAAAGGATTTAATTTACTTGATTGCCAATTAATACCTTTTAATAGCGATACGCACCAAACGCTGCTCGATCAACGCTTTAGCGTACAAACCAGCTTTTTAGGACGTTTGAGTCAAGATGAGCAAATGCTGCTATTTCAAAAAACAGTTGCCTCGGTAGCTGTGTATCTGGTTGGCGACAAAAGTACGCCAACAGCCATATTAGCCTTCGCCAGCAGTGATGAAACACACTATCACCCAGAACAAAACAGTGTATTTGTTTTAGAATTTATTCAAGCCTTAGATATCAAACTGTCTCAGTTATGAGTGAGCAACAACCGCTAAGCGCAAGCTGGCAGCAGAGTATAGATTTATACATCGCTTTTGCGCGCAATGAGAAACACTATTCTACAGCCACCATCGATGCATACCTGCGTCATTTAGAAACATCAGCACACTATTTTTCGCAATTTGTTGCTAACTGGCAAGCGATTGAAGTTGAGAATGTAAAAGGCTTGCTTGCGAAGTTAAAAAGCCGCGAATTATCGGCTAGAACCATTAATTTACACCTATCGTGCTTGCGTAGCTTTTATAAGTTTTTAATTAGAAAGGGGCTTGCCAACGCGAATCCGGTAGAGCTCGTAAAAGGGCCGAAGTTCACCAAGCCGCTACCCAAAAACCTCGATGTTGACCAAGTAAATCAGCTACTTGAAATTGTACCTGAAGATAGCTTAGCAATTCGCGACAAAGCCATGATGGAATTAATGTATTCATCAGGGCTGCGTTTATCTGAGCTGGCTAGCCTTAATTTAACGGATAAGAGCGCGATCTTTAATGGCCTTCTAACCGTATTAGGTAAAGGTGGTAAAGAGCGGGTCATTCCCGTTGGGCGAAAAGCTATCAGCGCAGTAAAGGAGTGGCTTAAAGTGCGTGCAGAGTTTGCTAATCCCGACGAACTTGCTTTATTTACTAGTAAACAAAAACGCCGCTTGTCGATTCGTCAAATTCGTGCGCGCATGAAAAAATGGGGCATTGAACAAGGTTTAAGTGCCAATGTGCATCCACACAAATTACGCCATAGCTTTGCTTCACATATTTTAGAATCGAGCGGCGATTTACGTGCTGTGCAGGAGTTACTTGGCCATAGTAATTTATCAACTACCCAAGTATATACGCATTTAGATTTTCAACACCTTGCAAAGGTATACGACAATACGCACCCAAGGGCAAAAAAGAAGTAATATGATACGATTTAACCGAGCGATTTCTGCCGTAAAGGTGATTAGTTTTGATTTAGACGACACCCTTTATGACAACCGCCCTATCATTAAAAACGCCATAAAAGCTCAGCAAGACTACCTTGCTGCAATTCCCGAGTGGGCGGCGCAAAGCGGCGATTTTTGGGGCACGTGCCGAAACGGTTATGCACTTGAAAACCCAGAGATCATCAACGATGTCACACTATGGCGTCAAAAGGCATTATTGTGGGGGTTAGAAACTCTCAAAGTAGAAAATGCAGCATTTCACGCAGCACAAGCGTATAACGCATTTGCCAAAGCACGCAGCGATATTGAGGTCGCACCTGAAGTAATCGATTTACTCGCAGCACTTCGTAAAAAATACAAAGTGATTGCTATTACTAATGGTAATGTCGATGTAAACCAATTTAATTTAAAAGATAGCTTCGATTTAGTATTACAAGCAGGTCCTCACGGCAAAGCAAAACCAGCAAACGATATGTTTAATTTGGCTTGCCAGCAATTAGGTGTAAGTCAAAACGAGATTTTGCATGTGGGTGATAGCCTTGATTCAGATGTGCAAGGCGCTAACAACGCTGGCTGTTATAGTGTGTGGCTAGAAAATGCTTTTGTGCCTTACCGCTACAAAGGTTTAGCTGACATGGAAATAAGCGATATTTTTGCGCTCAAATCCCTGCTTGTTTAATAACTTAAGGAAATATCACGTACACGATATTTCCTTACATCACGTAATATAACCTCTCATCATTAATGACTTTAATAAGCTCATTACAGAACATATTCTGCACTCAATAAATAAGAGAGCAGTTATGTTTACAAAAGAATGGAAATTTAATCTCAAGCATCACCAAATCCACATTATCTATCATTGGCATAACGTCATGAAACTGTATGTTGATGGGGATTTAAGGGATTTTAGTGAACTCAATTTGTCATTTCGTGATGATGTACTTTTAAGGACTAACCTCTCCGAGATTGGTATTATTGACGTAACTCCTTCATGGTCTTTGCTTAGTCTTGAAGTCACAGTGCAACTTTCTCAAGCTTCAGACAGGTTTATCGTCTACTCCTCTCATGAGCGAGTACCCTTGCGGGCGCAGCGCCTTATTAGTAAATAACAGGCTTTGCAAACGGATACGTTGATGTACTTAATGGGCTTTAGCCTACTATTTTTACTCTCTTTGGCAGTGAAACGCCGCTTTCAATTTATCGTGAAAAACAGCAAATACGACATATTGAAAAGTGATTGCCAGCTTAACAAACGACTTTTTCTTAAAAAAATAACAACATTATAAAAAGGACTAACATTATGTATAAAGAATGGGAATTCGACTTAAACGACCATCACGTTCGCGTAACCAATAACTGGTTAACTGGGGTGAAGCTTTATGTAGACGGAAAGCTAAAAGGACGGAATGGATTTCCTGTTATGGGCCCTCTGCTAATTCTCTTTTTCCTTATCAGCGGTGACAGAGTTATCTCTCACTTTCAAGAAAAACAAAAAATAGCGCATATTGAGAATATCATTGCAACGTTACCTGAAAGCGAAAGAGCTACGTTTGTTAAAACGTACTTAGAAACAAAAAATTCAGAGCTTCAACAACCTACTCACAATGTAAAGGCTAACGAAAAAATCAATAGATAACTAACCCCTGTTTATAAAAACAGTATTCTATTTGGTATTAAATCAACTCCTGTTATACTTTTGCCAATTTTGGTAAAGAGTTAACTTCGATGGACGTTTCTGAATTATTAGATGGTTTAAATGACAATCAACGCGAAGCCGTTGCCGCCCCGCTACAAAATATGCTGGTGCTGGCAGGCGCAGGTTCAGGTAAAACCCGCGTACTTGTCCATCGAATTGCTTGGTTAATGCAAGTTGAGCATGCTTCGCCATACAGTATTTTTGCGGTAACCTTTACCAACAAAGCAGCCAAAGAAATGCGTAACCGTGTTGAAGCGACACTTAAAGCGTCTGTTGGCGGCATGTGGATTGGTACTTTCCATGGCTTATCCCACCGTATTCTTCGCGCCCATCATAAAGAAGCAAACCTGCCAGAATCATTTCAAATTCTCGATACTGACGACCAAGTGAGAATGATCCGTCGCTTGATGAAAGCAATGAACATCGACGAGAAGAAGTGGCCGGCCAAACAAGCTGCTTGGTATATTGGCGCTAAAAAAGACGAAGGTTTACGTCCTAAATATATTCAAGCGTTTGACCCTAATGAACAAATGATGCTGCGTATTTACACCGCTTACCAAGAAGCATGTGACCGTGCAGGTTTAGTTGATTTTGCCGAAATTTTACTGCGTTGTTTCGAATTACTACGTGACCAACCAACTTTACTTCGCCACTACCAACAACGTTTTCCGCATATGCTGGTAGACGAATTCCAAGATACCAACACCATTCAATATCAATGGTTAAAGTTAATTGCTGGTAAAAGCAACAAGATCATGATTGTGGGTGATGATGACCAAAGTATTTATGGCTGGCGTGGCGCGCGTATCGAGAATATAAAACAGTTTATTAGTGACTTTGATGCGCAAACAATTCGCTTAGAACAAAACTATCGTTCAACGGGTAATATTCTAAAGGCGGCAAACCATTTAATTGCCAATAACTCTGAACGTATGGGTAAAGAGCTGTGGACTGACGGTAATCAAGGTGAACAAATTGGTGTTTACGCTGCTTATAACGAACTAGACGAAGCCCGCTTTATTGTAAGTAAAATTAAGGCTTGGTTTGAGCAAGGTAATGCACTGCAAGACTGCGCCATTTTATACCGCAACAACGCCCAATCACGTGTACTGGAATCAGAATTAAATATTCAATCACCGCGAATTCCTTACCGAATTTACGGCGGTATGCGCTTCTTCGAACGTCAAGAAATTAAAGACGCATTATGCTACTTACGCATTGTAAATAACCGCAATGATGACGCGGCATTTGAGCGTATTATTAACACCCCAACGCGCGGCATTGGCGATCGCACATTAAGCCAAATTCGTGACTGTGCGCGTAGCGAATCATTACCACTTTGGTATGCAGCAAAAACCTTACTCGCAGAAAAACACTTAGCGGGGCGTGCTGCCAATGCGGTTAATTCATTTATTGAACTGATCGATCAGATTGAAGACAATATTCTCGATAAATCACTAGATAAACAAACTAAATACGCGATTCAAACATCAGGTCTAATGGCGATGTATATGGCAGAAAAAGGCGAGAAAGGCCAAGCACGCGTAGAGAACTTAGAAGAATTAATTAACGCTACTAGCCAATACGAACTGCCAGATGAAGAAGAATTTAGCTCACCCCTTGATGGCTTTTTAGCATATACCGCGCTTGAATCAGGTGAGGGGCAAGCAGACGAACACGAAGATGCAGTGCAAATGATGACACTGCACTCTGCCAAAGGCTTAGAGTTCCCTCTGGTATTTATGGCAGGCGTTGAAGAAGGCATGTTCCCGTCGCAACAAAGCCAAGAAGAAACCGGCCGTTTAGAAGAAGAACGTCGCCTGTGCTATGTAGGTATGACACGTGCCATGCAAAAGCTTTATATTTGTCACGCTGAAAGCCGCCGTTTATATGGACAAGAAAAGTTTCATAGCCCGTCACGTTTTATTCGCGAATTACCGGAAGATTGCCTAGATGAAATTCGTATTAAAACGCAAATTACAAAGCCTAAAACCACAGGCCGTTTTAGTAATACCATCAGTTTAGAAACCTTTAACGATACAGGCTTTAAACTCGGCCAGCGTGTAATGCACGGCAAGTTTGGTGAAGGTACAGTGCTAAACTATGAGGGTACGGGCCCACAGGCACGTATTCAAGTTAACTTTGATGATCATGGTACCAAGTGGCTAGTGACCATGTATGCGAAATTACAAGCGATGTAAATTATGCTGACTAACACCTGGCTTAACCAATTACACCAGTCGCTGCTAACGAGTAAGCATCGTCAGTTATTGGTTTTGTCAGGGTGTGAGCATTGGTGTTGGCAACAAGTTGATACCTTAAAAACGGTTTACCCCGATTTATTAACCCTGAGTAATCACCCTTCAGTTAATTTTTGGCCTGAGCATAATCACCAGTTATTAGGGCAAGAGTACAGCACAGTGGTGTTTGACGTAAATTCAGGGCTAATGCCAGACAAGCTAGCAACTGTGGCTGGTACGGTAAAAGCAGGTGGCCTAATCGTGCTGCTAATGCCAAGCTTTGAACGTTACATCAAGACAGCGGATCCCGCGTTTGCTCGTTTTCAAAGTGCCAATAAACCACACAAGCCTGTTTCACTTTTTCAAATTCGGTTAATTTCGCATTTTAAGAACGACGAGCACACTTTAATTGTTTCAGAGCAAAATGCACTGCCAGCAATCCCAATGTACGCTGCAACTGAGAGTTCTCAGTATCAACAACAGCAAGAGTTAGTGGCTGATTTAACCAAATTTATCACTAAGCGCCGCGCCACATTTTTACTAACCGCCGATAGAGGCAGAGGAAAATCTGCAACACTCGGCATGCTTGCCGCAAATTATGTTTCGCAAGGTAAGCGCGTAGCAATTTGTGCCCATCATAAGCAAACTGTTGCCACTGTATATAAACACTTCGAGAAATTAACTGATGATGACGTAAAGCTTGATTTTATTGCACCTGATGCATTGCTAAACCAAGCCACACACTACGATTTAGTATTAATTGATGAAGCGGCAACCTTACCTGTAAGCTTATTAAAAAAGGCGCTCGATTTACCGATAAAGCTTGGTTTTGCAACAACACTTCATGGCTATGAAGGCACAGGGAGAGGGTTTAATTTACGCTTTATTCCTCATCTAAAAGCTACGCACAACAACTGTTTTATTACAGAGCTATCTGCTCCAATGCGTTACGCTGAAAATGACCCGCTAGAAAATACCATTAACCAACTATTAGTGCTCGATGCGGACTTTAAGCAGCTAAGTATAAATCACCAAGACGACATTGCGTTTTACGCAATTTCACAGCAACAACTCATAAACGATAACGCATTACTTAAACAAATATTCGCTATTTTAGTGATGGCGCATTATCAAACTAGCGTAAATGACTTAAGACATATGCTCGATGGCAATAACTTGAAGGTGTTTGTTGCTGAACAAAATGGCATTTTATTAGCAGCTGCATTGGTTGCGCTAGAAGGTGAACTAACCGATCCGTTAGCATCACAAATTATTGCGGGGGAACGCCGTCCTCAAGGCAATATGCTGGCGCAATCTACTGCGTGTTTACTCGGCGAACAACACTTGCTTGCAGCTCGTTATGCTCGCATTGTGCGTATTGCCGTTAATCCTTATTGCCAAGGTGTCAATATTGGCACACAACTGTTAAATACCATTGAGAAAACGCTATCGCCTGATGTTGACTTTATAGGGGCGAGTTTTGGCGCAGAAGCCAAACTTTGCAACTTTTGGTTTAAGCAGAACTATCACATTATTAAACTCGGTGCCAAGCAAGATAAAGCAAGCGGTGAACATTCTTGCTTAGTCATTAAGGCTTCAAATGTTTATTTAGACCAACAGACATTGCTCAAATCCCATTTCAAGCAGCAATTTTTGTTTGAGTTAGCGCGTTCGTTTTCGCACCTGCCAAGCGAATTAGTATTAGGCATTAGCGCAAACTTGATTTCATCAAACCAGCAATACACTAGCAGCAATAACTTAGTAAAAAGATTTAGTGAAGGGCAAATCAGCTTTGACCAAGCACGCTTTGTCCTAGCTCAACAAGTTTATGTAAATCCTTGTTTACTAAATAAACTAGAAAGTATTTCTAGAAAGTTAATAATTAAGCTAGTATTACAGAATATGCCTGAGACTAAGGTCACCGAAGCTCTTGCATTAACGGGGAAAAAACAACTTAATTTTGCGCTAAAGCAAGCCGCTTATGAATGGTGTAATCACTATCCTAATCTCTAAACTAATCATTGTAATTTGCTGTATTCCGCTAGTTGTCTTTGCAACGCAGCAACCACCCATCAAACTTGGTATGTCGGCAGCGTTAAGCGGTCCATCGGCAGAGTTAGGCGTGCAATTGAAACAAGGAGCTGACGCTTATTTTAAGCAAGTAAATGCTAACGGTGGAGTAAATGGTCGAAAAATAGAATTACTCGCACTTGATGACCAGTATGAACCTCACCTCACGGTAAATAACACTCGACACCTAATAAATAACGCTAAAGTTGATGTTCTCTTCTCATATGTTGGCACCCCGACATCTAGTGCCATTCAACCCATTATCGATTCTCACCAAATTCCGTTTATTACCCCGTTCACTGGCGCAGACTTATTACGCCATAAAGATCATATTTTTAATTTACGTGCCAGCTATAACGACGAAGCAAAGGTGCAAATTGATTACTTAGTAAAACAAAAAGGGCTGACAAAAATTGCATTTTTAATTCAAGCTGACGAGTTTGGTCTTTCACTGCAAAATGCACTTACCAAAGCAATGTTGCCATATTCCTTAAAGCCAAAAGCCATTGCCAGATTCAAGCGAAATAGCCAAGATATTGAGCGCGCATTAGAAAAACTAAAGAAAAGTGGCGCACAAGCGATTTGCTTAGTTGGCACATATAAACCTTTAGCCCATTTTATTAATTTAGCCGACCAACAAGGCTTTAAACCGTATTATACAAGTGTTTCTTTTGTCTCAAGTAACGAACTTTTTGCACGCATTAAGCAACCCAGCAAAGTGCTAGTAACGGAAGTCATCCCGAGAGTTGATGGGTGTTATGAAGAATGGTGCAAACGCTTCAAGAAAACTATGGAAAGCGTAAACATTCACGATCCTACACGTGTACATTTAGAAGGCTTTGCGAATGCTTATGTCTTTTACAAAGCGGCTGAAGCATGTACCCCATTCTCACGCCAGTGCTTATTAAAACAACTTAATATTGTTAAGCAAGCGCTCGACAAACGTAAAAGAAACTATGTTGAATTTGCCGAAAAAGTTAAAAACAACACAGTTTTTTTAAATCATTTCACGTTTACTAAATAACAGGTATCGCCTGCTTAAGCATGGCTTCAATTTGATTCACAATCGCTTTATTGGTTGCATCGTCAAACGTTTTAATACGCGGTGTATGTATATGACCAGTTGGTACTTTCGTGCCTAATTGATTTTGCAAACGAATACTGCGATACGAGATCTCATTCGAAAGATAACCACCGCCACCACCAGAAACCGCCGTTAATCCATTTAACTCAGAAAGCGATTTAGGTTGTAACTCGCCTTTTTCTAACGTCACTACTTTTAAGTTATCGTTTACTTGATATTGCCCTTTTGCCTTTTGCATCGCAGCAACGGGCAAGCTAAATTCAACAAACTCATCACCCGAGAGAGTTTCGCCTGCTAACTTTGAAATAATTGGCGCTTCTTTTGTGCCACCTGATAGTACATTTAAATTATCTGGCGCAGTTACACTACGACGCTTACCAGGAAAACGCTCAAGATCAAAATGCTCTCTACCCATTGAAACAGTAGAAACTAAATCTACTTGTCCACCTAAGTAAATAGGCGCTAACAGTGATTCTATTTCACCTTGATCAAAATCCTCATAACGCACCGGTACAATAACCGCATTGATTTCGGCTTGCTTACCATTAAGCTCAATAACCTTTCCGTCTAACGCTAATGCCGCAAGTCCTGAAGGGTTACTTTGCGCAATATTTCTGTCCAATAAGAACGGATCAAAACCGGTAATAAAAATTTGCGTATCTGCGCTTTCACGGTAATCAATATCAGAGTACCCACGAGATACTGTTTCAAACACTTCTAGCAGACTATCTAGCTCGGCTTTTGAAAAATTAAGCGGCTTGTTCTTTAGTTGTGATTTAACCGCGAGGCGCTGCCAGTAAAGCGGTCTATCATCATATCGCTGGTTAGATTGCACCTGTGCTTTAACTTCAGACCATAACTTTGTGCCTACTTTCAAGAGTAACTGTTTAGCTTCTACGTAATTACTTACGGCTTGCCATTGTTTCGCAAATTGTGACATTGCTTTGTGATTAACTAAGCTTGCATCGACGGTGCTGAGTTTAGTTAATCGTAACTCTTCGACACTTTGCGAGATTACGTTTTGGTTTGCGTATGTATTTGCACTTAAAAACAGTGCTAAGCTGGTAATCAGTAGCTGGCGTTTATTTTTCATTACTAAACTATCTTTTAATATAATATTCGGTGAGTTAGCTACTTATCATACGTGCATTTTTGATAAGCTCAACTATGCTCTATTTAATAAATGAGAATGTTAGGAAAGAATCTTATATGGACTTTATTAATTTTAAAGTTGGCTCTAAGACGATCGCTTTAAAAATACTCGATATTTTATTAACAGAACGATATGAAAATAACCTAACCGAATTACCCAACGATAATAAAAGCTTTATTGGCGTAAAGGATTATTTAGGAACGCCAACACCCATCTTTGACCTTGGTATTGTTCTAAACAAAGAGTCGACTCAAGTTGCCAATCAAGCGCTTTCAGATTTACTTATTGCCAGAGAAAAAGATCATTTAGACTGGCTTGATGCATTAGAAAGTAGCCTCGCCAATGGCACTCCGTTCGAAAAAGCCAAAGATCCAGACAAATGCGCATTTGGCAATTGGTATAACAACTTCAAAACAGACAACGAAGAATTACGCGTAATACTCGACAAGTTCGATAAACCACATCGAGAACTGCATGCGATGGCAGAAGAATTGTTAAGTGTAAACGCTAACGACAGATCAGGAAGAGCCCTAACACTCTTCCATGAAAAGAAACGCAAGATATTTACCGTGCTCGTCAGGTTATTCCAAACAGCAAGAGAGCAGATCACTCTTGATTACAAACCCATTATCATCTTTACCACCAAAGACGGTAAAACCCCTCATATAGGCTTATTGGTAGATAAAGTGGAAGACTCGTTAACGGTCAATAAAGACGATATTAAACCACTAGAGCAATTAACTTCGGTAGGTTTTGATATCGACCCACAAACCCGTCATATGATGAAGGGACTGATAAATATGAATAATAAGCACAGCATTATTATCGACCCAACAGTGATTTTTTCACCGCAAGAAGAAGCCGAGATAGCTTAGACTCAAGGGTTCAGGGTTCAGGATTCAGGATTCAGGATTCAGGATTCAGGATTCAGGATTCAGGATTCAGGATTCAGGATTCAGGATTCAGCAACATTCTGAACTCTGCTTGCTTAACTCTAAAACCTTTTTTGTGTCTAAACGCAAAAAGCCCGCTCATTGAGCGGGCTTTCTACTTAATTAGGAGCTTGGCGATGTTCTACTTTCACATGGGCGAACCCACACTATCATCGACGCTGTTTCGTTTCACTTCTGAGTTCGGCATG
>NZ_JBIPJE010000021.1:0-69018 GCF_044005875.1 Pseudoalteromonas sp. XMcav1-K | reverse complement strand
GCGCTCAAAAGAACCGTTCGGCAGCGCTTGATTGGCTTTTCTACTGTGTTATCGGCTGGCTCACATAGAATAACTATGCCACGCAGCCTCTGCCTTGTATAAAACCCAATCAAACTGCTGCAAAAACGAACTTGAAAGGTCAGCAGACCCTAATCAACATAAAATTTTTGTTGAAAGCTGAGTACTTCGCTTTTATTTTGCCCTTTAATATCAAGCTTAAAGCGATACAGCTCTTCATTGCTGTAGCCTAGTTCTGCAATATAGTAAATTGCATCACCATCGATGATTTCTTTAAATGCGAGCGTTTCATTGTGGCCAAGTAAGTTTTTGGCAGTGCCTGAAATAGCTACTTTTTGTGCTTTTTTCGTTGCTTTATCCAATACCGAAATATTGATAACCGCATTGTAATTACTGCGCTCAATACCATAGTGTTGCGCTATTTTTGGTTGCAATACAGTTGATGGAAAAGCAATGTAATGCACTTGCCAGTTACCAAGCTCTTTGTATTGACCACCTTGCTCGGTATTCGCTAAAACGCTTGTAGCCATAAATGCACAAAATGCTAAACAAAGTGAAATTAGGGTTTTCATAATCCGCCCCTTAAATTAAGTATTAATATTAGTATAGATGACAAAAAAGCCGCATTCTGCGGCTTTTTTATTCTACCTGAATTTATTCGCTTTTATCTAAATAAATCAAGGAATAAGATTTGCAGAAACTGTAATCCAATAATCAGCACTAAGATTGATAAATCTAACCCGCCAATTGGTGGAATGATTTTTCTAATCGGGCGTAACATTGGCTCAGTGAGTTGATGGAAAATCGCTTCGATTGGGTTATGTCCTTGGCTTACCCAGCTTAAAATTGCTCGGATAATTAGTACCCAAAAGGCCAAGTTTAAACCTTCTTTGATCACAGTAATCAAACTGCCAACCAATACAGTAACAGGTTCAATTCCACCAAAGAAAAGCAGTGAAATGGTCACTATTTTGAGCGCTGCGACAATCAGCGCAAGCACTAATGAGGCAAGATCAAAACCGCCAAGTCCAGGAATTACCTTGCGAATTGGGTTAAGTAAAGGGCTGGTGGCTTTTACTACAAACTGGCTGAGCGGATTATAGAAATCAGCACGCGCGGATTGTAGCCAAAAGCGCAGTAATACAACCATCAAGTACAAGTCAAAAACGACTTCAACTAAAAATCGAAACGCGTCATTCATTAAAATTCTTGCTCCATTTGTTGTGCGCGTGCGATACACGCATCCATCGCATCGGCGACAGTTTGCGTTAAGTTTTGCTGCTCTAAATGCGCAATTGCCGCGGCAGTTGTACCGCCTTTTGAAGTAACATTAGCACGTAACTGACTGATTGATAAGTCAGGCGATTTTGCCACCATATCGCTGGCACCTACAGCCACTTGCTGTACCAGCTCTCTTGCTTGTTCAGCGTTAAAACCGAGCTCTTTTGCTTTTTGTTCAATCGCTTCTAAGAACAAAAATACATACGCAGGAGATGAACCCGTTACCGCAATAATATCGTTAATTTGGTCTTCTTCTGAAAGCCACGTAACAATACCTGTTGCGCTAAATACCTCTGTAGCAAATTGTTTTTCTTGCTCACTGGTATTATTGCTGAACAAGCCGCTTACGCCTTTGCTTTGTAAGCTCGGGGTATTTGGCATGCAGCGGATCATCTTAACCGGGTGGTCTAGCATTTCTTGTAAACGCGCCACTTTAATGCCCGCCGCAACGGAAATAAACACTTTGTCTTGGTAGGCGATACCTGAATCTTTAATGGTTTGGCATAGGTCTGCCATCATTTGCGGTTTAACCGAGAGTACAACGTAATCGGCCTGTTCGATTGCTTTTATGTTGTCGTTAGTTACTTGAATACCAAAGTCATTGCCAACTTTGGCAAGTTTTTCTGCATTGCGGTTGGTTGCGATAATATTGTTTGGGGCAAAACCGCCATTGATTAATCCGCCAATAATGGCGTAACTCATATTACCGGTACCAATAAATGCAATGGTGTTTTGTGACATAGGAACTCTCTTTTTGGTTAATCGTTAGTTTCTTGGGCCAAAGATATCGGTGCCAATACGCACCATAGTGCTGCCTTGACTTATTGCTGCTTCAACATCGTTACTCATGCCCATTGAAAGCGTATCTATACTATCATATTGGGATTTCAATTGATTAAAACAAGTTTGCAGTTTGGCAAAGCTGTGTTGTTGCTCGTTTAGTGAATCGCTTTTTTTAGGAATGGCCATAACACCACGCAATACCAAGTTGTCAGATGTTGCAATGTACTGAGCTAACGCATCGACTTCTGATAGCGAACAGCCAGACTTGCTCTGCTCATCATCAATATTAATTTGTATAAGCACATTTAATTTAGCGCGTTCAGAGGGGCGTTGATCATTTAGGCGTCTGGCTATTTTAATGCGGTCGACACTTTGCACCCAGTTAAAATGAGCTGCTACTTGCGCGCTTTTATTCGATTGAATAGGACCGATAAAGTGCCATTCAATGTCGCTTAAATCGGATAATTCAGCGATTTTATCGACCGCTTCTTGTACGTAAGATTCGCCAAATTGACGTTGGCCAGCTTGGTAGGCCTCTCGTATTAAAGTGCTAGGCTTTGTTTTGCTGACCGCCAATAAAGCCACTTTTTGCCCTAAAATGTGAGAATTTTTTATCGCTTTTGCGATTCTGTCATAGGCTATTTTAAGTCGTTCTGCTATTGTAATCATATAATTATTCAAATAAGTAACTTAGTGGAGCAATCCAATGGACATTACTGAATTACTGGCATTCAGTGTGCAACATAATGCATCAGATTTACACTTATCATCAGGTGTTTCACCTATGATCCGCGTTGATGGCGACGTTCGAAGAATCAATATCCCCGCACTTGGACCAAAAGACGTAAACGGCTTAGTGTATGATATTATGAATGATAAGCAGCGAAAAGAATACGAAGAAAACTTAGAATGTGACTTTTCTTTCGAAGTGCCAAACCTAGCGCGTTTCCGTGTTAATGCCTTTAATTCTAACCGTGGTCCAGCCGCGGTATTTCGTACCATCCCAAGCACCGTTTTAACCCTTGATGACTTAGGCTGTCCTGAAATATTCAAAGATATTTCCAATAACCCACGTGGCTTAGTGTTGGTAACGGGACCGACAGGTTCGGGTAAATCAACAACGCTTGCCGCGATGATTGATTATATTAATTCGCATAAGCACCACCACGTACTTACCATTGAAGATCCTATCGAATTCGTACACGACAATAAGCAAAGCTTAATTAACCAACGTGAAGTACACCGTGATACGCACAGCTTTAATAACGCACTTCGCTCGGCGCTTCGTGAAGATCCAGATGTTATTCTGGTCGGTGAATTACGTGATTTAGAGACCATTCGCCTTGCAATGACCGCGGCAGAAACCGGTCACTTAGTATTTGGCACCTTGCACACCACCTCAGCACCAAAAACCATTGACCGTATTATCGACGTATTCCCAGGTGAAGAAAAAGACATGGTACGTTCAATGCTATCTGAATCGTTACGTGCTGTAATTTCACAAACACTCGTGAAAAAAGTAGGTGGCGGACGAATCGCAGCACACGAAATCATGATAGGTACCCCTGCTATTCGTAACCTTATTCGTGAAGATAAAATTGCGCAAATGTATTCATCGCTACAAACCGGTGCATCGCACGGCATGCAGACGATGGATCAGTGTTTAGGTAACTTGCTAAATCGCGGCTTAATTACACAGCAAGATGCATATGCAAAAGCCCACGATAAGAGCAACTTTGGCGCAGCAGGCGCACGATCTTACTAGGGGTAAATTATGCACGGCTTAGATCATTTTTTAAAACAAATGGTAGAGAGTGAAGCATCGGATTTATTCGTGTCTACATTCTTGCCTGTAAGTGTAAAAGTTAATGGCGAACTTCGTCCGATTGGTCATTCAGATTTAACTGAAGAAGAAGCGTTAGAGCTCGTTGAATCGGCGATGAGCGACAAGCAGAAAACCGAATTTCACGAAACCAAAGAATGTAACTTTGCGATCGCACGTGATTCGGGACGTTTCCGTGTTTCGGCTTTTTGGCAGCGAGACAAAGCGGGCATGGTTGTTCGTCGTATCGTAACCACCATTCCGGAAGTACACGACCTTGGCTTACCACCGGTTTTAACCGACGTTATTATGTCAAAACGTGGCTTAGTCCTGTTTGTGGGTGGTACGGGTACCGGTAAATCAACCTCACTTGCGGCACTGTTAGGGTATCGTAACCGCAACCAGCGTGGTCATATCTTAACTATTGAGGACCCGATTGAATTTGTTCATGAACACCAAAAGAGTATTGTAACGCAACGCGAAGTGGGACTGGATACTGAAAGTTTCGAATCGGCACTAAAGAGCTCTCTACGTCAGGCTCCTGATGTAATTTTGATTGGTGAGATCCGCTCGCAAGAAACTATGGAATATGCGCTTTCATTTGCTGAAACAGGTCATTTGTGTGTGGCTACACTGCACGCAAACAACGCGAACCAAGCAATCGACCGTATTATGCACTTAGTGCCAAAAGAAAAGCACGACAAGTTAAAGTACGATTTAGCACTTAACTTGCGTGCTATCGTTGCACAGCAACTTGTGCCGACCAGTGATGGTCATGGTCGTGCAGCAGCAATTGAAATATTGCTTAACTCGCCAATGGTGGCAGAACTAATAAAACGTGGTGAAGTAGGGGCAATTAAAGAAACCATGTCTAAATCGCGCGAAATGGGTATGCAAACCTTTGACCAAGCGCTCTTTGACCTTTATCAGCAGCATCGCATTAATTATGCCGATGCACTACACCATGCTGACTCACCGAACGACCTGCGCTTAATGATTAAATTACGCAATAATGAGCAACAAGGTGCAGGCTTTTTACAAGGTGTTACGGTTGATGGCCTTGATGGAGACAAAAACCAGTAGTAAGTGATACGCTTATGTTGAAGTTAAGTCGTTTTAAAATTTGTTTTTGTGTATTAGCGAGTATGTTATTTGGTTTTGCGGCGAACGCTGCGAATTCAAGTAACACCGTTGATATGTATATTCGCGATGATGTGTATGTTGATTTTCAGGCTTTTCTAGCTGGACGTGATGTACATCAGATTACCTCGTTTAGCGGTTATCGCATGCGTCGCGACGTAGTGGATATGGTGCTTGCCTTGCAAGCATTAAAACTCGGTGGTTTTGATAAAACATTCAACTACCAAGTGGGTAAAGTAACGCTGCGCAACACCAATATTTTAGAGCGTGGTAAGCAATTACTTAGCTTTGACACATACTGGTACGCAGATGCAGAAAAAATAGCAGAGCACGCTTATATTTCTGCAGCTGTGTTTAACAAAGGTGAGTACCTAGCAGGCGTATTCGCTCATCCTGAAAACCGAAAAGTCTTTGCAATTGACAGCCTAGATGATTTTTCTCAATTCACATCGATTTCAACTCCCCGTTGGCACGCCGACTGGCAAACTCTTAAAAGCTTAAAGTTAAAAAAGCTGTACAAAGATGATGAATGGTTACAGCAAATTCGTGCAGTTGATAAAAAGTGGGCGGACTTTGCTTTGTTGCCGTTTATGCCTGCTGTTAACAACCACTACAAACTGCATTCGTTAGAGTTACTTGCTGTGCCGGGCATTGCACTTACATTTGATGATAGTCGTCATTATGTGGTGAGCAAAACCCACCCTGACGGTAAGGCGGCGTTTGACGCGTTACAAAAAGGGTTAGCAATACTCGCAGCGCAAAAACGCATTAAATCGGCATATATTGAAGCGGGTTTTATTCCTGAAAAGGGCAGTGTGAAAGTGCTAAATAGTGAGTTAATTAGTAAAGACTAAGCGAGGCGCTTAGTCTCCATACAAGCTTTCAAAATAGCTTTCTAAGATAATTTGTGCCGACATGCTATCTACTTTATCTTTCGCTAAATTTCGGTAGCCACCGTGATCAAACAAGCGTGCTTTTGCATCCGTTGTGGTAAGGCGTTCATCTTGCACTTCAACTTGATAACCGAACATGCCATGCAATCGTTTTGCAAATTTTTTGGCTTTAAACGTCACCTCTTGATTGGTGCCATCCATATTGAGCGGTAAGCCGACTATTAATAAATCAGGTTGCCATTCATCGAGAATTTTTTTTACGTTGTCCCAGTTTGGAATACCGTCTTTTGCAGCGACAGCGCTCAGTGCGGTTGCCGTACCTGATATTTCCTGACCTACGGCAATGCCAATGCTTTTGGTACCAAAATCAAAACCAATTAGTGTACGTTGCCCGATAGGGTTTTTACTCATTTACGCATTTCCTGAATAGAGAGAAAGTTTATCGATATCAATACCTAAACTCTCTATTGCTTTTTGCCAACGCAAGTGCGCTGGCGTATTAAAAATAATCTCAGGGTCGGCAGGTACGGTAAGCCAAGTATTTTCAATCAGCTCTTTTTCAAGTTGACCGGGATCCCAGCCTGCGTAGCCTAAGGTAATCAGAAATTGATCTGGTGCTTCATGGCTTGTCAGCTCGTGAAGCACATCTTTTGAGGTGGTGATCATAATATCAGAACTGATATTCGAGCTTGAACTATAACCCGGCTTAGTACTGTGCAATACAAACCCGCGGTCAGTGTGAACTGGACCACCTGACATTACCGCAACACTGCTGTTACTAGCCATTTTGTTATTCTCGATATCGATTTGGTCGAGTAATTCGCCTACCGTAAGATTAGTAGGTTGATTAATAACAAGCCCCATTGCGCCTGATTCATTGTGCTCACAAATGTAAGTCACGCTGTGTTTAAAGCGCGGGTCGGGCATGTTTGGCATTGCAACTAAAAAGGTATTTTGTAATGACTGGGTTTGATTACTCATTGATTGCACCTTTTGTATTATCTTCAGCTTTAAGTATGCGCCACTTTTTGCTCAATTGCGTCGAATAACTTACCGGTAATAGAAATATCAAATGCCGCTTCGATTTCCTTTACGCACGTTGGCGCTGTGACATTAATTTCGGTGAGCTTGTCGCCAATAATATCAAGACCGACAAAAATTAAGCCTTTTTCAATTAATGTTGGCGCCACTGCTTCGGCAATTTTGCGTTCTACATCGGTAATTGGACGCGCTTCGCCTCGGCCGCCGGCTGCTAAATTACCGCGGGTTTCGCCACCTTGTGGAATACGCGCCAAGCAATAGGGAATAACTTCACCGTTAACAACCAATACGCGCTTATCGCCATCTTTGATCGCTGGAATGTAATTTTGTGCCATTGCATATTGGCTGCCGTGTGCTGTTAGTGTTTCGCAAATAACGCCAATATTTGGGTCATCTTGTTTAACGCGGAAAATTGACGCGCCGCCCATGCCATCAAGGGGTTTTAGAATAATGTCTTTGTGTTCTTCTAAAAACGCGCGGATATGTGACTGCTCACGTGTTACCAGTGTATCTGGGGTATGTTCACTAAACCACGCAGTAAATAGTTTTTCGTTAGCGTCACGTAAACTTTGCGGTTTGTTAATTACGAGTGTACCCGCTTGCTCGGCGCGTTCTAACAGATAAGTTGCGTAAATATATTCAGTATCGAATGGTGGATCTTTACGCATTAAAATCACGTCTAAATCAGCTAGAGCAATGGTTTGCTTGTCTTCAAGTTCATACCATTTTTCTGTGTTATCGAACACGGTAGCAACAGATGACGTCGCGAAACTTTGCCCACCACGTAAAAACAAGTCATTCATTTCCATATAATGAATTTCATAGCCGCGTTTTTGCGCTTCGAGCATCATGGCGAAGCCGGTGTCTTTTTTGATATTAAATCCAGCAATAGGATCAGAAATGATGCCAAGCTTAATCGTCATGTTAGTTTCCTTTATTTTCAACTCTCTATGTTATGGGGATGCTTGCAGCTTAAATCAAGCTAAATCACCGTAGACAAGCTGCAGCGCAGAGAGAACAGTAAGTGCTGCAGTCTCAGTACGCAGTACACGTGGTCCCAACTTAATATCAACAAAGTCTGCGGCTTTTGTTGCAGCAATTTCGGCATCGGTAAATCCGCCTTCTGGGCCAACCACAAAGCGCATCGCTGTTGCATTAAAATTCGCAAGTTTATCGATGGTTTTAATGCTGTACTCAGCTCGCGGGTGCAGGGTTAGCTTAGTTTCGTCGCTTGGCTGGGTTAGCCATTGCTCTAATTTTATTGGCGGGTGAACAACGGGTACAAAGTTACGACCTGATTGCTCTGCTGCCGCAATTGCGATTTTTTGCCATTGCTGGTGTTTCTTTTCAAGGCGTTCACCTTGTAATTTAACACCGCAGCGCTCGCTAAATAATGGGGTGATTTCAGTAATGCCAAGCTCCACTGACTTTTGAATGGTGAATTCCATTTTTTCACCGCGCGAAATACCTTGCCCTAAGTGGATTTTTAGCGGTGACTCACTGGTGACATCGTGAAATCCATCAACGCTAACGTATACATTTTTTTTATTGGCTTGTGAAATGGTGCATAAGTATTCGCCCCCTTCACCGTTAAATAAGCTAACCTGTTGACCTGGTTGCATTCTTAGAACGCGGCCTATGTGTCCTGCGGCATCATCGCCGAGTTGTAATTCTGTGCCGACTTCAATTGTGCCAGCTTGGTAGATATGGGGAATGCGCATAATGACTCTCAGCGATTAATATGCTTATATGGTATGAAAAGCGCAATAACAAAGGCAAGTAATAAAGGCAGTTATGACAACAATTCTTGAGGTTAAGCAGCTTAGTAAGCATTTCTCAGACTTTTGTGCAGTAGATAAAATTGATTTCAAAGTGACTAAAGGTTCGTGTTTTGGTTTGTTAGGACCAAATGGTGCCGGCAAAACCACTACCATTGAAATGCTTGAGGGGATTTTAACGCCAACATCCGGTGAAATTTTATTTAATGGTCAGGGCATTACACGAGAAGATTTTCAAAAGCTGGGTATTCAGTTTCAGCATACCGCGTTGCAAGATTATTTAACGGTACGAGAAACGCTTAATTTGTTCTCGTCGTTTTATAAAAAGACGGTGCCAATCGACGACCTTATTACGCAATGTCAGTTAACTGACTTTATTAATGTTGATCACCGTAAATTGTCGGGCGGGCAAAAGCAGCGTTTGCTATTGGCGCTGGCATTAATTAACGACCCAGAACTAATTTTTTTAGATGAGCCAACCACCGGACTCGACCCCCATAGCAGGCGCTTATTTTGGGATTTAGTAAATGATATTAAAGCGGCGGGCAAAACCATTTTATTGACTACCCACTACATGGACGAAGCCGAGTACTTATGCGACCAAATTGCAATTATGGATAAGGGGCAGATTATCGCGATGAATAGCCCTGAAAACCTATTGAGGGAACATTTTAAAGGTTCATTAATATCGTTACCAAAACAGAATGTAGCGTCACAAATTTCGTTTGCGAATGCCCATTACAGCCAAGACAGTGTGCTTATTCATAGTGATAATACAGAGGCCACATTAGCTCAGTTGCTAACGGAGCAAATTTCATTGCAGGGACTGCAAGTTAAGTCGGCTAATTTAGATGATTTATTCCTAAAGTTAACAGGTCACGCATTACACACTAACGAGGAAAAAACAGATGTTTAAACGATTTTTTGCTGTTTTGGTGGCGCGTAATTTAGAGTTCTTCCGCGACCGTTCGGCGCTCGGTTGGAATTTAGCATTTCCTATTTTGTTAGTTGTTGGTTTCGCCTTTATCTTTAAAAATGATAATCCGACACTGTTTAAAATTGGCTACGTAGGTGATTTACAGCAACACAATATTAGCCAGTATAAGCATTTAGAGTTTATTGAGTATCAAGATGAAAGTGTGGCAATCGAAAAACTACGCCAACACAAATTAGATTTACTGGTGAGCTTTGATGCAAAACAGTATTGGGTAAATTCAAGTTCTGCCAACGGTTATATTGCAGAAAAATTGCTAATTGCTGAAACAGCACAAGCAACCGCGCCGTTTGTAAAAGAGGCAATAGAAGGCCAAGAAATTCGCTACCTTGATTGGGTTGTGCCCGGCATTTTAGCGATGAATATGATGTTTTCTTGTTTGTATGGCGTGGGTTATGTGATTGTACGCTATCGTAAAAACGCAGTGCTAAAGCGTTTAAGTGCCACACCATTGAAGCCGGTAGAATTCCTAGCTGCGCAAATCGTTTCGCGTTTATTGATTGTTGTGGCATTAACGTCCGCCATATTCGTAGCCTGTCATCTTATTTTTGATTTTTATTTAATCGGCAGTATGTTGTGGTTATTAGTGCTGTGCGTACTCGGTGCGTTTTCACTAATTTCGCTATCGTTACTGATCGCGTGTCGTTCTGAGTCGGAAGAATTTACCGGTGGCATTCTCAATTTAGTGTCATGGCCTATGATGATGTTGTCGGGAGTGTGGTTTTCACTTGAAGGCAGCCCGGCATTTGTACAGGCAATTTCTCAGGTATTTCCGCTTACGCAAATGTTGATTGGTGCGCGTGCCGTGATGTTAGAGGGGGCAGGTTTTGTTGAAATTGCACCACAGCTGTTTATTCTCATCGGGCAAAGTGTGGTGTTTCTATTGCTTGGCGCTCTATTCTTTAGCTGGAAAGGGCAAACGCGATAAACCACGCTTGCTCAAATTCCAATTAAAGCAGATGTTACAGCGAGAACAAACGCAGTAGTAAAATTCCTATCGCAATATGAACAGCAAGCTCAATACTGGCGATGCCGATGTTGTCTTGTTGTTCCACTTCAATGTTGTTTTGTACTTTTGGTAGCGCCAGTTTTAATACCAATAATGCGGTAATTTGGTGCAGCGCAACAAACACAACCACGTTTAATAAAATCATAATGATATTGTCGATAAAGTTACCAGCAATAAACTGAATACTGGCAAGTGCCGCAAAAATTGCTAGCGATAACGCAATCATGCGTGATGCAAAGCGCAAGCCTATTGACGTATTGTCGTAGGCAAAATAAGTTTGCATTGAAGCGCCTTGGTTAGTCGCTGCAAAGCGTTTCTCTTGCCAGCGAGTATGCAGCAAAATAATAAATTGAATGGCAATAAACGCGATAATATCAATCAGTAAAGTATTAAAGTTTGTCGCTTTAGACCATTTGTAAAGACCAAGCACAATGATTGAATTTGCCAGCAATACGCCGGTATCGATGAGTGCTGCGCATACATTACGCTTCTCTATTGCCCTTGCCTCATTAAAATCTCTTAGAATGAGGCGGTTATGGATCCACTTGCCAAACCAAATAAACACTAATGCAAGCGCGAGAGCGATTGCCATGTGCGGTAAACTCTCTTGCCATTGCGACAAGTCAAACTCCCTTGCAATAAAACTAACAACTAAAATAATGCTGAAAATAGAAGACGCATAACTAATGCCCATAGCAAAGTTATCTTTTTTCGCTAATTCATCCATTAAATCATGTTCGCTGCTGTCGGCTTGTAATTGCTTTTTAACCACCATTAAGACAACCAAAACCAATAGTCCGGTGATGGCGAATGCGACTAAAAGATCGTTAGATAGACTGATATAAGACATAAAAATAGCTTTCTTTTTTGCTAAGATACTGGATAGCTTTAGAATTAAGTTTAAGAGTGTAAGTAAGTTATGGAGTTAGCACAAGGTTTACAACAACTGGGGCAGCAGCGATTTAATGAGATTTTTGCTGATAAGCAAGCTGAACCAAATGTAGTGGCACTATTAGCGTTGAGCGACTTTGCTTTTCGTATATTGGCGCAGCATCCACACTTTATCGACTATTTACACAATGACCAATGGCTTGCATCACGCGATACCAGCGCTGTTTTTGATACGCAGTCACTTGCTCAGATTGCAGAAAGTGATGCATTTCAAACGCTCAGAGAGTATCGCAACTTGCATTGGTTAAAGCTCGCATACCTTGATCTTGTGCTTAAATATGATATTCGCGACAGCATTAGTTACACCTCTCAATTAAGTGAGCAGTTAATTGATTCAGCGTATCGCTGGGCTTATGCGCAGGTTGCTAGCGTTTGGGGTAAGCCTACTGATGAAAAAGGGGATGCCATGCCGATGCTGATTTTAGGCATGGGCAAGCTGGGCGGCTATGAGCTTAATTACTCGTCAGATATCGACCTGATTTTTACCTATCCATACCAAGTTGAAACCCAAGGTGGACGTAAATCGTGTGAAGCACAAGTTTTCTTCACTAAAGTAGCGCAAAAAACCATTGCCGCATTGAATCAGGTCACGCCTGAAGGGCAAGTTTTCCGCGTTGATATGCGTCTTCGACCGTTTGGCGACAGTGGCCCATTAGTTATGAGTTTTAATGCGATGGAGGAGTATTACCAAGAGCAAGGTCGTGATTGGGAACGTTATGCCATGTTAAAGGCGCGGTTACTGGGTACTGAATCAAGCTACTGGCAAGAGTTTTACGATTTATTGAGGCCTTTTGTTTATCGTAAATACATCGATTTTTCGGTGATTGAATCGCTTCGAAAAATGAAAGCACTTATCGCACAAGATGTACGTCGTAAAGGGCTTACTGAAAACATTAAACTTGGTGCTGGTGGTATTCGTGAAGCCGAGTTTGTGGTGCAAGCACTGCAAATGATCCGAGGAGGGCGCGAACCAAGTTTACAGGTGCAATCATTTTGTAAAGCGTTGGAAGCATTAGCAAAGCTTAACGAAGTACCACAAGACGTTGCCAATACATTAACTGACGGGTATTTGTTTTTGCGCCGTATTGAGCAATATTTACAGCAGTTTGATGACAAACAAACACAAACATTGCCACAAGATGACGTTGGCCAAATGCGTTTAAGTGCGTTGTTAGAAACGTCGAACTATGGTGATGCAACAGCATTGATTAACCAACAAATGCGACTTATTCACGATGAGTTTAATGCCATGATAGGCGCGGAAGATGACGATGAACAAGATGTCGACTCGCGCTATGAACTGCTGTGGGAAAAGCCAAGTATTGAGGTGATTAGTTCGCATCAGTTGTTTGCGCAAAATACCGAGTTTTTTAATATCGTTTATGATTTTAAAGTGTCGGGAACCAAGCGCAAACTGGGCGGGCGTGGGCGCGATGTGCTTGATAAATTGATGCCGCTATTACTACAGCAAGCAGATAAATGCGGTTGTGAACCGAGTATTCTCAAGCGCGTACTCGCTGTGGTAGAGAAAGTGATTTCACGTACAGCCTACTTAGAGTTATTGCTAGAAAACCCAGGGGCACTCAATCAGCTATTTAAACTCTGTGCGCATAGCAAATGGATAGGCGATCATTTAGCTTGTTATCCTATTTTGCTGGATGAGTTAATTGACCCTGCTCAACTTTATAAAACCTTGCCGTTAAGTGGCTATGAGCAGGAAATCCGTCAGTACTTTTTACGTATCGATGAAAATGACTTAGAGCTGCAAATGGAAGCATTGCGTCAGTTTAAACAAACGCATCAATTACGTATTGCCGCAGCAGATGCCACCGGTGTGCTCGATGTTATGAAAGTAAGCGATCACCTTACGGCATTATCAGAAGCGATAGTAGCTCAGTGTGTTAATCTGGCTTGGCAGCAAATGGTAACGCGTTTTGGCTATCCACCTGAGGCTAGTGATGATGAAAAAGGCTTTGCAGTTATCGCGTATGGCAAAGCGGGTGGGGTAGAGCTAGGCTACGACTCTGATCTTGATTTGGTATTTGTGCATAACTGTGATGGTGTTGGACAAACTAATGGCGATAAACAAATCGATGCGCGCCAATTTTATTTGAAGTTAGCGCAGCGTTTATTGCATTTATTTAATACTCGTACAGCCTCAGGTATTCTTTATGAGCTTGATACACGCTTGCGCCCGGAAGGGGCGTCTGGTTTATTGGCTATTAATATTGAGACCTTCCGTGAATATCAGTTAAAGCAGGCGTGGACATGGGAACATCAGGCGCTGGTGAGAGCGCGCATGACCTATGGGCAAGCGTCGTTACTCGCACGTTTTAATGAAATTAGAAATGAAGTGCTGTCGCGTCAGCGTGATGAACAAAAATTACGTGAGGACGTCGTAAACATGCGACAAAAAATGCGCGACCATTTAATTAAAGCCAGTGGTGCTGAGTTTGATATTAAACAAGGCGTGGGGGGCATGGCGGATATTGAATTTTTGGCGCAATATTTTGTCTTAAAAAATGCCTATGCTCAGCCAAAAATAACTCAGTATTCCGATAATATACGTATATTTGCCAGTGCAGCAGAGCATGGGTTTATTGAGCCTATTGAAATGCAGCAGCTAACATCAGCATATTGCGATTATCGCGAACTATATCACCAAGTGAGTTTACGCCAAGAAGCGAAGCTAGTGAGCCTTGAAAGCGTGCAAAACGATGTGAACGCCGTTACGACAATTTGGCAAAAGTATTTAGCTTAGAGAGTCGCTTTCACGCAGTTATCACGCACATAGCGAGTGGGATTTTCAGTGATAACTGCGGTGCTGTGTTTATAACAGAAAAAGCCATACACCGTGTTTTCGAAGTCACTGTCGATGGCTTTAGAAACTTGGTACAGGGTTGTTATAAAGGTTTCGTCTACGCGAAAGTTATCTTTAATGACGTAATCTTTGTTGAGATACCACAAAAACTCGATGCCTTCTTGCTTGGCAAAATCTGACATCACTTCTTTTAATGTATCACCCTTATCGAAGCGGCGCGCTTTAATTTCACCGCGCCAATGCGCTGGAATTTTGTTTGAGGTACGACGTTGCCTTAGTTGCTCAGCTAACGAGCTGTCGGGTTCGTCTAATTGAATGACGTATTTCTCGCGTTCAGTCATCGAGCTTAAGGTACTGCGAAAGCTATTATAAAAGTTAGATAAGCCCTCTGCTGCTGCATTTGATTTGTTAGCTTCTAATACAGGCCCTTTGCCAAGTAGAAGATACAGTGCGGCCGCAATTAAGATAAAACCCAAAGATAAATGTTTAATCCAAAACCACACAACGACACTCACAATGATTAAATATAAAGCAAGTCAATAATAGCTGTAACCTAATACTAATTTGCATAATACTTAATTCGTATTTTTAGGTAATAAGTTAACACTGATAACACTTTATCTGTTTTTGACAGCGTTAAATGACAAGCCGCTTTACAATTTGAAGCGTAAAGCGGCTATGTATTATTTTTTATAGTGCGACGGAGCGTTTGGATCTTTTTGCGTTTTAAAGCGACGGTGAAGCCACAAATATTGCTCGGGCGCTTTGGCAATAGCCTCTTCCATTGCTTGGTTGACACGTGTTACATCGTCAACATCGTTCCCGGTTGGGAAGTTTTCAAACACTGGGCTTACGTCAAGATAGTACTTATTATCCTTACGGTAGGTAGATAGTGCGACGGTTTCACTTTTCTTGCTGCTGGCAAAAATAAGCGTGCCAGTTGTAGTACACGTTTCTTTAACCGCAAAAAACGGCACAAATTCAGAGCGTTTGCGGCCATAGTCTTGATCTGGCAAGTAATAGCATAACTTTTGCTGGCTTAATGCTTTTAATAAGCTTTTTACATCGCGCTTTGTAACCAGTGCTTCACTAAAGCGTAGGCGACCATTGACAATAATGTATTCCATTAACGGGTTATTGTGAGGGCGATAAAACCCAACACCGTTGTTTTGTATTCCCATCATGCGGCCCGCAACTTCTAAGTGCATCATATGAGGAACCAGCAACAATACGCCTTTACCATTGCTAATCGCTTTTTCAATATGGTGATAACCAGTAATGCCACCAAAGTGCTTTTTTGCACGCCACTGGGGCCACCACCACGCCATACCCGATTCAAAAATCGCAATGCCGGTATTTTCTAAGTTCTCTTTTACTAATTTTGCCTGCGCTGCTTTGTCTAGTTCGGGAAAGGCTAACGCAATATTGACTTCGGCGATTTTACGGCGTTTTTTTACAAACCGATAAACTAGGCGACCTAATAATTTACCCAGCCAAATTTGTAGTCGATACGGTAACCAAGACAGAAGATACAAAATCAGCACACTTAACCAAGTAAGCCAATATTTTGGAGCAAGAAAAGAATATGAAAATGGCGCTTTAGTGATCACAATATTCGAAGGAAAAAGTAAAAATTAGCGCGAGTATAACAAAAAGAGAGGAAAACGTGGGAATTGATTTATTCCCACGTTGCATTACATCACCGAGATTAGTTTAAACCGCGGTTAATTGCTTCGATATCACTGCGCGACAGTGTACCTTCAGCAAGTTTTAAGCCTAGTGTAGAAACAACGTAACGGTAACGTACCGCAGATAAATTACGGCTTGCGTCATATAAGTTACGTGTGCTTAGCAATACGTCAACGATGGTACGTGTACCTACTTCAAAACCCGCTTCAGTTGCTTGTAATGCACTTTCTGCTGAAACAACCGCTTGCTCAAGGGCGCGGTAAGTAGCGATATCTGACACTACTTGGTTGTAAGAAGTACGTACTTGCTTATTTACATTACGGTATGCGCTTTCAAACTCTTGGCTTGCAGCAACAAAGTACTCAGATGCTTGGTTTACAGCAGCTTGTGTACCGCCACCTTGATAAATCGGTACAGTGAAGTCTAAACCAACACTTGTTTGGTCAGCACGTGGACCTGTTTCGCCTAATTTATCACCATAAGATGCTGATAACGTAAGCTTTGGATAATGACCTGCTTTTGCTTGTTCAATTTGCTCTTTCGCAATATCTACAGAAACGCGTGATACCTGCAGTGAAATATTGTTTTCTTTTGCAGATTCAACAAACTCAGTGCTCTTACGAGCTGGTTTTACCGTTGAGAATTTGTCTGTATTAAGTGCGTTAAGCTTTTCGTGATATTTACCTGTGATTTCACCTAGTTCTTCACGAGCGGTTTCAACATCGTTAAGTGCTACAATTTCACGGGCTACTGCGTTATCGTACTGTGCTTGCGCTTCGTGTACGTCAGTAATTGCTGTTAAGCCTACTGCGTGACGCTGTTTCGTTTGCTCTAACTGACGCTCAATCGCACGCTTTTCTGCGCGCACAAACTCTAAATCATCTTGGCGTGCTAGTACGTTAAAGTAAGCATTTGACACGCGTACAATCAGGTTTTGTTGTGCTAATCGGTAGCTAGCATCAGCTTGTAGCGCTTGCTTTTCTGCAATGTTTAGTGACTTCCATGAGCCTAAGTTGAATAGGTCTTGGTCTAGTCTAACGCCGCGGCTGAACGTGTCAGAATCGCCAGCATCGCCATCAACTTTGCTATAACCCATTGATGCGCCAATTTGTGGTAATAAACGCGACATCGCAATGTCTGTGTTGTAGTCTTGTGCATCACGTGTTGCTTTTGCTTTTAGTACAACAGGATCGTTTGCAAGTGCAATTTCGTATACTTGCATAAGGTCTTCTGCATTAGCGTGTGTAACTGAAAAGCCACAGCTTAATGCAACAAGCGCAGATAGTAATTTCTTTTTCATAGTGGTTGTCATCCCCAGACAATTTTTGAAAGCATCTTAGCGTGTTTTTTTATTGATTAGAAAAACAATACAGTAAAACAAAGTATTCAAGTGTAACAGAATATGAAAAATTCGTTTTATTCACTTTATCAGCTAAAATACCGAAAATTCGATAGATTATCGAATAGATTTTAAACTAATTAATCACCTTTTATATGGCCAAAATTACAAAATTCAAGCAATCAGACGTAGAAATCGTCGCGAAAAAGCGCACTTTTAACGGTTTTTTTAAAATTGATGAATATCACTTTCGTCACGCATTATTTACCGGTGGGCAATCCGATGTGATTGTGCGAGAAATATTTGAACGCGGCGATGCAGTGGCAGTCTTACCTTATGATCCAAAATTGGATGCGGTGCTGCTTATCGAACAAATACGCATTGGCGCATTTAACGATGATAAATCGCCATGGTTGCTTGAAGTGATTGCAGGTATGACTGATGGCAGTAAAGATTACGAAGCAGTGGTAAAAAAAGAAGCGAAAGAAGAGTCTGGCATAGAACTTAATAATATTGAGTTTATGCTGTCGTATCTTTCAAGCCCCGGCGGAACATCAGAGCGTTTATACTTATATTATGGTGAAGCGGATTTATCGCAAGCTGGTGGCATTTATGGCGTACCTGAAGAAGGTGAAGATATTAGGGTACATGTAATTCCAGTAGAACAGGCGTTTCAACTACTTGATGAAGGTGAAATGGATAACGCAGCCACCGTAATTTGCTTGCAGTGGCTTAAATTAAATATTGATGCAATAAGAGAGAAGTACCGTACGTGTTAGCACAGGCTTATCGACAAAATTTACCTAAGTACATTCGTTTATGTGAGCAAAACTATGCACGTATAAACCGCCTGATGCCAAAAGAAAATGATAGAGGGGCGGTGAATAAGGTATTGGTTGGTGGTTTTGAATTTACGCTTACCGTATTAGAAGCATCTCCTTACACTAATTTAGTCTCGCTTAAACAAACAGACCACCAAGTGATAGGATTTACGCGACCTGATTTAAACGTGCGTGTTTATCACGATGCCAAAGTTGCAGAAGTAGTATGTAAATATTATCCCAAACGGGTCAAACCGGCTTATGGTTACCCAAACCCTGATATGCATCAAAAAGATGAAAAATATCAATTGAATGCATTTTTAAAAGATTGGTTAGAATACTGTATTAACCAAGGGCGTAGTACTTTCCACTGGGATACCGATCATGACATGGTTTAGCCAACGCGAACACTTTGATAAAGCGCAATTAACACTGGTTCATATCACCGATAGTCATGTTTTTGCGGAACCAAATGGTGAATATTTTTGTGTAAATACCGCAAATAATTTAGCAAAAACATTGGCGTGTATTAAATCAATTGAATGCGATGCCATTATTTTTGGCGGAGATTTAACACAAGACCACAGTGAAGCGTCATATCACTTGTTTGCTCAATTGGTACAACAAGCAGGCCTTAGTGATAAGTTGTTTTGGCTACCGGGCAATCACGACGAAATAGATATTTATCGCGAGATTTTTAGTCAGTATGGCATTCGCGACAGCAAAGTGTTGGAAAATGATCACTGGCAAGTGCTATTAGCTAACTCAAAAGGGCCAACGCCTGCAGGGTGTGTAACTGATACACACCTCAACGAGATAAAACATGAGTTAACGGACAATACTAAGCATGCTTTGCTGTTTACTCATCATCATCCAATTCCTATTCAGGGTTATCTTGATAAACATATGTTGGAAAATGGTGAAGCACTGCTTTCACAATTAACCCAATTTAAAAAGGTGAAAGGGTTAATCCATGGACATGTTCATAACGATTACAGCTGGTTGTTTAACGAGTTTGCAGTATTTGCTACGCCCGCCACCTCGATACAATTTGAAAAAAATACCAGCGATTGGCAACAAGTCGACTTAGGTCCTGCCTTTCGTATGATACGATTACAGCAAAATGGCAGTTTAAACACTCAGGTAGTATGGCTAAACAACGCGTAATATACATTCATGGTTTTAATAGCTCACCAGAATCATTTAAAGCACAACAATTTGGTCAGTATTTAGCGAAACATCATGATGTTGAGTATTTAGTACCAAAACTAAACCATGAACCGCGTGAAATTTTGCTGACGCTCGAAGCGCTAATAACGGCCAATACTAAATTGATTGGTAGTTCATTAGGCGGGTATTTTGCGACTATTTTATCCGAGCGCTATCAACTGCCAGCGGTGGTTGTTAATCCGGCCGTTGCACCATTTGATCTAATGCATGATTACCTAGGTACGCAGTACAACCCGTATCAAGATTACTATTACGATGTGACTGAACGTCATGTTGACCAGTTAAAGCAGTTTTACATTGCCAACTTGTCACAGCCTGAGTTGATTTTACTTTTACAACAGATGGGTGATGAAGTATTAGATTTTTCACAGGCGGTCGATTATTATAAAAACTGCCGTCAGCACGTTGAATTTGCTGGCGATCACAGCTTTATAGGGTTCGAACGTTATTTTCCTGTTATTGTAGATTTCCTGAAAATATCGTAAAACAATAGTGATAAGGGAATAACCTATAAAAACGCGCTAAAACCTAGTAAAAAAATACCCAGAAAAGGGCAGCTAGGTATCAAAGATAATTAATATAAAAAGAACCGCATTTCATGACGACACAAGATTATAATGCAGAAGCCATTGAGGTTTTAAATGGACTCGAACCGGTAAAGCGCCGTCCCGGCATGTATACCGATACCACACGTCCAAACCACCTTGGCCAAGAAGTTATCGATAACAGTGTGGATGAAGCCTTAGCTGGGCATGCATCGAAAATTGATGTGATCCTGCACGAAGACAACTCGCTGGAAGTAGTCGATGATGGCCGTGGTATGCCAATCGATATTCACCCTGAAGAAGGTATTCCGGGCGTTGAGCTTATTCTTACCAAATTGCACGCCGGTGGTAAGTTTTCCAACAAAAACTATCAATTCTCAGGTGGTTTACACGGGGTAGGTATTTCCGTCGTAAATGCCTTATCAACGCGTGTATTAGTTACCGTACGACGCGATGCAAAAGTGTATGAAATTGCGTTTGAGAACGGCGATAAGGTACAAGACTTAACCGAGGTCGGTACGGTGGGCAAGCGCAACACCGGTACGTCAGTACACTTTTGGCCTGATCCAAGCTACTTCGACTCGGCAAATTTCTCGCTATCAAAGCTCAAGCATTTATTAAAAGCCAAAGCGGTTCTGTGTCCTGGCTTGAAAATCCGTTTTATCAATAAGCAAACTAAAGAAACCATTGAATGGTTTTTTGAAGATGGCTTAAAAGATTACCTTGCTGACGCGTTAAAAGAATACGAAGTCTTACCGAAACAACCATTTACCGGTGAGTTTGCCGGTTCCACTGAAGGTGTGGATTGGGCAGTATTATGGTTGCCTGAAGGCGGCGAAGGGGTTTATGAGAGTTATGTAAACCTTATTCCAACAGCGCAAGGTGGTACCCATGTAAATGGGCTGCGCCAAGGTTTGCTAGAAGCAATGCGCGAATTTTGTGAATTCCGCAATTTATTACCGCGTGGGGTAAAACTAACACCTGACGATATTTGGGACCGTTGTAGTTATGTGCTTTCGGTCAAAATGCAGGACCCACAATTTGCAGGTCAAACTAAAGAAAAATTATCGTCACGTGCAACCTCAGCATTTGTCTCGGGTGTGGTAAAAGATTCGTTTAGCTTATGGCTTAATGAGCACACAGATATTGCAGAGTTGCTTGCCGAAATTTGTATTAGCAACGCGCAAAAACGTATGCGTGCGGCGAAAAAAGTGGTTCGTAAAAAAATCACCTCAGGCCCTGCATTACCGGGTAAATTAACCGACTGTAGCACGCAAGAGAGCGAGCGCAGCGAACTTTTTTTAGTAGAGGGTGATTCGGCGGGTGGTTCAGCTAAACAAGCACGCGATCGTGAGTTCCAAGCGGTAATGCCACTGCGCGGTAAAATTCTTAATACGTGGGAAGTCGAGTCAGGACAAATTCTTGCGTCGCAAGAAGTACATGATATCTCTGTGGCGATTGGTATGGATCCAGATTCAAAAGATTTAACTAATCTACGCTATCACAAAATTTGTATTTTAGCGGATGCGGATTCCGATGGATTGCACATCGCAACCTTGTTGTGTGCACTGTTTGTAAAACACTTCCCAGTGTTGGTAGAGCAAGGGCACGTATATGTAGCAATGCCACCGCTTTACCGAATCGATGTGGGTAAAGAAGTATTTTATGCCCTTGATGAAGATGAAAAGACCGGCATTTTAGACCGTATTGAAGCAGAGAAAAAGCGTGGCAAAGTGAATGTGCAACGCTTTAAAGGCTTGGGTGAAATGAACCCAATGCAGCTGCGTGAGACGACAATGGATCCAAATACTCGCCGCTTAGTGCAATTAAGCTTAGAGGGCGACGAAGAAACGTTGGAAGTAATGGATATGTTACTTGCCAAGAAGCGCTCAAGCGATCGTCGTGAGTGGTTAGAAACCAGTGGCGACCAAGCGGATTCATGGAACTCATAACTAGCATTAAAAAATTTAGGTAAACGAGCATGTCAGATCTCGATACCCTCGCGATGCAAGGGATAGAAAAACAAACAATGGCGCAGTTTACGCAAAGCGCCTATTTAAATTACTCAATGTATGTAATTAAAGACCGTGCCTTGCCACACATTGGCGACGGTTTGAAACCAGTACAACGTCGTATTGTCTACGCGATGAGTGAACTAGGCCTATCGGCAGCGGCAAAATATAAAAAATCAGCCCGTACCGTGGGTGATGTACTCGGTAAATATCACCCACACGGTGATAGCGCCTGCTATGAAGCCATGGTACTGATGGCGCAGCCGTTTTCTTACCGTTATCCGCTGGTGGATGGTCAAGGTAACTGGGGGGCGGCAGATGATCCTAAGTCTTTCGCGGCAATGCGTTACACCGAAGCACGTTTATCTAAGTTCTCTGAGGTTTTATTAAAAGAACTAGGCCAAGGCACAGTCGATTGGATCCCAAACTTCGACGGCACCATGAAGGAGCCGGAAGTACTGCCAGCACGTTTACCGCATATTTTATTGAATGGTATTACTGGTATTGCTGTAGGTATGGCAACCGATATTCCGCCGCACAACGTACGCGAAGTGGCTGATGCGTGTTGTATATTACTGGATAAACCAAAAACCGAACTTGAAGAGCTGCTTGATTTAGTACAAGCACCGGATTACCCAACGGATGCGGAAATCATTACGCCTAAGGCTGAAATTCGCAAAATCTACTCAAGTGGTAAAGGCTCTATCAAAATGCGCGCGGTGTATACTGAAGAGCAAGGTGATATTGTCATTACGGCGTTACCTCATCAGTGCTCTGGTGCCAAAGTGTTAGAGCAAATAGCTACGCAAATGCGCGCTAAAAAGTTACCTATGGTGGCTGATTTACGTGATGAATCTGATCATGAAAATCCAACGCGCATTGTAATTGTGCCGCGTTCAAATCGCGTAAAAGCTGAGCCACTTATGGCACACTTATTTGCGACCACCGACCTTGAGAAAAACTACCGTGTTAACTTAAACATGCTGGGGCTAAACGGCCGTCCTCAAGTAAAAGACTTAAAAACAATTCTATCTGAGTGGTTAGTGTTTAGACGCGAAACGGTTCGTCGCCGTTTACAATACCGCTTAGACAAAGTATTGGCACGTTTACATATTTTAGAAGGCTTATTGATTGCCTTTTTAAATATCGACGAAGTAATTGAAATTATCCGCAGCGAAGATGAGCCAAAGCCAGTTTTAATGGCGCGTTTTGGTATCACTGAAACGCAAGCGGAAGCAATTTTAGAACTTAAACTTCGCCATCTTGCTAAATTAGAAGAAATGAAAATTCGCGGTGAGCAAGACGAGCTTGCCAAAGAGCGCGATAAGCTTGAATTAACCCTTGGCTCAGAGCGTCGTATGTCGACGTTACTGAAAAAAGAAATTCAAGAAGCCGCTGAGCTTTATGGTGACGACCGTCGTTCGCCTGTAGTTGAGCGCGGTGAAGCTAAAGCCTTAAGTGAAAAAGACTTAATGCCATCAGAAAGCGTTACTGTTGTGCTTTCTGAAAAAGGCTGGGCACGTTTTGCTAAAGGCCATGATATTGACGCGGAAGGCCTGAGTTATAAATCAGGTGACAGCTTTAAGTCTCTTGCTAAAGGGCGCAGCAATCAGCCTAGTGTATTCTTAGATAGCTCTGGCCGAGCATTTGCAACCGATACCCATAGTTTACCTTCTGCGCGTAGCCAAGGTGAACCAATGACAGGGCGCTTTAATGTGGCACCTGGAGCGAACCTTGAACACGTGGTTATGGGTGAAGAAAAAGCCAACTTCCTGATGGCATCAGATGCAGGTTATGGCTTTATTACCGAGTTTAACGACTTGGTGAGTAAAAATAAGAACGGTAAAGCACTGGTAACGATTCCAGAAGCTGCATTATTAATGACACCACAGCCAATTCACGACATTACGACAGATCGCTGTTTAGCAATCTCCAACGAAGGTCGCATGCTGATCTTCCCAATTCGTGATTTGCCAAAACTAGGTAAAGGTAAAGGAAATAAGATCATTTCCATTCCGAGTGCCCGTGTTAAATCGCGAGAAGAGTTTGTTAAAGTGCTGGGCATTGTGCCAGATGGCGCATCTGTTACGTTACATGCAGGTAAGCGTAAACTAACGTTAAAACCAAGTGATTTAGAACATTACTACGGCGAGCGTGGCAGACGTGGTAATAAGTTACCGCGTGGTTTACAGCGTGTAGATTTAATGGAAGTTGAGTTTACTGCCGCACAAGAATTGATCGACGATGCTATTGATGCGGAAAATAGCGAAGATTAGTGCTTCTTTGCGTCGAAAAGCGTTAAAATAACGAAAACCAGTCTCAATATGGGGCTGGTTTTTTTGTAAACCGTGTATTTTAGCTTACACATGTTAGCTAAAATTCGTATAATGGCGCGCTTAGTTATTGGAGACGTTATTTTGATATTTGCTGTTCGCTTAGTACTACTTGCGATTTTTATCTTTTTTAGTGCGATCTTTGGCTTGCTATTGTGTTTAGTGATGCCGTTTAACCGCAACCATGTTCATCGTTTTGCTTCTTGGTATGGCAGCATGCAGGTGTTATTGGGCGCAAAAGTTGAAGTGAAGGGATTAGACAAACTGGATAAAAATAAATCCTACGTCTATGTATCTAACCATCAAAATAACTATGATTTGTTTACGGTTACAAATGCAGTACCAGAAAATACCGTAAGTATTGGTAAAAAAAGCATTCGCTTTATTCCATTTTTTGGCCAGCTGTATTGGTTGTCAGGCAATATTTTAATTGACCGCAATAATAAATCGAAAGCAAAAGGCACAATTGATAAGGCCGCATCAAAAATTAAAAACGATAAGATTTCTGTGTGGTTATTCCCTGAAGGTACGCGCAGTTATGGCCGTGGTTTATTACCATTTAAAACAGGCGCGTTTCACACCGCTATGCAAGCCGGTGTGGAGGTTGTGCCTGTTTGTATGAGTACAACAACAGGGCGTATTAACTTAAATCGTTGGGCTAATCCAACCATTTACGTTGAATTACTTGATCCGATTTCGTTGGAAAAGGATGTATCGGCAAGAGAGCACGCAAAGCGAATTCATGCTATGATGCAGAGTAAAATTGAACAGCTAGATGCTAAAGTAGAGAGCGATTGTGGAAAACTGGCGCGAAATAAGTGAAGACATTGTTGAGTCGTTATTAGAAGACGGTTCAAACCCAGACAAACTGTACGAAGTAGAGCACCACTTTGTATGTGAAGATTTTGATAAGTTAGAAGAAGCGGCACTTGCTGCATTCAAACTTGGTTTTGACGTGGAAGACCCAGCTGAACTTGAATTAGAAGATGGCAGCAAAATTTGGGGCTTTGACGTTGTAGTTGAATGTGAACTTGACGCAGAACTTATTCTTGAAGATGTAGATAAACTTATCGATCTTGCTGCAAAAGCTGGTGTGGAATACGATGGCTGGGGCACTTACTTTCAAGAGTAAGCTTCTGTGTTGTATTGACAAATCGAGTACCAAAAAATAGCGCCAAATGGCGCTATTTTTTATTGCGGCTTATCTTGTGAGAGTTTGAACGGGGAGAACAATAAGACAGGCACTAAAATCAATGTGTGAATTGATAACCAAGCAAGGGTTCCTTCATATACGCCTAACGCTGTAACTGCTGTAAATAGGGCTAGTGCAGACGATACGACCGCCAGCAACCAATAAAGACCAATCGGGCTATTGCTATCAAAGCGAATACTTTCAGCGCATTGGTTACTTTTGAAATAGCACGACATTGCAATAATTACCGTAATAAATGAAAAAGCAATCAAAATAACTTCCATGGTTTTTCCCTGCTAGGTTTACATGTTGGTAAGATTATACTGCGCAGAATTGCAAGTCAATAAAAATGATAATGATTATCAATTAATTCAATCGTAAATGTATAAGCGTCAATAATCATAAAGTCTTTCGTCTTTTAAGGCGTACCGCTTAATGAGTGTAATTGCAACGCTGTCAAACTCTCAACACTCCACGTTTTTAATGAAAATAATGATTCAATATTTGCAGGATTAAAGAGTGTATAAGGGTGCGCTTTTTAATAGGTAATAATGGCGGTAGGGGTTGTACTGGCTGTGAAAGGTGTTAAACCTATACAGTCGCAATAAATATAAAAATTGTTTTGGCTATATTTGATGACAAAAAGGTTAACAAAGGAGGAAGTGGCAATGCTAAAAATGACTTGCGCGAATAAGCTTCAAGCTCACAATAAATAGAAAACGCGCTTTAGCGCGTGTTAGTGATCTCAAAACGAGGCTGCGATTTTAAACACATTACATGCAGCTAACTTTTGCTGCGATATTGAGACCGTCTAATCGTTTAACACCGATAAATGCTCAAGCTCACGATAAAGCTCTTCTTCATCTCCCATATTGAGTTCGATAAGACGTTTTAAATGCGTCACACTGTCAATTTCAATTTGCTCACAGCGTAGCCCCAATTGGTCACTTTCAACATGTGCCAGCGACACCAGCATCTCAATCGCAATATCACTGTTAGAAAGTTGAAACACTAACTTGGCGTGATGCGAAAGATCGCACGCAGTAGGCCAGTTATCAGGCTTATTTAAAAGTGCACCTTTAAGCGATAAATCAAGGATTTCAGCGTTATACTCTACGCCCATAAAAGTTAATTTTGCAGGCGTGCGGTAAATAATTCGAGTGAAATGTCGTCGTTCTTGCATTAGGAGCGCTCCTTATCGTCATCTTTAAAGCATAGCCGATTAACAAAAAATATTAAATATTTTCATGCTGATATGTTTAAATAGCGGGCGCCACTTATGGAATTTATTTTTAAAGGGAAAAACAATGCCAGAACACGCTGAAAAACAAAAGATTGATCACGGTGAATTGAAAAAAACCGGATTTTGGTTAAATCAGGCGTTTATGATTGTATCGACAATTGTTGGTGTATATTTAGCTGCGCAAAGCGGTCTTGAACAAGCGCTAAAATTCGATACGTTAAGCAAAATGGAAGATAACTATTATCTGCGCATGTCGTTATACGATGAATTAGATGACGCGGTTAAAGAAATTGAAACGTACGCAAAAGTCCTCGCCAAAAGCCCGCCAAAAGTAGTGATTACAGAGCAGCGCCCAATGCTCGACAAATACGTTTGGCAAACCATGAAGTACAATCCCACTACTTTGGAAACGCCGAGTGAAATTCTTTCTGAAGTGCGCCGCTTTTATGGTAAAGCCGACCGCACCATCGATCAGGTAGGTCGCTGGGCCATTGGTTCACGCCATGCATCAAAATTATTGTTAGAACAAACGGAATATTTCAAAAATGGCCCGCTGTTAAAACTTAAAGACAGTGCTGATGAGCTAAAACGCTTGTTAGCGAAAGAAGATATTCAAATTGGCGTATTAAAAGGAGAGTAATGAGCCATGACCAAACGTTGTCCAAAGTGCGTTAATGTAGCACTAGAAGTTACCCATTATTGCGGTGAAGAAATTGATGTTTGCCGTCAGTGCGGCGGTTTGTGGTTTGAGAAAAACCAAGTTAATCGCATGATTGAAGAGATTAATGACGGCCCGATTGGCGAATGTTATAGCCATCACTTTGGTGAGCCTCAAGGTAGCACAGAATTAAACTGCCCTGATTGCGGCAGCCATTTGGAAGCGGTGCACTTATTAAAAGATTATCAAACTGAACTGGATATTTGTCGTAAGTGTGATGGTAGCTGGATTGATAAAGACGAACTTACGTCAGTGGAGAACAGTCCTGAGTTACGCGGTGCACTTGATGAACTAAATAAAAAAGTATCTTGGAAAACCTACTTATTCCAATTTTTAACGCAAATGCCAGTGGAATATAACTTAAAAACCAAGTCAAAACCTTGGGTAAACTGGTCTTTAATTGCGATTAATATTCTGATTTTCTGTGCGTATTTCTTTAACATCGAAAGCTTTGAATTTGTCTTAGAAAACTTTGCACTGAGACCTGCAGATGTTAACAACGGCCAAGAGATTTGGACTCTATTAACGTGCGTCTTTTTACATGGCTCTGTGATGCATTTAGTCGGAAATATGTATTTCTTATACATTATTGGCGATAACTTAGAAGATGCGCTCGGCCATAAAAAATACCTTATGTATTATTTAATATGTGGCATAGGTGCATCGCTGTTTAGCTTAGTTATGTCGCAAGATCCGAATATTCCATCAGTTGGTGCCAGTGGTGCAATCGCAGGATTATTTGGCATGTACTTAATGTGGTTTAGACACGCTAGCTTAACCTTTATGTTTGTTATCTATCAAAAGAAACTGAGCGCGGTGTGGTTCTTTGCAATTTGGATAGCAATTAATATTTTCGGTTTAATTGTATTACAAGATGGCGTTGATTATGGTGCGCACATCGGTGGTTTTGTTGTTGGTTTAGTGATTGGTTACTTCTTAAAAGAGAAAGTGCTTGATGAAAACCCACTAATAAAATTGCTTAATCAGCCAGAAGCTGTGCTAAAACGTTAATAACGTTTATGCATTAAAAAGCCCGCAATGTGCGGGCTTTTTTTGTATTGTGTGAAAACCAATTAACCGATTTTCTTGTACTTAATACGCTTAGGTTGCGCCGCTTCTGCACCAAGCGTTTTCTTAAGCCATGCTTCGTATTCGGTGTAGTTACCTTCGAAGAAGTTAACTTGACCTTCATCACGGTAATCAAGAATATGCGTAGCAATACGGTCAAGGAACCAACGGTCGTGCGAGATACACATTACACAACCTGGGAATTCTAAAATGGCATTCTCAAGTGCACGTAGTGTTTCAACGTCGAGGTCATTGGTAGGCTCATCGAGTAAGATCATGTTACCGCCAGCTTTTAATAGCTTGGCTAAGTGAAGACGATTACGCTCACCACCTGATAAGTCTTTCACGTATTTCTGCTGGTCGTTACCTTTGAAGTTAAAGCGCGATACATAAGCACGGCTAGCAATTTCAAAGTTACCAATTTTCAATACGTCTTGGCCTTCAGATAATTCTTGGAATACGGTGTTTGAACCATCTAAATCGTCACGGAACTGGTCAACTGTTGCAAGTTCAACGGTTTCACCAAGTTCAAATGAGCCTGCATCTGGTGTTTCTTGACCACCTAGCATACGGAATAAGGTTGATTTACCAGCACCGTTAGCACCGATAATACCGACGATTGCACCTTTTGGTACTGAGAAGCTTAAATCATCAATTAGTACACGGTCGCCGTAGCCTTTTTTGATGTTATTTACTTCTAGTACTTTATCACCTAGGCGAGGACCTGGTGGAATAAATAGCTCGTTAGTTTCGTTACGCTTTTGATAATCAGAATGTTGTAGTTCTGAGAATTGCGCCATACGTGCTTTCGATTTAGCCTGACGGCCTTTCGGGTTTGAACGCACCCACTCAAGTTCTTGCGCAATTGATTTCTGACGTGCTTTTTCCGCTTTTTCTTCTTGCTTCAAACGTGCATCTTTTTGCTCAAGCCATGATGAGTAGTTACCTTCCCACGGAATACCTTCACCACGGTCTAGCTCTAAAATCCAACCTGCCACGTTATCTAGGAAATAACGGTCGTGGGTAATCGCCACAACGGTGCCTTCGTAATCGTGTAAGAAACGCTCTAACCAAGCTACTGACTCAGCATCTAAATGGTTAGTTGGTTCGTCGAGTAATAGCATGTCTGGCTTTTCAAGTAATAAGCGACAAATCGCTACACGACGACGCTCACCACCTGAAAGTACTTTAATTGGCGTGTCCCACTCTGGTAAACGAAGTGCATCGGCAGCACGCTCTAGTGCATTATCTAGGTTGTGACCATCGTGCGCCTGAATAATTGCTTCAAGTTCACCTTGCTCTTTTGCCAATGCGTCAAAGTCCGCGCCGTCCATTGCGTATTCAGCGTAAACTTCATCTAAACGTGCAAGGGCATTCGTCACTTCAGAAAGCGCTTCTTCAACTGTTTCACGTACTGTTTTGTTTTCGTCTAGTACAGGTTCCTGTGGTAGGTAACCAATTTTTGTATCAGGGAACGCGCGCGCTTCACCTTCAAACTCGGTATCAACACCCGCCATAATACGAAGCAAGGTAGATTTACCTGCACCGTTTAAACCAAGCACACCAATTTTTGCGCCAGGGAAAAATGAAAGCGAGATATCTTTTAAAATAGTACGCTTTGGCGGCACTACTTTACTTACACGATGCATCGTGTAGATAAACTTATCCGGTAAAGGCATGAATAATCCTATAGTGATTTTAATAATGTAATTGCTGCATATTGTAGTGTGATAAATGGGGGCATTCAATGTCGTAGTAGATTTAAAATGTCATTCTGTTAAGTTAAGGTAAAGTCACATAAAAATAATAGTAATTGCTTACCTATGCCTGCGCTTAATAAAACCTCTCTTTACCTTTTATTTTGTTCAATATTGATGAGTTTTGAACTGAGTGCATCGAATCAGCCAAAAATAGGTTTAGTGCTCGGTGGTGGCGGCGCCAAAGGCGGCGCGCACATTGGCGTGTTAAAGGTACTTGAAGCCAATAATGTAAAAATCGATTATATCGCAGGTACCAGCATTGGCGCTTATGTTGCGGGCATGTATGCCTTGGGATATTCAGCAAGTGAAATTGAAAAATTTATGCTTAATGAAGATTGGAACCAAGGCTATTCAGATGATATCCCAAGAGAAGTATTACGCTATCGGGATAAAGAGTTACGCGATAAATATAATCTACAGCTGAATTTTGGTATTCGTGACGGTGCATTGCGCTCATCTAAAGGTTTGCTTGTCGGGCAAAGTATGAGTCGTTTATTGCGAAACTCCACCCGTTCAGTGCATTTGTTCGATGATTTTGACCAGCTGGCAATCCCATATCGCGCAATTGCGACCGATTTATCGACCAGTGAAGCCGTGGTAATTTCATCTGGTAGTATTGCTGAAGCAATGCAAGCTTCGGCTTCGGTACCCGGGGCTGTGCAGCCGACCGAAATTGATGGTCGCTTGCTGGTTGATGGTGGTATCGCCAATAATTTGCCGGTTGACGTAGTAAAAGAGATGGGCGCAGATGTCATTATAGCCGTAGATATAGGTGCATCACTTGCTCAGTCGAATGAGTTCACATCAACCATGGAAGTACTTGGCCAGCTTTCTACCATTTTGACCAATGCCTCAACACAATGGCAAAAACGTTTGCTAAGTGAAAAGGACATTTATATTCGCCCTGACATTGATGACTTAAGCACCACTGACTGGGCTGATTTAGAAGAGTCATTAGTGCGCGGCCTTGCCGCTGCAAAAATCGCAGAACCAAAACTGCAATCCTTAGCTATTTCACCGAGTGCATTTGAGGCGTATCAAGTCGCTAAGCGCGAGCGCAGCCAAGTGTGGTTTCAGCCAATTTATAACCCAGTACTTGCGATTTCGTTGGATAATTTGTCAGATGTAAATAATAAATTGATACTCAAACACTTTTCGATTAACCTAGGAGACACTCCGTCAGAGCATGATGTGCAGCAGGCGGTAAATCGCGTTTATGCGCTCAATGAATTTGAGCGTGTTGAAACCGAGTTTAAAGATACCGAGCAAGGGCGAGTGTTGGTATTAAAAACAATTGGTAAATCGTGGGGGCCAAACTATTTAGATTTTGGCGCTAATTATCAAAGTGACGTGACAGTAAACTCGGTGCTCTCAATTGATATGGCGTTTACGCGCGGCAATATTAATCGCTATGGAGGGCTTTGGCGCAATGAGATCTCGCTTGGTTTTGAAGAGTATATCGCGACCGAATTTTATCAACCACTAAACGCAGAAGATGACTATTATGCGAGTGCTCGCCTCGCGTTTATCAAAGACAGATACAAGCTACAAACGGTAACGCAAGCGTACTTTGATTTAGAAAAGAATCACCTACGTGGTAATTTGGCGCTCGGTTACAACATTAACAATTTTTGGCGATTTGAGTTTGGCACAATACGTGATGTAGGCGAACTTGAACAAAAATCATTGATAAATGATAAATTCCCCTTTGATCAAACGGGGTTTTACAGCAGTTTGATGTATGACACCTTAGATAGCATTAGTTTTCCAACCCAAGGTAATCGACTACGTGTTTATTATGGGCGTTTTAAAGAAGCGTACGATGATCGCCTGGACCCAATCGACAGTCGCTATGCCAGTAAATACAAAATTGATTGGCGCGGCGCTTTTTCTATTCGCCACCACGGCTTAGTTGGCACAGCATCGTATACCAGTTATGAATCAGACGGTACATTTACCGTTAATACTGAGCGCTTGGGTGGTTTTTTAAACTTATCAGGTTATGGCAAAAACGTGTTAAACGGTCCTAAAAAAACGTTTGGCGCAGTGATTTATCAATACGATTTAGGACGCGATATGCTTAATATGACCAGCATGCCACTTTACCTTGGTGTGAGTGCTGAAGTAGGTAATGTGTGGGATATTCAACAAAGCGTCGATTTATCTGAGCTTATTTTTGCCAGCAGCTTGTTTGTTGGCACCGATACACGCTTTGGCCCAGCTGCATTTGGTTTTGGCGCAACCGACGATGGCGAATCCAGCTTTTTTGTATCATTAGGCAAACACTGGTAGTTGCATAATTAAATTTAATGAATGGTTTGTGTTGTATTTTAAATATTTATATTTCGATTTAAAAATATCATTAAAAATACACTGTGAAAAATTTTCAATCCCTGTTTAAATAACTTCACATATACAAAGTAGGCAAGGGCGCTTTTTAAGCGTACAATACGCCCTTTATCCCACAACCATCTTCTATTTAGGAGTAACCATGTTAGAACGTAGCATGAATATCTCGGATTTTGATCCAGAACTATTTGGCGCAATGGAAAAAGAAAAGCAGCGTCAAGAAGAGCACATCGAACTTATCGCGTCTGAAAACTACTGTAGCCCGCGTGTACTTGAAGCACAAGGTTCTCAGTTAACTAACAAATACGCGGAAGGTTACCCTTACAAGCGTTACTACGGTGGTTGTGAGCACGTTGATGTTGTTGAGCAATTAGCAATTGATCGCGCTAACGAATTATTCGGTACAGATTACGCAAACGTGCAACCGCACGCGGGTTCGCAAGCAAACGCGGCAGTATTCCAAGCGTTACTTCAGCCGGGCGACACAGTTTTAGGTATGAGCCTTGCACACGGCGGTCACCTAACTCACGGTTCACACGTAAACTTCTCAGGTAAAACGTACAACGCAGTTCAGTACGGCCTAAACGAAGAAACTGGCGAAATCGACTACGCACAAGTTGAAGCGCTAGCACTAGAGCACAAGCCTAAAATGATTATCGGTGGTTTCTCAGCATACTCAGGTATTGTTGATTGGGCTAAATTCCGTGAAATCGCAGACAAAGTAGGTGCTTACCTTCTAGTTGATATGGCACACGTTGCTGGCCTTGTTGCTGCAGGCGTATACCCAAGCCCAGTGCCATTTGCACACGTGGTTACGACAACAACACACAAAACACTAGCGGGTCCTCGTGGTGGCTTAATCGTGTCTAACTGTGGTGACGAAGAGATTTACAAAAAGTTAAACTCTGCGGTATTCCCAGGTGGTCAAGGTGGTCCTTTATGTCACGTAATCGCTGCTAAAGCGGTTGCATTTAAAGAAGCACTAGAGCCAGAGTTCAAAGCATACCAAACACAAGTTGTTAAGAATGCGCAAGCTATGGTTGAAGTATTTAAAGCACGTGGTTACGACGTTGTTTCTGGTAAAACAGACAACCACCTATTCTTACTTGATTTAATCAACAAAGATATCACAGGTAAAGATGCGGACGCAGCACTTGGTAATGCTTACATTACAGTTAACAAAAACTCAGTACCAAACGACCCACGTTCTCCGTTTGTAACGTCTGGTCTGCGTATCGGTTCTCCTGCAATCACGCGTCGTGGTTTTAAAGAAGCAGAAGCAAAAGAGTTAACTGGCTGGATCTGTGATGTGCTAGACAACATCGAAGATACAAAAGTACAAGATGAAGTACGTGAGAAAGTAAAAGCAATTTGTGCGAAACACCCTGTTTACGCATAATGTTTTCTCATTGTTAACATGATATGATAAGGCCGCTTTTTTGCGGCCTTTTTTCTTTCGAGAGTTGTTTATGCATTGTCCTTTTTGTACAGCCAATGACACCAAAGTTATCGATTCACGCTTAGTAGGTGGTGGTCATCAGGTTCGCCGCCGTCGCGAATGTAATGAATGTCACGAACGTTTTACTACCTTTGAAGGTGCTGAGCTTGTTATGCCACGCGTAATCAAGCAAGACGGCAGCCGAGAACCGTTTAATGAAGATAAACTTCGCAATGGTTTGCATCGTGCGCTAGAAAAACGCCCTGTCAGTACAGAACAAGTAGAAGAAGTAGTACACCAAATTAAATCGCAATTGCGTGCAACAGGTGAGCGCGAAGTTGACAGTAAAACGGTCGGCGAATTTATTATGGAAGCGCTGAAAAAACTCGATAAAGTTGCTTACGTACGTTTTGCATCTGTTTACCGCTCATTTGAAGACATTAAAGAATTTGGCGAAGAAATCGCACGCTTAGGTGAGTAATCTGATGCACAACAATCGCTTTTCTGAATGTGATCACAAATATATGGCGCGCGCTATCGAGCTTGCTAAACGCGGTCGATTTACCACCACGCCTAACCCCAACGTAGGTTGCGTTTTAGTTAAAGATAATCAAATCATCGGTGAAGGCTTTCATATTCAAGCAGGTGGTCCTCATGCCGAAGTGCATGCACTGAAAATGGCAGGTGACAATGCTAAAGGGGCAACCGCGTACGTCACGCTAGAACCGTGTTCGCATTATGGTCGCACGCCGCCATGTGCTGAAGGCCTAATTAAAGCAGGCGTTAGCCGAGTTGTCGCTGCTATGGTGGATCCAAACCCAGAAGTCGCAGGTCGCGGTTTAAAAATGCTCGAAGATGCCGGAATCGAAACCGATTTTGGCTTATTAAACGATGAAGCCGAAGCACTCAATTTGGGCTTTTTAAAACGCATGCGCACCAACTTGCCTTTTGTACGCTGTAAATTAGCGGCAAGCCTTGATGGCAAAACGGCACTTGAAAATGGTGAAAGTAAATGGATTACCAGTAGTGAATCGCGCCGCGCAGTGCAAGATTTACGGGCAGAAAGTTGTGCGGTACTGTCAGGGGCAGATACCGTTATTGTCGATAATGCGAAATTAAATGTCCGCCCTGATGAATTGACAGATACTGATGCAAAACACAGTACTCGCCAGCCAATCCGCGTGATTATTGATTCGCAAAATCGACTAACGCCGGATCTCGCGTTATTTCAGCAACCATCTAAAATAATTATTGCACGTACAACACTTGATAAATCGCACACTTGGCCGCATTTTGTTGAACAAGTAGTGGTTGAGCAAAACAATAGCAAAGTAGATTTACGCGCTTTATTGTTATTATTAGCCGAGCGCGGCGTTAACTTAGTACTGTTAGAAGCGGGCGCAACCTTGGCAGGTAAAATGTTTGAACAGCAGCTGGTCGATGAACTTGTTCTGTTTATGGCGCCTAAATTGATGGGGCACAGTAGTAAGAGCTTGATTAACTTGCCAACATTTACAACCATGTCTCAAGTCCCTGAACTTGAAATAAACACACTCAAGCAAGTTGGACAGGATATCTGTCTACATGCATTAGTAAAAAGAAATTAATATGTTTACAGGCATTATAGAAGCAACCGGAAACGTTGCGGCAATTGAAATGATTGCTGGCGACATGCGCGTTACCATTAACTCAGGCAAACTTGATTTGGCTGATGTTAAATTAGGTGACAGCATTGCAACCAATGGCGTATGTCTAACGGTTATTGCTTTAACAGGCCACGGCTATGTAGCCGATGTATCAAAAGAAACCCTATCGTTAACCAACTTTGAAAGCTACCAAGTTGGGCAAACCGTTAACCTTGAAAAAGCGTTAATGCCACAATCGCGTTTAGGCGGTCATTTAGTTTCTGGGCATATAGACGGCATTGCAACCGTAACCCGTATTGAAGCCAATGCCCGTGCAACCGATTATTGGCTTTGTGCACCAGCGCAATTACTCAAGTATATCCCGTATAAAGGCTCGGTTTGCATTGATGGCATTAGCCTTACGGTAAACGAAATAAACGACAACGAATTTAAGCTAACCATTGTGCCGCACACAGCAGGCGAAACCACGATTAGTGGCTTTAAAGTAGGTAGCAAAGTGAATTTAGAAGTGGATCAGCTCGCACGTTATTTGGAGCGTTTAATGATGCCACAGCAAGATGCAAAACCAACCAGTTCTCTCACTCATGAGCTTCTAGCGCAAGCTGGCTTTATGAATCGATAACCAGTCGCAAGCAAAGGTAACAAAATGGGCTTACACACTGCAGCAGAAATTATTGAAGATATCCGTCTAGGCAAAATGGTCATTCTGATGGATGACGAAGACCGTGAAAATGAAGGCGACTTAATTATGGCATCTGAGCACATCAGTGCCGATGCAATTAACTTTATGGCGACACATGGCCGTGGTTTGATTTGTTTAACGCTAACACAAGAGCGTTGCCAACAACTTAACTTACCACTAATGGTAAGCAATAACGGCGCACAGTTTTCTACCAATTTTACCATGTCGATTGAAGCGGCAAAGGGTGTAACAACGGGTATTTCAGCAGCAGACCGTGCACGCACAGTACAAGCTGCAGTGGCAAAGGGTGCGGTACCTGAAGATATCGTACAGCCAGGTCACATTTTTCCAATTATGGCGCAACCGGGTGGTGTATTGACTCGTGCAGGACACACAGAAGCCGGTTGTGATTTAGCGCGCTTAGCAGGCTGCGAGCCATCTTCAGTGATCGTTGAAATACTCAATCCAGATGGCACCATGGCGCGCCGTCCAGACTTAGAAATTTTTGCTAAAGAGCACGGTTTAAAAATGGGTACCATTGCGGATTTAATTGAATACCGCAACTTAAATGAAGCCACTATTGAACGTGTAGCAGAATGTAAATTGCCAACTGAACACGGTGAGTTTGACCTTGTGACCTATAAAGACACAATTGACGGTCAACTTCATTACGCAATGAAAAAAGGTGATGTAAAAGAAGATGACGCAACCTTAGTACGTGTTCACTTACAAAGTACGTTTAACGATATTTTATTGTCAGATCGCGCATCCGATCGCAGCTGGACACTGTCAGGTGCGATGAAGTACATCGCTGAAAATAACGGTGTATTAGTTATTTTAGCGAAACACGAAAACCCAGAAGAACTTGAACACCTGTTTAAAGCGTTTGAAGCACAAGACAAAGGCGAAAGCCCGAGCGTGCGAAAGTTCCAAGGTACATCGCGCACCGTAGGCGTAGGCTCACAAATTTTGGCTGATTTAGGCATTCATAAAATGCGCTTAATGAGCATGCCGAAGAAGTACCATGCGATTTCAGGTTTTGGCTTAGAAGTAGTGGAATACGTTGAGCCGCAATAGGCTCAACCACAAGCCTAAAAATAAGCCTAAAAAAATTTAATTTAGTATGATAAAATCCGCGCCTTTGCGATTGCGCGATAAATGAATTAGCCAAAGAGAAGGGCATAAAATGAAAGTGATTGAAGGTAAATTAAACGCTCAAGGGAAAAAGTTTGCTATCGTTATTTCTCGCTTTAACGATTTCATTGGTAAAAGCTTACTTGATGGTGCAGTTGATACCTTAAAGCGTATTGGTGATGTAAATGACGACGATATTACCGTTGTTTATGTGCCGGGTGCTGTAGAGCTTCCTCTAGCAGCTAAGCGCATCGCAGCAAAGAAAGAATTTGATGCAATCATTTCACTTGGTGTGATTATTCGTGGTGGTACGCCGCACTTTGACTTAGTTGCTAATGAGTCAAATAAAGGCCTAGCAAGTGTATCGCTAGACTACGATATTCCTGTAGCGTTTGGTGTTTTAACAACTGAAAACATCGAGCAAGCAATTGAGCGTGCGGGCACCAAAATGGGCAACAAAGGTGGCGAAGCTGCTTTAGGTGCGCTAGAAATGGTTAACCTGTTAGAACAAATTTAAGGGTACTTAATGAAACCAGCAGCTAGACGTAAAGCTCGTAAACTGGCGTTACAAGCAATTTATTCATGGCAAGTAAGCGGTAATCCGGTTGCAGATATCGAACAACAAATGCTTGTTGAAAACGATGTAAGCAAAATTGATGTGGATTATTTTAAAGACTTAGCACGTGGTGTTGCAGTCAATCATAAGGCACTAGATGAAGCTGTTACGCCGCATTTAGATCGTCCTTTTGAAGAAATCGATTTAATCGAGAAAGCGATTTTGCGTCTGTCTTGTTATGAACTTAAGTTCCGCGAAGACGTACCTTATAAAGTTGCTATCAATGAAGGTATTGAGCTGGCAAAACTATTTGCTGCTGAAGATAGCCATAAGTTTGTGAATGGGGTGCTAGATAAGACCCAGAATCAGCTTAGAAAGAAATAATTGGAGAGCCGGCTTTAGGCCGGCTTTTTTGTGCATGCAAGAATTTGAATTAATCTCTCACTTTTTCAAAGGCCGCGGTGTCGCACGTAAAGATGTCTCATTGAGCATTGGTGATGATGCAGCACTGATAAACGTTCCTGAAAACTGTCAATTAGCCGTGACCACAGACACCCTTGTTGAAGGTGTTCACTTTTTTAAAGATATTGACCCAAAAGCACTCGGTTACAGAGCACTTGCCGTAAACTTAAGTGATTTAGCTGCAATGGGCGCAGAGCCAGCGTGGATTTCTGTGGCGCTTACGCTGCCAAACGCCGAGACAAGATGGCTTGAGCAGTTTACCCAAGGAATGCATGAAATTGCTGAGTACTATAATGTGCAAATTGTCGGTGGTGACACTACACAAGGTCCATTAACCATTAGTATTTGTGCCAAAGGTTTTGTGCCAAATGGCTGTGCGTTAACACGCGGTGGTGCAAAAAATGGTGATTGGGTGTTTGTTACGGGGTCTTTAGGTGATGCAGGGCTCGCAATTGATAGCAAGTATGGCAAAGTATCGCTTACTGAGCAGCAGTTTGCCAATGCCAATAAAGCGTTTGATTACCCCACACCGCAAGTTGCAGCAGGGCAAATGTTACGTGGCAAAGCAACCAGTTGTATTGATATTTCGGATGGCTTAATTGCCGATCTCGGCCATATTTGTCAGATGTCGGGCGTTGGCGCAAAATTGTTTGCTGAAAATATCCCACTGGCGGCAACAATAAAAGACGTATTGCCATTAGAGTCAGCGCTTAATTATGCCTTAACCTATGGTGATGAATATCAGCTGCTATTCACGTTACCGGAAGAACGTCGTACCACAGTTGAAATGACGCTCAAACAGTATGGCGTTGCTTTGTCGTGTATCGGTCAAATCAATAATAATGTTGGTAAGGTTGAATTGACGCTTGAAGGTAAACCGTTAACATTAACGCAATGTGGCTTTGAGCACTTTAATGCAGAATAATCGGAGTGTGCGTGGCACAATTTAACTTAAAAAAATTTACACATTTCTGTGCGCTGGGTTTTGGTTTAGGGCTGGCGCCTAAAGCACCTGGCACCTTTGGTACCTTAGCGGCAATTCCGTTTATTTTCCTTACCATGATGGCGCCGCTGTGGCTACAGTTGGTTGTTGCGATTGCAATTTGCGCTATTGGTATTTGGTTTTGTGACGTTGCAAGCCGCGATGCTGGCGTACATGATCACCCTGCCATTGTTTGGGATGAAGTGGCGGGTTTTTATATCACCATGATTGGCGCAGCGATTTCGTGGCAAACCTTACTGGTTGGCTTTATCTTATTCCGCTTTTTCGATATTGTTAAACCTTGGCCGATCACACTGCTCGATAAACATGTAAAAGGTGGCTTTGGCATTATGGTTGACGATATTCTGGCAGGGATATTTTCACTTATATGTTTACAGCTAGTTGTTTATTACGGGCTAATTTAATAATGAGATAAACCGTGCTGTTTCGCTTAATATTGTTATTTACAGTTGTACTGCTTAGTACACTCAAACCGACATACGCTTCGCTTGATGACTATGTGGTGAAACAGTGGCATATTCAGCACGGGCTTGCATCACAATCACTTAAAAACATTGTACAAGACCGACAAGGTTACTTGTGGATTGGCTCCCAGTTTGGCTTGAGTCGTTTCGACGGTAATCGCTTTACTAATTTTAATGTTAATAACAGTGATTTTTTGCCAAGCAATGCAATTAACAGTTTGCTTATCGATAACGACGGTTTTTTATGGATCGGCACCGATAACGGGCTAGTAAAATTTAGCCCAAGTGAGCTGACATCAGAGCGCTTTAGTTTAAACGGCCCAGTACGTGATATCGCACAAGACAACAACGGCCGTATCTGGATTGCATCGAACAGTCTTTACCTTTACTCCAACCAAAAACTCAATACCATTTCTCAGCTGCTTGGCGTAAGTGACACTAATAATAACTTTAGCAATAAACGAAATGCCTTAGTGAAACTGATTGGTGAAGTGCGCAAAATGGCACTGTCGCCTGACGGTATTTGGTTGATTAACGATCGTTTTTTACTGCATTTACAAAGTTTAGCGAATGAAACTACCGGTAAAATCCGCTTTGAAATTACCGAACGTATTTCATTGCCGCAGCGCTTAGCACAATCGGTATTATACGACTTAGCGTGGCTGGAAGGGGACTTATTTATTGCCTCTGAAGTTGGCGCTTACTTTCTCGATATTGACCAAGAGTTAAGACCTTTTTCATTACCCTATGCCAATAATGCTACAGTATATAAATTTATGTACGATTCGGATGGTTCATTGTGGGTTTCGACTAAAGGGCGATTATTGTATCGCGATAGCAGTGGTATTTGGCAGTGGATTGAGCAATCAGATCTTGAGCAAACGGTTTGGTTTTCAGATATTTTCAGAGGGCAAGACGACATTATTTGGCTTGCAAGTTTAACAGAAGGATTGTGGCAAGCGCGCCCTAGCCAAGTAAAGCGTCATCGCGATAGTAAAGGCTTAAATCAATCGGTTACTACGCTAAAATATGGAGAAGATCAGCGTTTATGGCTAGCCACCAAAAATGGTATTGGTTATTTAGATGAAAGCGGTTTATTTAACGTAGAAATCGCGGCGGCAAAACTCGGTGGTTTGACCGTTCATGATTTACATTTTCAGGGCTCGCGTTTATTTATCGCAACCAACCGTGGGGCCTTTGTTTACGATGGTAAAGAATTACTTAAACTTGATGCCGCAACCTTACGTGCAACAGCCGTGTTTGCTATAGAAAGTGCAGAGCAAGGCGGCGTTTGGTTAGCCACAGATCGTGGTTTATATCGTTTGGCGTTTAACGGTTTACGCTCGTTTGTTTATAACTCGTTTCTTGATAGTAAATACATTACCTTTATCGATGAGCAAAATGGCAAAGGTTACTTAGGCACTTCGCGCGGCGCTTATTTTTTCAGTGAGCGTGGTATCGAGCGTTTAGCCATGGGCAGCGCATTAGCTGAATCAAATATTAGTTTTATTCTTCCCGTTGAAAATAGGCTGTTTGTTGCAACGCAAAATAATGGCTTATTTTATCGCAGTGAAAAAGGCGTTTGGCGTCAGTTAGATGTATCTAATGGCTTGCCTTACGGACCTATTTTAAGTTTGCATTTTGATCAAGTCCTGAATTATTTGTGGGTGAGCACTAGCAAAGGTGTCTATCGCTTGCCGCTTAAACAGTTTGAAGAAGGCATTCAATCGCTTGAAGTTGAACAGGTTATCTCGCCTTACAACAAACAGCTTGATGGCAAAACCAGCCAGTGTTGCTCGGGTAATGCGCTTGGTGCAATTGCCCGTATCGGTTCGAGCTTATGGTATCCAAGTAAATCTGGTTTAGTTGAAATTCCAACCAATATTCGGTTGTTTAGTGAAAGTGATATTCGCCCGATTATTGAAACGGTCACGGCCGATAACGGGGGCGAGAAAAATACCTATTCAGTACCTGAGGTCGATACCCTTACTCTGCAAACAGAGGAGCGAAATTTAACACTGGGTTATACTGCAATTAACTTCCAAACCGCTTCTGAAATTGATTTTCGCTACCGCCTTGTTGGCCTTGATGGGGTATGGCGTGAAGCAAATAATAGCCGTGAAGCAAACTATGCAAACTTACCAGCTGGACAGTTTATTTTTGAACTGCAAGCAAAACGACGCGGACAAGAGTGGAGTAGTGCCGATACGATTTCACAAACCTTGATTATTCCAAAAGCCTTCGATGAAACTGTGGTGTTTCGTTTAATCGTTGTGATGTCGTTTATTCTTGCCCTGTATATTGTGTTTTTGTTCTATCGCAATCAAGAAAGGCGAAAACAAGAAGAGTTAGAACGCTTAGTTGAAACGCGTACTCAAGCGCTTATCTCTGCGAACGAGCAACTTAATAAAGCTAACGACAGGCTCAAACTGGTAAGTCACTCAGATGAGCTTACAGGCCTTCGCAGCCGTCGCTTCTTATTTGATCAACTACCGAAAGACATCGAGCATTTCCAAAGTAACCGCGAAAGCCTTGAAATTCAGGGTAAATGTATGGCACTGCTGATTTTGAACTTAGACAAGTTTAGCCGCGTTAACGATGTGTTTGGTTCGTTTGCTGGCGATAACTGTTTACAGCAAATTGCGTCCTTGCTGACAGAGCAGGTACAAGGTGCCGACTATGTGGTACGTTGGAGTGGCGATGAGTTCTTGATTTTATTAAGGGATATGCAAAAGAGCGCCGTACATCAGTTTGCGCGCAGTATTAGTCATCAGCTTGCTGGGCAAAATTTTGTTATGCCTGATGGCCGTAAAACAAAACTAACAGGCTCGGTTGGTTGGGCATTTTACCCACTACCGTTACTTGGCGGACAAATTATTAGCTGGGAAACATCTATTAAAATTGCTGATATTGCACTGCAAAAAGCAAAGGCGAAAAAACCGGGCAGTGTGGCTTACTTTAGCTTTTCAGATAATATCGATGCGTTTGAATTTGAAGACAGTGAACGTGTTGCTCAGCAGTTAGAATCGTTATTAGATTCTGAGCAAGCTAAACTGCATATTTCCGAGATATAAAAAAGTTAAGTGTAAAGATTTAGAATTCAGATTTCAGTAAGTTGCTGAAACCTGAATTCTTAAGGCATGCGCTATTTGGCTAAGTACGTTTCGATACTCTTTTGAATACCGTCAGCGTCAAGGCCGAGCTCTTGATGGATCTCTTGCTGCGTACCGTGTTTAATAAACACATCAGGTAAGCCTAAGTTAAGTACTGGAATGCTTAACTTTTCTGCCATTACAAATTCGTTCACAGCAGAGCCTGCACCGCCCATAAGCGCGTTATCTTCAAGGGTAACTAAGGTGCTGTGAGAAGCTGCAAGCTGTTTAATTGCCGTTTCGTCAAGTGGCTTAACAAAACGCATATCAAGTAGCGTCGCGTTAAGCGCTGCAGCCACTTGCTTTGCTTCGTCAAGCAAGGTACCAAAGCTTAAAATTGCTGTGTCCTTACCTTCACGAATAACCTTAGCTTTACCAATCTCAAGTGCGCTCATCGCATCATTTGGCATAATTTCGCCTGCGCTGCCACGAGGGTAACGTACCGCGCTTGGTCCTTGATGAAGATGGCCGGTGTAAAGCATTTGACGACATTCGTCTAAATCACTTGGTGCCATGATCACCATATTTGGAATACAGCGCATGTAGCTTAAATCGTATGCACCTTGGTGAGTTTCACCGTCTGCACCCACCACGCCTGCACGGTCAATGGCAAACATTACTGGTAGGTTTTGTAATGCTACATCGTGGATAAGTTGATCGTAACCACGTTGCAAAAAGCTTGAGTAAATCGCCACAACTGGGGTAAGCCCTTCACAGGCTAAGCCTGCACCTAAGGTTACCGCGTGTTGTTCGGCAATTGCCGCATCATAATATTGGCTTGGGAACTCTTTTGAAAAGCGCACCATGCCTGAACCTTCACGCATCGCAGGCGTAATTGCCATAAGTTTCGGGTCTTTTGCGGCCATATCGCATAGCCAATCGCCGAATACTTTTGAGAAAGTAGGTGCGCTCGGTTTTGACTTTGGCAAGCTGGTTTCGCTTGGGTCAAACTTTGGTACGCCGTGGTAGCCAATAGGATCAGCTTCTGCTGGTTTATAACCTTTACCTTTTTGCGTGCGTACGTGAAGTAATTGCGGACCCTTTAAGTTACGCATATTACGTAAGGTGTCGGTTAGCATGCCAACATCATGGCCATCAATTGGCCCAATGTAGTTAAAGCCTAATTCTTCGAAAAACGTACCTGGGATCACCATACCTTTAAGGTGTTCTTCCATACGACTTGCCAGCTCTTTTACCGGTGGCATGCCTGACAGTAGCTTTTTACCGCCTTCACGAATGTTGGTATAAAAGCTACCTGACAGAATACGTGCAAAGTGGTTGTTGAGCGCGCCTACGTTTTCTGAAATCGACATTTCGTTGTCGTTCAGAATAACCAGCATATCGGGATTTAAGTCACCGGCGTGGTTCATTGCCTCAAATGCCATACCCGCAGTAATCGCACCATCACCAATAACGGCAACAACTTTACGGTCTTGGCCTTCTTTTTCAGACGCCAGCGCCATACCAAGTGCCGCAGAAATTGAGGTACTTGAATGACCTACGCTAAAGGTATCGTATTCACTTTCTTCACGGAAAGGGAATGGGTGCAAACCATCTTTTTGGCGAATGGTATGCATTTGCTCACGGCGACCTGTTAAAATTTTATGTGGATATGCCTGATGGCCAACATCCCATATCAAACGGTCAAATGGTGTGTTATATACGTAATGCAACGCCACAGTTAGCTCAACGGTGCCAAGACCTGAGGCGAGGTGCCCACTACTTTGTGATACCGAGTTAAGTAAGTACTCTCTCAGTTCATCGCTTAGCTCAGCCAAGTTTTGCTGCGGTATTTCACGCAGTTGCTCTGGCGTATTCGCTAAGCTTAATAATGGATACTTGCTACTATCAAATGTCATGATGTTTTAAATTCTATCCTAAAAATGAGTCGCCAATTTATTGTTATCGCTTATTTGGCGCACTAGGGATCAGTGATCTCTAGCAATTATATATTCTGCAATCGCTTTGAGTCGACCTGTATCGGCATCTATTTCAGACAAAGCGTCAATTGCTTGGTTCACAAGATTTTGCGCTTTCTCTTTCGCGCCTTCAATGCCTAGTAAAGCAGGGTAGGTTGCTTTGTTGGCTTCGATGTCTGACCCTTGTGGTTTACCTAAGGTGTGCGTATCACCTTCAACATCAAGAATGTCGTCTTGAACTTGGAATGCAAGGCCAATTGCTTCAGCATAGCGTGCTAGTGCCGCAATTTCTAATTCGTTGGCATTACCGGCAAGAGCGCCCATCTTTATTGCCGATTTTAGCAGTGCACCGGTTTTTAATTTATGTACTTGCTCAAGTTGAGTTAGGGTAATTACCGAATCAGTTGCCGCAATATCAAGTGCTTGTCCGCCACACATACCCAATAACCCAGACGCATTGGCGAGGGTGTTCACGATTTTTAGCTGGTTGTTAACAGTAGTGCCATTGAATTGAGATTCAGTAATGGTTTCAAATGCTAAACACTGTAGTGCATCGCCTACTAAAATTGCAGTCGCTTCATCGTAAGCTATGTGACATGTCGGTCTGCCGCGGCGCAGTTCATCATCATCCATCGCCGGCAGGTCATCGTGCACTAACGAATAGCTATGAATACACTCAATTGCACATGCAATTCGGTCTAGATCGGCGTTGTCGGCGTTAAATAATTCACCTGTTAGGTAAACCAAAATCGGTCGTAAACGTTTTCCACCATTTAATAAACTGTAGCGACATGCGGCTACGAGTTTTTCATCCGTGTGATGTGACGCTGGGATCAGCGCACTCAAATTTTCTTCAATGCGCGGCAAATACGCAGAGATTATAGAGTCGACAGAATTCAATTGAACGCCTATTGGTTAAAATCCACAAGTTGGGCATTGTCATTTTGCCCCATCAAGATTTGCACTTTTTGTTGTGCTTGCTCAAGCTTTTGTGATGAAGCCGAGGCGAGGGCAATACCACGCTCAAATTGCTTTAACGCTGTTTCGAGAGGCAAATCACCGTGTTCCATTTCAGTTACAATTGTTGAAAGTTCTGAAATGGCTTCTTCGAAGCTTAAATTTTCAGGCTTTTTGCTCGCCATAAGTTACCTGCCACGCAAAGTAAAAAAGAATTGGCTAATTTTATGGTTATTGCCGCGCTAATTCAATTTAACTTGCTAAATATCCTAACGAATGTGCTTTAACGCTTTGTTTTACTCCTATTTGAGCTAAATTAATTTGTTAAAGGTTGGGTTAGAGCGCATAAATTTGTCATAAATGCAGCTAAACTTTATTGCTAGCAGTATTAAGGTGATTCTGTCTGGGGCTGATATCATGTCACTGTTTTTATTGAAAGCTAAGTTGATGTGTGCAAAATAAATTACTAATACTTTGCTAGCGCTTGCCGATAAATAAAAGTAAATTATTATAATAGTTACGGTATCTTGTCTTCACGCAAGCATATTGAGCCTCAAATTTAAAACCCAAACTTGGTTTATAAGTATTACAACTGGGAGTCAAAGTGGATTTAGCAACGGTTATAGGCATTGTCGGTGCAATCGGTTTCATTGTGATGGCAATGGTCATGGGTGGTGATATTGGCATGTTTGTCGATGTGCCCTCAGTACTCATTGTATTTTGTGGTTCATTATTTGTTGTACTCTCTAACTACACTATGGGGCAATTTTTTGGCATAGGTAAAGTCGCCGGTAAGGCCTTTATGTTTAAAATTGAAGCGCCTGAAGAACTTATTGAAAAATCAGTAGAGCTGGCAGATGCAGCCCGTAAAGGCGGCTTTTTAGCACTAGAAGAAGCTGATATCCCTAACCCTTTTATGCGTAAAGGCATTGATATGCTTGTGGATGGCCATGACGCTGATGTAGTGCGTGCCACATTGCAAAAAGATATAAGTTTAACCACAACACGTCATGAAGCTGGTGCTGGATTATTTAAAGCACTGGGTGATGTTGCGCCTGCGATGGGCATGATTGGTACCTTGATTGGCCTGGTAGCCATGTTATCGAACATGGATGACCCCAAAGCCATCGGTCCTGCGATGGCGGTTGCCTTACTTACAACACTTTATGGTGCATTCCTTGCGAACGTAATTGCCATTCCAATTCAAGCTAAATTAGAAAACCGCAAAGACGAAGAGCAACTCAATCAGCGCTTAATTTTAGACGCTATTTTAGGTATTCAAGATGGCCAAAATCCAAAAGTGATCGAAGGTATTTTGAAAAACTATTTAGCAGAGTCTAAACGCCAAGTGGATACTGAGGGGTAGACGATGTCGGACGAAGCAGAAGAGTGTAAATGCCCGCCTCCCGGATTACCGGCGTGGATGGGCACCTTTGCTGATTTAATGTCGCTATTAATGTGCTTCTTTGTATTGTTATTAGCTTTCTCAGAAATGGATGTACTGAAGTTTAAGCAGATTGCAGGCTCGATGAAGTTTGCATTTGGTGTACAAAATAAGATTGAAGTTAAAGATATTCCAAAAGGTACTAGCGTAATTGCTATGGAGTTTCGTCCAGGTAAGCCCGACCCAACGCCGATAGAAACAATTCAGCAGCAAACTGTCGAGATGACTCAGCAAATGCTTGAATTTCAAGCTGGTGAAGAGGACAGTGCAGGTGGCAGACAAGAGCAACGCGGTAATCGCAGAGGTGGCGAATCGGCAAGTACCTCTAAACAAACCGCCAGCGAAGCGCAGCAAGAAAAAACCAACGAGCTACTTAAAAAAATCGCGCAGCAGCTGGAGCAACAAATTATTGATGGCGCAATTGAATTAGAATCGCTCGGTCAGCAAATTGTGATCCGTATTCGGGAAAATGGCTCGTTTCCATCGGGTAGTGCATTTTTACAACCACAGTTTAAGCCAATTATTCAAGAAATAGCGGCATTACTAAATGATGTGCCCGGCGAAATTACGGTATCGGGTCATACCGATGATTTTCAAGTGAGCAACGAACTTTACACTAATAATTGGGACCTTTCTGCTAAGCGCGCTGTTGCGGTAGCAACGGAAATGCAAAAAGTACCGTCGTTTGACAAAGGTCGCATGGTGGTAATTGGTCGAGCAGATACCAGACCATTAGAGCCGAATGTTGATGAAGAGTCGCGTCGCCGCAACCGTCGGGTTGAAATATCGATTATGCAAGGTAAGGCTAAAGAATCGACACCAATTGATTTGCAGTCCAATTAGACCACAAAGGTCAACGTTTTCAATAAAAAAACCCCGCAACTGCGGGGTTTTTTATGGTTATTTTTATTAGAAGCGATACGTGATTGAGCCACCAAATGTACGCGGGTCAACAACCGCGGCATAACCATCGGGTAAACGGCCACCGGGTTGAACTGGTTGGTAAACCGTAACCGCTTTTTCATCAGTTAAGTTATTGATAAACGCATTGATGATCCAGTTTTCAAGCTCGTAGTTAAGCGAGACACGTGCTACCGTGTAATCGCCTGCGATACGTTCCTCTGTATTTGATGTTTCACCGTAATAATCATCAACAAATGAAATGGATGCTTTGGCAGATAAGGCATCGGTAAACCAGTAACTTGCGCCTAAGTTGGCTGTAATACCGGGTGCTGAACTGAGTTCGTTACCATTAATGCTTTCGTATCCTGGACTATCATCTTTTATTTCTGAGTTCATTAAGCCAAGGCCTGCGTTTAAGCGAAGATCTTGCGTTACCATCGCGCTTATTTCGGTTTCTAAACCGTATGTAACGACCGAGTCGATATTTGAAATACGGCGCTGTAAATTAGTTGCTTGGTAATCTGAATAGTCATTGTAGAAAAGGTTAGCGCTTACGTTAATATTGCCATTATTTAGGCTAGAGCGAATACCTGTTTCAAAGGTATTAACCGATTCAGAATCATAATAATAGTATTCACCCGCAAACCAATCGAGTGCACCGCCCGCTGAGTTATAGCCTTTACGTGCGCTCACTGTTGCTGTTGTCGCATCTGAAATGGCGTATTGCAGTACCAGTTTTGGCAGAGTAATGGTGTTGTCTTGGTCAAGTACCGATAGCTTTTTCCCAAAATAATCGCGATACTGTGATTCTTTTTCCACACGACCGCCTGCAATCAGAGTAAAGTCATCAGCAAAAATATAGCTCACTTCACCATAAATGGCTTTAGAGTCACTTTCATCATGGCCATGATATTCTGACCCGCCAACACTCTCATAATCTTGTTCACGCTCAAAATAGGCTAGTCCAACAAAACCATAAAGCGCATCATTGTTTAACCCAAAGCGCATCTTGCCGTCGATAGTAAGGTTTTGTTCTTCGGTTGTAAGTATTTGACGGTCTTCAACTTTTGAATCATAAGTCTCAAAGCCCCATTGATAATCCATGCCCGCAATTAATAGATCAAATGCAATATTATTTGATGCTTTATAGTCAAACTTAGCGCTTACTGTTGTGCTGTCTGTATCCATATAACGTTGACCTGTAGGAATATAATCCCAAGGATTAGCAGCTTTAAAATATTTACGGCCGGTATCGCCTTTTTCACTGTTATCTGAAATGGTTAACAATGCTGAAAAATCATCTAATGCTGATGGTTCCCACAGTAATTTTGCTTTTAGCCGTGTTGTTTTAAGTTCGTCTAAATCAAATGTTGGATCGTGGTCTTCATAAATTACGCTGTTATCGTACGATTCACCGCTCAGTAACTGGCCTGTAAAACGAAACGCAAGCTGTTCGTCGATTAATGGACCGGAAGCCATAACTGACGTATCAACATATTGATCTTGGTTGCGATAGCCAACCCGTGCTGCACCTTCCCAGTCGTAGCTAGGATCTTTGGTTTTAATGTAAATTAAGCCACCTAAGCTGTTACGGCCATTACTGGTAGACTGCGGACCACGAAATACTTCAATTTGTTCAACGTCCCAAATACCACTATCACCCGTTAAATCAGCCATAAAGGGCTCGGCAACGCCGTCAATTAATGTTGAAACGCGAGCACGAGCCCCGCCAGTTACGCCATTAAAGCCACTTGCTGAGCCGTTACCAGATACACCTCGAATATCAGGCACTGCACCAGTTAATGTAACCACATTTGGAATTTCAGATACCGCCTGACTGACCGTAATGTTTTGTATTGAACGCAGCGTTTCTTCGGTAATAACAGACACACTAGATGCAGTGTCTTTTAAGGTGCGGTCGGCTTTTTCACCAATCACAATGATTTTTTCGATTGATTCTAATTCTTGCTCATCTTCTGCAATGGTGAAGCCGGAATATAAACTTGCTGAAATAACTAACGTAAGGGTACTAAGTTTAAAACTAGCAATTGACTTTGCTGTAGGCATTTGTGGGATTTCCTTTGTAAGATATTAATAGTATTATGAATACGGATTGAATTCTAAATGCAAATAATTATCACATCAATTTAAATTTACTTAATTTTTAGACTAGTTTAATGGGGCGTTTAATGAGTTATTTTATTGTGTTGCCTGCAACAATCATGTTGTTTGCAGTTGGCTTGTTGTATTTATCAAATAAACATCAGCTACTACGTGTTAAACCGCTTGCAAAAAAATTGCGTCCAATCGCCTACCTTATGTTGCTATTTGCTTTTGTGCTAATGGCAGCTAAATACGCTGTTAGTGCCTCGCTATTTATTGGCCTGATGGTGATTATGCTGTGTGTGATTGCTTTGCCATTGATGGCGTTATTTTTAAAGGGGAATAAAACGTGAGTGAACAACTTAGTCGGCAGCAAAATAAGATTCAGCCTGACTGGTGGTCAAAAACACTGGCGGGCGTGATATTGGGGCTTTTCTTAAGTTATGGGCTGGTAGCACTTTTTGCATGGTTTGGCCCTGATAATCTGACAACAAGCTTATCAAACGAGCGCGCATTGTGGCGTGTGCAATTTAATATGTGGTTAATTACGCCAATTTGGTTGTGTGTTATTGCCTTTGTGTACTTATTCAAAAGTGGCAAAGTAGCTTGGCTTAAACTAGGCCTAGCGAATGTGTTTATTTATAGCGTTTGGGTATTGCTAAGGAGTACGCTATGAAAGTAAGAAGTTATATTTTAAGGGTTTATCAAAACGTTCATACATGGACGGGCATTATTGCAGGGCTGTTTTTATTTATTGGTTTTTTTGCTGGCAGCATTACTATGTTTCGAATGGCCATTGATGATTGGGCCACACCACCAAGTGTAAAGCTTGAACAAGTCGAGTTTTCAAAAATTGAGTCGGCACTTCCAAAGCTTTTAGCGCAGCACGAGCAAGCACAAAAAGAACTTACTATACGTTTTGATGAGGCTCATTCGCCATTTCAATGGTATAGCCAAGGTCAAGGCCGCGGTTTACGGCTTGATGACAAAGTGGTTAATGCCAGTGTTGATCAAAATGGCGAGATAATCACACAAGATGCTAATGTAAATGAGCTTTCGGCACTGGTTGATATGCTCCATAGAACTGGCGGTATTTTAGGCGATGTAGCAGGGCACCATATCCTTGGTGAGTTTATAATGGGTTTCGCTGCATTTTTATATTTTGTTGCCTTAGTGTCTGGGGTGATTTTTTTATTGCCTACATTAACTAAAAGCTTTTTCGCACTGCGCACAAAAAAAGGCGCGAGCCGCTTTTGGCTAGACACCCATAATTTAGTCGGCATCGCGAGTTTACCTTTTCATATCATTATTGCATTCACTGTGGTGGTGTTTGCGTTTCACGATTTTTTGTATGCGGGACTTTCAAAAGTATATGGCGATAAGCCTATGTTTCCATCTGATCCTCCAAGCAAGGTGGAATATTCCTTGGCTGAATTACCGACTTTATCAGATTACATAAATAAGGCTAAGGAATATGCCCCCGGTTATTCTGTGAGTGAAATTCGCTTGTCGGGTTTAAGCGGTACACGCGCCAATGCGGCTGTTTCTTTGGTTAATGAAAATCAAGTTATGCGAGGACCAAATAACGATTTTATTTTTATGCACCCGTATACACTTGAAATACAAACCAGCAGTGTCGCAAACGGCGATCAAGGTGTTTGGGGCAGTGCCGTAAGTACGTTCTTTGCTCTGCATTTTGGCAGCTATGGTGGCAATTTTGGACGCTGGCTTTACTTTATTATGGGCTTAGCGGGTGCGTTGTTGTTTTACACAGGCAACTTGTTATGGCTTGAAAAACGTCGCCAAAAGCAAGGTGGGCAAACAAAGTCGGTTTGCTTTATGGCAAACCTAACTGTTGGTGTGTGTTTGGGGTCATTACTTGGTGTAATAAGCTGTTTTGCGGCCACCAAATGGTTGAGCATTGGCAGCATTAACATTAATGTGGCGTATATGTGGGTTTACTACAGCTGCTTTATTGGTGCGCTGTGTTTTAGTTTTTACAAAGGTGCAACGAGCGCCGCAATGGTATTGATTAAATTGAGCATTATTGCCTGCCTTTGGGTGCCGCTAACGTCGATTATTGCATTAGTGATCCCCACATTGGGTTTATGGCCGGCAACTGGGTTGTCGCAAATAACGCTCGAAGTATGCGCATTAATAACGGCATTTGTTTACTTTAAAGCATATCAACGTCTTGAAAAACGCGCTTACTTTGGTGACCAAGAGAGTATTTGGTCACTCGATAAATCAAAGCAACTAAGCGTTGAAGGCACTGCAAGCATCGCAAAGTAAACAATTACTTGCATAGAGACTGAACAAAGAGGTGTTTGTTTTATAGGCAAACACCTCTTTGTCATAACATGAAATAATTTTTCATGAAAAAGTACTTGTGTTTTTTAGTAATTTCAGTAATTTGAAAGGTGCCTTAAGGCAAAACAACTACAAGGAGATAATTATGAAAACAGTAGATAAATTTTCTTATATGCCAGGTACCGGTGGCGGCGGCGGCGGTACTGATGATGAAAATAAAAAATAGCATTCGCTAATGCCTATTAAAGAGCTGCTTATAATTTTAAGCAGCTATCAAACCTTACTTGTTGTTATTTCTTTTTTACTTCTTGTTGTTTTAAAGCAACGACAAGGAGCGATTTTTGCTGGCACCACCACATTCTTTTTTCTACTCGCCAATTTTTACTTTCCTTATTTAATTGAATGGGATTCTGAAAACCTTTATCGCTATTTTATTTGGCTGCTCCATGATTTAGCATGGATGGGCTGTATTGCTTATTTAGGTTTAAAAGATAAAGTCTCTTGGCGTCAATCAGTACTTGGCCAACTTTTTTGTATTCCAATTATCTGCGTAAATGCATTTCGTGCAATGGATATGGGCTTTAATAGCTTTGACTTCTCATTGGCACCCTATCAATTTATATACCCTGTGTTTGAAACTGCGATTGTTGCACTTTGTTGGATGCCGATTTTTGTTTATTTAAAAAATAAATTCTTTGTAAAATCGCAACCTGCATAATTCTTTATTAGCATTTACTTCATAATACGATATAGTTAACTGTAATTATATACAGTTGTTTGTTTTGATTTGAAACTTTATATCGCAGAAAAACCATCATTAGGGCGTGCTATTGCCGATGCACTGCCAAAGCCTCATAAAAAAATGGATAGCCATATTATTGTGGGTAATGGTGATGTGGTGTCGTGGTGTATTGGCCATTTGCTCGAACTTGCAGAACCCGACGAATACCATGAACGCTACAAAAAATGGAATTTAGCTGATTTACCTATAGCGCCCGACACATGGCAATTAAAAGCCAAAGCCAAAACCCGTAAACAACTCACCTTGCTTAAAAAACTCATAAAACAAGCCAGTCAACTTGTGCATGCGGGCGACCCTGACCGTGAAGGGCAATTGCTGGTGGATGAAGTAATTAGTGAGGCGAAAGTATCAAAAACAAAACTTGATAGTACCGAGCGCTTGCTGATTAGCGACCTTAACTTAAACGCCGTTAAAAAAGCTTTGAATAATTTAAAATCAAATCGTGATTTTATACCGCTGTCAGTTTCTGCGTTGGCGCGTTCTCGTGCCGATTGGTTAATTGGTATGAATTTAACTCGTGCTTATACCATTAAAGGTAAACAAGGCGGCTATACCGGAGTGCTCTCGGTTGGTCGGGTGCAAACGCCTATTTTAGGTTTAGTTGTACGTCGCGATTTAGAAATCGAAAACTTTGTCAGCCGCCCATTTTTTGAAGTTATTGCTGAGAATATCACAGAACAAGGCGAGCAATTTCAAGCTAAATGGCTGCCGAGCGAGGCGTGCTTGCCATATCAGGATGAAGATGGTCGTGTGTTGCATAAGGGCCTCTGTGAAAATGTCATTAGCCGCATTACGGGGCAACAAGGGCAGGTGTTATCTGTTGAGGAAAAAACCAAAAAGCAAGCGCCGCCATTACCTTATAATTTATCTGCGCTACAGATTGATGCGGCAAAGCTATTTAAAATGCCAGCTAAAAAAGTGTTGGATATTTGCCAAAGTTTATATGAAAAGCACAAACTGATTACGTACCCACGTTCAGATAATCGCTATTTACCCAATGAGCATTTTTTTGAAGCATCACAAGTGCTTAGCGCGATGGAAAATAACAAAGGGCAAACAAGCGAGTTAATTGCGAACGCCGATACGTCACGCAAACATAAGTGTTGGAATGATAAAAAAGTAGAGGCGCACCACGCTATTATTCCCACCAGTAAAAAGCTAAAAAGTGCGAGTTTAGGTTTTGAAGAAGAAAAAATTTACGGTCTTATTTGCCGCCAATATTTAGCGCTGTTTTACCCTGATTATATTTATCACGATACAAGCGTGCTGGTAGAAATTGCTGGCGGTAAGTTTAAAGCGACTGCAAAGCGCGAAAGCCAGCTAGGTTTTAAAGTGCTGATGGGTAAAAGCGAATTAAAAGACGAAGCAACGCTACCCGCGCTTTCAAAAGGACAATTATTTACCTGCCAACAAGGGCGCTTAGTTGAAAAACAAACTGAGCCGCCACAGCATTTTAATGATGCCTCTTTGTTAAGTGCCATGACCGGAATTGCGCGCTACGTGGATGATGCCGAAATTAAAAAAATTCTGCGCGACACCGACGGGCTAGGCACCGAGGCCACCCGTGCGGGCATTATTGAATTACTATTTAAACGCGGTTTTTTACAGCGCCAAGGTAAACACATATTAGCCACCGAAACCGGCAAAGCCTTAATCAATGTATTACCTGAAAAATTAACAAAACCCGATATGACTGCGCTTTGGGAGTCGCAGCTTACTCATATTGCGGAAAAGCACGGTAGTTACAGCAGCTTTATGACGCCATTACTCAATGAGCTACAAGGTCATATTGCGTTGGCTAGCAAAACACCCGTCACTGGATTTAGTAATTTACCCCCGCCCAAACAAAAGCCGTTTAAGCGCCGTTACAAACGCAAAACAAAAACAACCAGTTAAGTAAAAACCACATCCCAATTTTGGGATGTGGTTTTTTAAACGTCATCCCAAAATTGGGATGTGATAGAAGCCCAAAAATTTCGATTTTATAATAACCTATTGTTATTATTGATTTTTATTATTTGGCACGCTCTTTGATATAAGTCTATTACCAATGCAAACATGATTAGGCATTTAAAATGGACATTATCAAAACTAAAAAAACACCGTTTTACAAAAAGAAAGCTGCAGTATTTTCTGTGGCAGCAGCGCTTTTCGCAGGTGCCGTCTATGGCGTTGCGCAAGTGGATTTTGCAAGTGCAACGGTTAAGCGTTCTAACTTACTAACAGCAGAAGTTAAAGCAGGCGAATTTACAATTAAAGTGTCGGGCCATGGTGTGTTAGCACCGCGCGATGTGCGCTGGGTTGCCAGTAATGTTGAAGGTAAAGTCGAAAAAATTCTTATGAAGCCAGGTGCAGCAGTTAATCAAGGTGACTTAATTGTGGAGCTTGCTAACCCTGAACTAAAGCAAAAAGTGGAAGAACTGCAGTGGGAACGCACAGCGCTTGAAGCTGAACTAGCTGCACTTAAAGTAAGCCAACAAACCAAATTACTGGATATGCAAGCAAGTTTGCTACAAACCAAAATGGCTTACGATAAAGCCAATATGCGTTTGCAAGCAGAAGAGCAGTTAATTCAAAAAGGCAATGCAACGGTTTCTCGTCTTGATTACGAAAGCTCAAAACTGACTGTGTCACAGTTAAAAGAAACCCTTGCGATTGATAAGCGCCGTGAAATGCAACTTGGCGAAAACTTAAAAGCAAATCTTACCGCGCAGCAAGCACGTTTGGAAAAACTAAACAAAACCATTGAACGTGCCGAGTTTCAACTTGAATCACTAAAAGTAGTGGCGCCAGTTTCAGGTATTTTACAAGCAATGCCGCTTGAATTAGGTCAGCGAGTATCACTTGGTAGCAATGTTGCAAAATTTGCTAAGCAAGATGATTTAATTGCTGAATTAAAAATCCCTGAGCTTAAAGCATCCGCTATTGCGCTTGGGCAAAGTGTCGCGATTGATACCCGCTTTAACACCATTATGGGTAAAGTTAAACGAATCGATCCAGCAGTTGTAGAAGGTACGGTGCAAGTGGATGTTGAGCTTGAAACACCATTACCACAAGAAGCGCGCCCAGATCTTTCTGTAGATGGCGACATCATAGTGGCTAAAAAAACTAACACCTTATTTGTGCGTCGCCCAGCATTTTCACAAGCTGAGCGCACCCTAAGTGCTTTTAAACTGGTTGAAAATGGCCGTTACGCTGAAAAAGTAGCGGTGACCTACGGTAAAGCATCAAGTACCGAAATTGAAATTGTAACTGGATTAGCTGTGGGTGATCAGGTGGTCATCTCTGAGCAAAGCGAATTTTCACGTCATGCACGTGTTGCGCTGAACTAATCCAAAACCATACTAATAACGAATTTTGAAGGAATAATCACATGAATACACTAATTAAACTAACAAACCTTAAAAAAGTATTTGCTACCGATGAAGTTGAAACTCACGCACTAAGCGAGATTAATTTAGATATTAAACAAGGCGAGTACGTATCAATTTCAGGCCCTTCAGGTTGTGGTAAATCAACCTTGCTATCAATTTTAGGCTTACTGGATACGTGCTCGGGTGGTAGCTTTGAATTAAATGGCCATCAGGTCGCTGGACTTGATCACAAACAGCGCGCGTATATTCGTAATAAAGAAATCGGTTTTGTATTTCAATCGTTTAACCTGATTAGTGATTTAACGGTAGAAGAAAACGTTACTTTGCCACTGACGTACCGCAAAGACTTAACTAAAGCCGAGCGTAAGCAAATGGCAATGGCAGCGCTAGAAAGAGTTGATATGAGCCACAGAGCAAAGCATTACCCAGCGCAACTTTCAGGTGGTCAGCAGCAACGTGTTGCTGTAGCGCGTGCCATTGTTGGCAACCCTTCAATTATTCTAGCGGATGAACCAACCGGTAACCTTGATTCTAAAAATGCTGAGTTAGTGATGGCGTTATTGGACAAGTTACATGCAGAGGGCACCACTATTTGTATGGTTACTCACGACCCCCGTGGTGCAAAACGTGCTGAGCGCATTGTTGAAGTATTTGATGGCCGTATTGTTGGCGATACGCAAGCGCAAGTTGCAGTAGCATAAGGAGAAATGCCATGTTAGACGATATTTTATATGCTGTGCGTGGAATGCTTAAAAACCCACGTTTTGCAGCGCTAACGACCTTTGTTATGACCATTGGTTTAAGCTTATGTATTTATATGTTCAGCTTTATTTTCAACACGTTGAGCGGCACTATTCCACTTGAAGATGGCGAGCGTTTACGCAAAGTTACGACTGTAGTAAACGGTGTGGCGTACGATGGTACTTCGGTACGTTACCAAGAGTACCTTGATATTGTTAATCAACAAACCAGCTTTGAGTTTTTAGATGCTTACGATACTTACACAGTAACCGTTTCAACAAGCGACCGCGCTATTCGCTATTCATCACACTTTGTCAGTGAAGAGTTCTTTAAAGTGTCGGAAGCAAAACCAGCGCTTGGTCGTTTATTAACAAAAGCAGATTCTACCAGCAATGAGCGTGTAGTCGTGTTAGGTGATTTTGTATGGCGTGAAATGTTTGCGTCTGACCCAACAATTGTCGGTCAAAAAATACGTATCGATGGCAAAAACCATACAGTAGTAGGGGTTACAGCGCCTGGTTATCGCTTTCCAGATTTTGCACAAATGTATATGCCGTTTAAAGTTGAAAGCCAAGGTATTGCGCGAGAAGATTCTAATTACGTAGCAGTTTACGGCTTGTTAAAAGAAGGGGTGTCTGAACAGCAGGCAAATCGCGAAATGGAGACTATTTTTGCGGAGTTTGCTCGCCAGTATCCAGAGCTAAACTCAACAAAAATTGGTTTTGTTTGGACTTTCCAACTGGAAAAAATTGGTAAAGGCGGTGATGCGCTGGTACTTGCTATGGCATTAGCGGTGTTGTTTATTTTAGTTCTTGCGTGTGTAAACGTGGGTAACTTGTTGTTATCTCGCGCTATTGAGCGTAATAAAGAAAGTGCAATTCGTACAGCGCTTGGTGCACCACGCTCAGTACTTATTCGCCAATTAATGTGTGAAAGCTTAATTATTAGTGTACTGTCTGGTTGTTTAGCAGTATTAATTGCAGGCTACGGATTAGATTTAACGTTTGACTACTTTTTAAATTCGCTGCCAATTGAGCCTCCGTTTTGGTGGCAAGCAGGGCTTACGCAAGCAAGCTTAATTATTACTGTGGTAACGGTATTAAGCACCATACTAATTACAGGTGGCTTACCTGCATGGCGCGCAACTAAAACCGATATCAACGCAGTGCTGCGTGATGGCACACGTGGCGCGCAAAGCAAAACGGCAGGTCTACTTAGCAAGGTAATTGTTGGTTTAGAAGTAACTTTATCGTGCGCGCTAATTATGCTTTCAGCAGCGATGCTTAACTTAGTAAGCAAGATGAATGATGCTGATTATGGTGTTGCAATTGATAACCGCGTTGCGGCACGTATTGCACTGCCAAGTGAACGCTACGGAAAAGAAAACATTGAAAGAGCAAAACAGTATTATCGTTCACTTGAAGAAAAGCTAACTGCAAACCCAGCAATTGAAAGTGTTACGTTTAGTCAGTCGTTACCGCACACATGGGGCATTTTCCAAAATATCTCGGTTGAGGGTGTCGATTACGGCAAAAACCCAAGTTACCCAGGTTCTAACGTGAACATTGTTATGAATAACTACTTTTCAGCAATGGAGATGACATTGTTGGAAGGGCGCTTATTCAATAACACAGATTCAGCAGGAACAAGCCTAAATGCAGTTGTTACTAAAAACTTTGCTGAAAAACACTTAGCGGGTGAAAACCCAATTGGCAAGCGTATTAAATTAATGGAAATGGATAATGCCGTAGTGACTATTGTTGGCGTTACTAACAATGTCATATTCGGCCAACCATTTGATCATAATAGTGATAAAGCATCGATGTTTTTGGCTTACGAGCAATTCCCTCGCTTACATATGAAAGCGGTAATTAAAAATGCGCCTACAGCAACTGCAATGCATAATCCTGTAAGCTTATTAACTAAAGCTGCGGTTGAGTTAGATGCCGATGTTGCACCTTACAGCATCACTGACATTCAAGCGGGTATCGACAGTCGTTTATCGGGTATGAACTTTATTGCTAATATCTTTATCTTATTCGCTATCTCGTCAATGGTCATTGCATTTAGTGGTATTTATGGTGTTATGGCTAACTCGATTGTGCAAAAAACACAAGAAATCGGTGTTCGCCGAGCACTTGGCGCAGATAACAGTAATGTGTATAACCATTACCTAATGCAAGCGACAAAACAGCTAGTGGCTGGCTTAATTTTAGGTATTCCAGCTGGTGTGCTGTTAGTAAAGATGCTAGAGCAAGGCAGTATGGCCGAGGGCTCGCTGCTTGTTTATGTTGGTGTGCCAGTATTAATCAGTTTAGTAATTATCCTTGCCGTTGTGCTACCAGTGCGAAAGGCGCTAAATATGGAACCATCAAGTGCACTTAGACACGAATAGATAAAATTAAATAAAAACCAGTGCTTGCACTGGTTTTTATTTATTGATTTAACGAAAGTTAACTTTTACCCTAAAACCACTATCCGCTTATGCTTAGTAGCCATCGTGCGCTTATAAGCAAATAAGAATTAACGCAGTAAAGGATAAATTGTGTCTCATATTTTAATTGCTGATGACGATCCGAGTATTGTTGCCGCACTTCGCCTATTTTTAAAAAGCGAGGGGTTTAAAGTCACTACAGCAAGTTCACCAGCAGAAGCGCTTTTCTTTGTTAAACAAAACGACATTGATCTCGCTTTAATCGATTTAAATTATCACGCTGATACTACCTCTGGTCAGGAAGGTATTAATCTTACCGAACAGCTCGCAAGCCTTGATGAAAGCTTAGCAATCGTGTGTATGACTGGATGGGCAAGTGTTGAAATCGCCGTTGAGGTAATGAAAGCCGGAGCGGGCGATTTTGTCGAAAAGCCTTGGGAAAACGAACGCTTATTAACAGTCATCACCAATCAGCTTAAATTGCGCGAGCAAAAACTTCAAAACCAAGTGCTTAACCAAGAAAACCAAAACTTAAAAAACGAACTAGCACAAAGTGAAGGTGAGTTGATTGTTGAATCTGCACCGATGAAAGCCCTGCTTGCACAACTAGCGCAAATTGCCAAAGCTGATATCAATGTGCTGATCACTGGGCCAAATGGCACCGGTAAAAGTTTACTTGCGCAGCATATTCATACGTTGAGCAGCCGTAATAACGAACGCTTTGTTTCGGTAAATATGGGAGCAATCAGCGAAAGCTTATTTGAGTCTGAACTATTTGGCCATGTAAAAGGCGCTTTTACCGATGCCAAGGAGAATCGTATTGGCCGCGTTGAACTTGCCGAAAAGGGCACTTTGTTTATGGACGAAATTGGTAATATTCCACTGCCACAGCAAGCAAAGTTACTGCGCTTATTAGAAGAACACCAATTTGAAAAAGTTGGTTCAAGTAAAACTCAAACTGCTAATATTCGCTTAATTTCGGCAACCAATGCCAATTTAGATGCAATGGTAGAAGATGCTACGTTTCGCCAAGATTTACTTTATCGGTTAAACACGTTTGTAGTGCGTTTACCAAGTTTAGCTGAGCGCAAAGACGACATATTGCCAATGGCAAATAACTTTATTGCTAAAGCGGCCAAACGTTTTAATAAACCAGCGCCAAGTTTATCGCCAGCTGCGTGTGATGCATTAATGGCATACGATTGGCCGGGCAATGTACGCGAGCTATCTCACACCTTAGAACGCGCTACCTTACTTGCCGTAAGCGAAATCAGCCCAGAGCATCTAATGCTAACGCCAAGTGTAGCTCAAACCCCAGAGACTCTTGAGCAAACACCCACTAAGTACCAAGGCACCATGGATGAAATTGAAAAAACGGTGATTGAACAGCGTTTAATGGAATACCAAGGCAACGCATTAGATACGGCAAAATCACTTGGCTTAAGTCGCAGTGCGTTTTATCGTCGCCTCGATAAGTTTGGTATTTAATAGTGAAAAACTTTTTCAATCAGTTACAACGTTCGGTGTTGTGGGCAGCGCTTCCGGGCAATTTTATTGCGCTGGTGATGATTTGGCAGGCGGACTTCAGCATCTATTTGCAAGCGTTGGTGAGTGTGTTACTGATTTTAGTGGTGCTGGTAAATCTTTATTACTTGTTTGATAAATTAAACGAGCAGTTCTTGTCGTTAGCAAATTTAGTTGAAGCGTTAAATGTAGGTGATTACACCTTGCGAGCTAAGGGCGCTGCTGAGTCATCGGCGCTCGGCGATTTAGTTCAGCAGATTAACCGACTTGCAGATAATTTATCAACCACTCGCTTTGAATACAAAGAAAGCCAGTTGTTATTAGCGAAACTAATTAAACAAATTGGTGTGATTATTTTTGCCTGTGATGAAAATCAAAAAATTACCTTAGCAAACCCTGCGGCAGAGCGTTTTTTTGAAAAACCTGAATCCAAGTTGATTAACCATACACTTGCGGATTTAAACTTAGTTGATCTTATTGATGCGCCAAATAATCAATTAGTGATGGTTGCGAATAAACAAGCATCGTCACGCTTGCATTTGTATCGTGATAATTTCAGAGAAGCCGGTAAGCAGCATAACTTATTTATTTTATCGGATTTAGAAACAGTACTGAGCCATCAAGAGCAAAAGGCATGGAAAGATTTAGTGCGTGTGTTAAGTCATGAAATTAATAATTCGCTGTCGCCAATTATTAGCTTAACCGACACGTTAAATAAAATATCATCGAGCTTGCCGATTGACGGCGAAGACAAAGAAGATATTCAAGGTGGCTTAACCATTATTGGCGAACGTGCAACCCGCTTAAAATCGTTTATTCAGGGTTATCGTCAACTGGCTACCTTGCCTGAGCCACAGAAAAAACAGCATGATTTAGTGAAAATAATCTCAAGTAGTACAGAGTTACTTGGTTACCCTTGTAATTTACAGTTAGCTGCTAGCTGCATTGTTGAAGTGGATGCCGCTCAATTAGAGCAATGTTTAATTAATTTATTAAAAAATGCCCATGAAGCAGCGCCAAAGCACACGATAGATGTTTCACTTAAACAAGATGAGCAACAAGTAGTGATTGAAATCAGAGATTTAGGCGCAGGCATTAGTAACCCTGACAATCTTTTTGTGCCTTTATACACCACCAAAAAGCAAGGCACAGGTACTGGCCTTGCGCTGTGTCGCCAAATTGTATCGGCGCATAACGGAGTGATTTCACTTAGCAACCACCCTAAACGTGGTTGCGTTGCAAAAGTGGTGTTGCCTGTTAATTAAAACGAGCGATTGAATAAGGGGTTAAATCAATTAAGGGTTTAACTCCTTGCACATCACAAGCGATAAGCTCGGCACAAATTGCCGCCAGGGTTAGACCTAGGTGCTGGTGGCCAAAGTTAAAAAATACATTGTTGTGCTTTGGTGCGCGTCCAATCACAGGCAGTGAGTCGGGTAGCGTAGGGCGAAAACCCATCCATTTTTTATCTTGCTCTGGATGATCATCCACCATATTCGGCCAAATAGATTCGCCAAGTTGCTTTAACATATCCGCACGGCGGTAGGTTGGTGCTTTTGAAAGACCTGCAAATTCTACTGTACCCGCAAGGCGAAGCCCTTCTTGCATTGGGGTTAGAATAAATTTCTTCTCAAATGATACAACTGGCATGGTGGGCATTTTCTCACTGGATACCATGTAGTGGTATCCACGCTCTGTATCAAGTGGCACGTTATACCCAAGTTGTTTACACAGTGATTTGCTGTGAGCGCCGGTACACATTATGAGTGCATCAAACACTAGGTCATCGTGGTTGGTATTTATGGTTACAGCTGAATCGGTAGTAAATAGCGATGTGACTTCAACTTGTTTAAAGCTAACGCCTAACGATTTTGCATGCTCAAATAGCGCGAGGTTTAATTGATATGGGCTACAAGTGTGCCCTACATCAGTAAAGTATAATGCATGCGTTATATTTTGATGTAAGCCCGGTTGTAATTCATCAAGCTCATTGCGTTCAAGTAGGGTGACATTAACATCTTCATTTTTATAGTGTTCTAGTGTTGCGAGTGCATTTTTTCGCGAGTCTGACTCAAAGGTGAGTAAGCTGCCATTTAAATGGAATAGTCCTTCGCTATTACTTGCTTGAGTAAGCCGCTGCCATGCATTTATTGCCGCGCAGTTTAGTTTTTTTAACGCTTCTTTGTTTTGCTTGAAAATGCGCGGACGCATATTTGCTAAAAACCGCATAAACCACGGTAATGCTTTAAATAAATAACTCGGGCTAATACGCAGTGCGCCTTTCGGGTTGAGCAGCATTTTTGGCAATTGCGGCAATAAAGAGGCTTGTGCCAGTGGGAATATTTGCTCTGTCGCAAAGTGCCCCGCATTACCTTTTGAACAGCCTTCGCTAATACCTTGTTTATCGAGTAATGTGACTTGATAACCACATTGTTGCAGCTGAATTGCGGTTGCAATTCCAATTACGCCTGCGCCAATTACAGCGACATTTTGATTAACCGATCGAGAGGTGTTTTCCATTAGATTAAAATAGTGCTTTACATTGTATACAATATACATTAACTTAATCGGTATACAATGTACAGTATCACTTTTCGAAGTAAAAACAAATGAAACTAAATTGGCAATATGTGCAGTCGTTTTTCACAACACAATGCAAAAACGCAATGACACATTCAGATATGGTTTTAGCGTACGAAGTATAACAATTAGGCTTTCCCCTTAGCCAAGGTGTGCATCAAGGTGCACGCCTATTTCGCATTATAAGAAGTAACAATAGATAGGAGAGCAGCAAGTGAAGAAAGGGACCTATTTTTGTATTGATGCCCATACCTGTGGCAATCCAGTGCGACTGGTAACCTCGGGACACCCTGTGCTTGATGGCAATACCATGGGTGAAAAGCGTATGCACTTTATGCGCGAATTCGACTGGATCCGCCAGTCTTTGATGTTTGAGCCTCGTGGTCACGACATGATGTCGGGCGCGTTTTTGTATCCTCCATGTTCAGATAATGCCGATGCGTCCATTTTGTTTATTGAGACTTCTGGCTGCTTACCTATGTGCGGACATGGCACGATCGGTACGATTACAGCGGGTTTGGAAGCGGGGCTTATTCAACCCAAAGAGCAGGGTAAATTGACGATTGATGTGCCAGCCGGGCAGATCAATGTTGAATATCAGATGACTAACAACAAAGTTGATTGGGTCAAAATTTATAATGTTGCGGCTTATTTAGCACACCGTGATATTGAAATTGACGTGCCAGAGCTTGGCAAAATCAAACTCGATATCGCCTATGGCGGTAACTTTTACGCCATTGTTGAGCCGCAAGAAAATTTCCCTGGTATTGATAAATGGTCACCTGGGGATATTTTAAAATTCAGTCCATTGGTACGCGAAATTGCAGGGCGTGCCGCGGAATGTATTCACCCAGAAGATAGTAAAGTAACAGGACTATCGCATGTGTTATGGACCGGCGCACCAAAAACTGAAGGTTCTACCGTAGCCAACGCGGTGTTTTATGGCGATAAGGCGATTGATCGCAGTCCGTGTGGTACAGGTACATCGGCACGTATGGCGCAACTGCATGCGAAAGGTTTATTAAAGCCAGGCGAAAAGTTCGTACATGAAAGCATTATTGGCAGTCAGTTTGTTGGCACTATTGAGTCAGTAACCGAAGTTGGCGGCATTACTGCCATAAAACCATCGATTCAAGGATGGGCAAAAATTACCGGATACAACCAAATACTAGTGGATGATGATGATCCCTATGTTAATGGTTTTCAACTTGTATAAAGGGGAAAGTAAATGTTTACAGGATTAAGTTTTATTAATAACGAATGGACTTCACAAGGTGAAGGTTCATTTAACGCAATTAACGCATTTGACCATACACCGCTTGAGCCTGCATTTAAAAACTGTAGCCTTGATCAGCTAGCACAAGCATGTGATGTGGCAGACGCTGCATTTAAGGTTTATCGTAAAACCACTAAAGCCCAGCGCGCTGCGTTTTTAAATGCGATTGCAGATGAACTAGCAAGCAAAGAAGATGAACTTGTTGCACGTACTCCTCTTGAAACCGGTTTACCTGAAATGCGTATTAAAGGTGAGCTAGGTCGTACTGTTGGGCAGCTACGTTTATTTGCAGCAAATTTAGAAAAAGACGTTGAGTTTATCGCTGAAGATGCAGCATTACCTGAGCGTCAGCCTTTACCGCGTCCAACATTAAAAATGGCAAAAATTGCGATTGGTCCGGTTGCGGTATTTGGTGCAAGTAACTTTCCACTTGCGTTCAGCGCGGCAGGTGGTGATACAGCCTCGGCATTAGCGGCTGGGTGTCCTGTGGTTTATAAATCTCATTCAGCACACCCAGGTACCAGCGAAATTGTGGTTAGCGCGATTGAAGCGGCAATTACTAAATGTGATATGCCAAAAGGTGTTTATCAGTTATTACACTCAAAAAGTTATGATGTAAGCCACGAACTGGTTAAAAATCCAAAAATCCAAGCGGTTGGTTTTACTGGCTCGTTTGGTGTAGGTATGGCACTGCAAGACAGCATTAAACAACGCAAGCAGCAAATTCCATTTTATGGTGAGCTTGGTTCAACAAATCCGCAAGTACTGCTTCCAGGTTTTGTTAAAGGTCAAGAAGATAAACTAGCAGCAACATTTATTGCATCGCTAAATATGGGGGCAGGTCAATTCTGTACTAACCCTGGTTTGTGGTTAATTGCTGAAGAAGAAGCTGAAAGCTTTAAGCAAGCTGTAGCAAAAGAAGTGGAAGTGTCTGCACCGCAAGCCATGTTAACACCTGCTATTTTAAAAGCGTATCAATCAGGATGTGAAAACTTTGCAAGCAATGCGACGCTTGTTGCAAGTGGTCAATCTGAAGCACTTCGTTGTAGCATGCAAGTATTTGCCACTACAGCGACTGAGTTCAGAAACAATAAAGCATTGCATGAAGAAGTATTTGGCCCAGCAGCGTTAATGGTAACTTATTCATCGAATGATGAATTAGTAGCATTGATTGAAGAACTCGAAGGTCAATTAACAGCAACAATTCATGGTAGCGAAGCATTAGTACAGCAACATACTGATATTACCGAGTCGCTAAGTTATGTTGTTGGCCGTTTAATATACAATCAAATGCCAACGGGAGTGGAAGTGTGTGATGCAATGATGCACGGTGGTCCATTCCCTAGTTCAACGGATGTACGTAGCACATCTGTCGGCAGCCAAGCAATAGAACGATTCTTGCGTCCTCTATGTATACAAAATGCATTTTAGGATCTGTTGATCTTTCAAGTTCGTTTTTGCAGTAGCTTGATTGGGTTTTATGCAAGGAAGAGGCTGCGTTGCATAGTTATTCTATGCGAGTCAGCCGATAACAAAGCAGAAAAGCCAATCAAGCACTGCCGGAAGGTTTTTTTGAGCGCGCTTTTATCATTGTTGCCTACATGGATGTAGGTAAGGGGCGAGAGCAGGACGCGGAAGCTTTGCCCGATATTTGCTTAGGCGACTAGGCTACACATCGAGCGCCGCGGTAGAAACACGCTCAGAAAAACAAAAATAGAACAGCAAAGATTAACGGACCCTAGAGTTCGCATGAAATAATTGTGTGTTCCCGTTCTAAGGTAAAAGGCCAGCTATGCTGGCCTTTTTTTATAATTTGTATAAACTATTGCCAAGTTTATACAAAATACAAAGAGATAAAATGGGGCTAGCATATAAAACACGTACTGAATTTGTAGTGGATGCAATTCGTGAAAAAATCTTAAAAGGCGAAGTAAAATCCGGTCAACCGTTACGCCAAGCAGCGCTTGCGGAAGAGTTGGATGTAAGCCGTATTCCTGTACGTGAAGCCCTATTACAACTTGAAGCAGAAGGCTTAGTAAAGTTCCAAGCGCACAAAGGCGCGGTAGTAACTGAACTTGATGCCGCACATGTTGATGAGCTTTTTGAATTAAGAGCAATGTTAGAAGCTGATCTCCTTGCTCGCTCTATTCCAAATATGAATGCAACTGACTTTGATCATGCTGAAGAATTATTATCTAAGTTAGATGAAGCGCTTACCCATGAAGACAGTGCCAACTTATGGGCAGATTTGAATACCAGTTTTCATACCTATTTGTATCAAGCAGCTGAGCGCCCACAGACGCTAGAAGTGGTAAATATTTTAAATAAAAACTCTGACCGCTATATTCGTATGCACTTATTACTTGCTGGTGGTATCAAAAAAGCAGGTGGTGAGCATAAGCAGTTAATCGATTATTGCCGTGCCGGTGACACGAGCAATGCCTGTCAGCTACTTAAGCAACACATTCTTGGTGCAAAAGAAGAAATTAAAGCACTGTTAATTGAAGAATAAGTGCTAAATGAATATAAAAAACCAGCCTGATGTGGCTGGTTTTTTGTTTTAAATGCTTAGCTAAAAAAGCCCAGAGAAATTACTTTTTAATTAACGGTAATTGTTTTTCACTCCACGCGAGGTAGTCACCTTCTAAATGCTTTAACTTAAAGCCTTTCTTAGATAACGCTTCTTCAAATATACCCGCGCGACGACCTGAGCGACAATACACAACGAGCGTGTGATCTTTTAGTTCCTCTAATACCGACATGTTTTCTTCAATTTGATTATGCGGAATATTAAGTGCGCCTTTTACATGTCCATCGTTAAATTCTTCTTTTGAGCGCACATCTATTATGGTGTAAGCATTAGCCGACATTTGGTTTTCAAGAAGTTGCTGCTGCGTAATAACTGGCGTATTAGCAAAACAAGTAACACTAAATAGTAGTGATGCAACAAATGCGATGTATTTCATAGTAGGTTCCTTTAGTTTTTATTAAATAGATCAACAGCGGCTTGGCTCATAGCCGTTACGCCTGTTTTAATTGTCAGTGGGTAATCTGGCGCAAATTTACTTGAATGAAGCGAGGGTAGCTTAGTGCCATTTTTAATTGCGCTTTCATACTCTGTTGGGTTTACACCACCAAGCCAAAAAATGGTAATAGGCACATTTTCATCGGTGCGACCAAACAGGCCGAAATCTTCACCGGCCATTACAGGTTCCGCTTTTAATGTATTGTCTTCACCAATTGCTTTTTTAATACTGGCGGTAATACGTGTCGCAAGCTCTGGG
>NZ_JBIPJE010000020.1:0-36274 GCF_044005875.1 Pseudoalteromonas sp. XMcav1-K | reverse complement strand
AACTCAGGCATCGAGGCCGCTATCGATTTAGCCAATATTGTTGAACATGTCACTGTATTGGAATTTGCCAACACGTTACGTGCGGATGAAGTGCTGATCAAAAAGGCCAACAGCCTAGATAATATTGAAATTATTAAAAATGCGCAAACTACCGAAGTTATCGGTGATGGCACACGAGTAACTGGCCTAAACTATACGGATCGTGTTTCTGGTGACGCACATAGCCTTTCACTTTCGGGTATTTTTGTACAAATTGGTTTAATTCCAAATACTGAATTCTTAAAAGGTAGTATCGAATTAACCCCATTTGGTGAGATTGTTATTGATGATAAAGGTGCTACATCAATGCCAGGTGTTTACGCTGCGGGTGATGCGACAACTACCCCATTTAAACAAATTATTATTGCCATGGGCAGTGGGGCAACAGCAAGTTTAGGTGCATTTGATTATTTAATTCGCCACGCTGATGGCACGCAGCAAGTAGCATAAGTTTATCCCATATACATAATACGCCCACTATTATGTGCAAAGCCGCTAATCATTTAGATTGGCGGCTTTTTTGTTAAATATGGATAGAGCTGTAACAGTAAGTTGTATCCGATTTTCCCTTTTAAAAAATACTACCACTATTATCAGCAAAGCAGCTGATTAGTTTGCACAGCAGTATTTTTGTTAACAAACCGTTAATCACTGAATTTAACCTTTAATCATTTTTACATGGTTGTTTTACGTTCACTTTATTTAGACTGACCGATGATACAACAACAAAGAGAAAGAAAATGTTATCAATATCTGGGTTATCAAAAACGTACGACAACGGTGTAAAAGCACTGAATAATGTAAATCTCGAAGTACCAAAAGGTATGTTTGGCTTATTAGGGCCAAATGGCGCGGGTAAATCATCACTCATGCGCACCATCGCTACACTTCAAACGGCAGATGCTGGTCAAATTACCTTTGATGGTATTGATGTATTTAACGATCCGCAAAGCTTACGTAAACGCTTAGGTTATCTACCACAAGATTTTGGTGTGTATCCGCGTATTAGCGCGTATGAATTACTTGACCATATGGCGATTTTAAAAGGCCTAGAAAGCAAAGGTGAACGTAAGGAGGCTGTTGAAGGTTTACTGGCACACACTAATTTATTCCAGCACCGCAAAAAAGCGGTAAGCGGTTTTTCTGGTGGTATGCGCCAACGCTTTGGTATTGCACAGGCACTGCTCGGCGATCCAGATTTAATTATTGTGGATGAGCCAACTGCGGGCCTTGACCCTGAAGAGCGAAACCGCTTTCACAACTTATTAGTAAGCCTAGGTGAAGAAAAAGCCATCATTTTATCAACACACATCGTAGAAGATGTATCTGAGCTTTGCCCGAATATGGCTGTGTTAGCATCGGGTCAAATTTTACTAGAAGGGAACCCAATAGCGCTTACCGATCAGCTAAACGGCCAAATTTGGAAAAAATCGGTGTCGCTTGATGAAGCACAAGAAATTGAATCGTCTATGCCCCTTATTTCTAAACGCTTATTTGCAGGTAAAACCATTGTGCACGTAATGGCTGAAAACCAGCCAGAAGGTTTTGATGCAGCGCCAGCTAACTTAGAAGATGTTTATTTCTCAACGCTACTGCAACACCGAAATGCAGCGTAAGGAGGCGATATGTTTTTAAAAATGCTCGCCTTCGAGTGGCGCTACTTTACTCGACAACCTTCGTTTATTGTTACGAGCAGTATTTTCTTTCTGCTGACGTTTTTTGCGACTGTATCTGAAAATGTGCAAATTGGTGGTGGCGGTAATGTGGTATATAACGGCCCATTCTCTATCGCACAAACACTATTAATATTAGGCTTTTTTGCCATCTTTTTGGTGGTGAACTTTGTTGCAAGTACGGCAACCCGTAATGAAAGCTCTAAAATGGCGGAGATTTTATATTCTAAGCCAATAAACCCTGTTAGCTATCAGCTAGGGCGCTTTTTTGGCTCATTTGCCGTGGTATTAACTGTATTTGCGTTTGTGCCGCTGGGTATTTTTCTGGGTACCACACTGGGTGCAGCTGCAGGATGGGTTGATGTCGAGCGACTAGGGCCAACGGTATTAAGCCATTATTTTACTGCCTTCTTTTACTTATCTGTACCTACATTATTAGTGCTTGCGTGTATCTTTTATGCCATCGCGATTCGCTTCCGATCAATGATGGGTGTGTATTTAAGTGCTGTGGCACTCTTCATAGGTTATAACGTGGCAATGCAATTTGCCGGTGAGCCAGCATATCGCGAATTAGCTGCATTGATTGATCCGTTTGGCTACAGTGCTTTTGCTGAAGTAACCCGCTACTGGACAATGCATGAGAAGAATAATTCTGCAATTGAGTTAAGCGGTGTACTGCTGCAAAACCGTGCAATTTGGCTAGCAGCAGCGATTGCTATTTTGGCATTGTTGGGCGGCTTTAAACGCGGTTTAACTCTGACTAAAGTAAAAGCAAAAAAAGCTGAAAAATCAGCTGTAAATGACAGTTACACAGCAGCACTTGCAAACCGTATTAATATTAAAAATAGCCCGCGTATTAATACCCTTGCACACCTTAAAACACGTACGCTTTTTGAAGTGAAACAAGTGATTTTCAGCGCGCCATTTTTGATTTTAGGTCTAATTACCTGCTTTATGTTAATGGCGCCTCTATTCGACCCGCAGGGCATGTTTGGCACGCCTAATTGGCCACTTACTCAAACTATGGTGCAATTAGTCGCTGGCTCTACCGGTTTATTAATGCTGGTGATATTAGCTTATTACAGTGCGGAAGTTGTTTGGCGTGAGCGTAACTCAGGTATGGGCGATATCATTGATAGTATGCCTGTAAACAATATTACCTTTTGGTTATCTAAATTCATTGCAATAGCACTCGTTTTTGTGCTGCTTTATAGCTTTGGTACGTTTGTTACAGTCGCTAACCAGGCACTTAAAGGTTACACCAACTTTGAGCTATCTCAGTATGCATTCCGCTTAGGTTATATCAACCTGGTGCCATTGATGATGACAGTGGTTATGGCATTCTTCCTTCAAGTAATTAGCCCTAACAAATATGTCGGTATGCTTTTGTTCATGGTGTACATCATTGGAACATTGGTACTTTCTAATTTTGGCTTTAGTCATCCAATGTGGCAATTTGCCGATGCACCAAGTGTGCCATATTCAGACATTAACCAATATGGTCACTTCTTAACAGCGCATAACTGGTTTATGTTGTATTGGTTAGGTGCAAGTTTAGTTTTAGGTGCATTGAGCTATGCGCTTTGGCATCGCGGCCCTGAGCAACCACTTAAAGCACGTATCAAGTTAGTACCTTATTATTTAGGTGCTTATGGTAAAGCGACCGTTGCAGCTGGTTTAATTATCTTTATTGCCAGTGGTAGTTACATTTATCAGAACACCCGCGTATTACATGTTTATCAAGAGCAGGATGATTATGAACTTGAGCAAGCAGGCTATGAAAAAGCGTATGTTCAGCACAAAGAAGACAATATTCCTGTAATTACTAAGGTAAATATCAACGCGGATATTTTCCCTGAAGCACGTAAAATCGAAGCGACCGCCAATATTGAATTTACTAATGTGGGCGTTACGGCGATTGAGAAGTTTATGGTGCATAAACCGCGTTATACCGAACAGTACTCAGTAGAGTTAGCTGGTGGCGCGTTAGGTGAATTAGATAAAACCTACAGCCTTGCATGGTTTACTTTTGATAAGCCTCTTCAGCCAGGTGAAACGCGCAGCGGTAAGTTAAGTGTAGTGCGTGAACATAAAGGCTTTAGAGCAGGCAATGAGGACTTTACGTTATTGAATAATGGTACCTTTATTAACAACGGTGATTTATTACCTCACTTCGGTTACTACGAAGGCTACCAAATCGTTGACCGCCATAAACGTCGCAAACATGGTTTAGAGCCATTAGAGCGTGCCAATAAATTAGAAGACGACCGTTACTACAATGAAAGCTTCTTTGGTAAAGGCACTGGTTTTATAGACTTTGAAGCGACCATTTCAACTTCGGAAGATCAGTTTGCAATTGCACCGGGTTATTTAACTGAAGAACGAGTAGAGAATGGCCGCCGTATTTTCCATTACCAAATGGATGCGCCTATGGTGAACTTCTACTCAATTATGTCTGCGCGTTTAGAGGCGAAAAAGGAAAACTATAACGGGATTGATATCGAGATCTACTACCATAAAACCCATGATATGAATGTGGATCGTATGATTGAATCGGTGAAAGACTCGATTGACTACTTCACCGAAGCGTTTGGCCCTTACCAGCATAAACAAATGCGCATTATTGAGTTCCCAGGTTACCGTTCATTTGCACAGAGCTTTGCTAATACCGTGCCTTACTCGGAAGAAATTGGTTTTATTACTGACTTACGTGACCCTGAAAACATTGACCCTGTTTACTATGTCACAGCACACGAAGTGGCTCACCAATGGTGGGGGCACCAAGTGGGTGCGGCCAATGTACAAGGTAGCGCAATTATCTCTGAAGCCTTATCGCAATACAGCGCGTTAATGGTAATGGAAAAGAAATATGGTCCTGAGAAAATCCGTAAGTTCTTAAAATACGAGCTAGACCGATACTTACGTGGCCGTACTACCGAAGCACTGGAAGAAATGCCATTTATGCGCAGTGAAAACCAGCAGTACATTCACTACCGTAAAGGCTCAGTGGTAATGATGTCGTTAAAAGACCGTCTAGGCGAAGAGCGTTTAAACAAAGCTTTGGCAGATTTCTTAGCAGAGTTTAAGTATCAGAGTACGCCTTACCCAACAACGCTTGATTTAATGGCATACATTTCACAAGACGCAAATGACAGTGAAAAGCAGTTTGTAAGTAACTTGTTTGAGCACATCAGCTTGTACGATTTAAAAACTACGGAAGTTGCAGTTGCTGAACAGCAAGATGAAAATGGCTTATACACAGTAACGCTAACCATTGATGCCAAACTTAACCGCGCTGACAGCAAAGGTAAAGAAACCGAAGTAGAGTTTAGCGATAAAGTCGATATTGGTCTATTCAGCGCAGACCCTGAGGATTTATCAGCAGATAACACAGTACTTTACTTACAAAAGCACAATATTAAATCGGGTGAAAACATTATCGAACTGAAAGTAAAAGAGTTACCTAAGTTCGCCGGTGTTGACCCATTTGTGAAGCTTATTGACCGCGATAGCGGGGATAATATTAAGAAGCTTTAATTGAAATAAGATTATAAAAGCCGCTTTGTGAATATCATCAAGCGGCTTTTTTTTATTTTTGTGTTTGCTGGTAGTTATCAATAATGGCTTGTATAGGGTAACCATTAGGGTTCTCAATCCATGTACTATTATCAATGACTAAATCTAAGTCACCATCAGCGTCCCTATCTTTTAAATTAGTAGGTAATTGTACGTTTCTAATAAGTACATGCTTATTTAACGTTGTGTAAGGTGGAGAGTTTGTCTCGTTGCTGTAAGGTTGATAGATTAACAATGCAAGGTCGCTGTTTGGATCTATTGGGTAGTCAATACTGTAGAAATAAAAGAAGAGGTCATCATTTAAGAAGTCGTCAAGTTTGTTCACTTGTTTTTCGCCAAGTTCATTTAATGTTAAATGACTTTTGCCAGTTAATTTCCAATATTTGTATGAATCAAGCGGTTTGCTACCAACAATAACAAACCCTTCAGCAATAATTTCTTGGTAGGGATCTTCATCGATATTCTGTCTCGAAATGGTGTGGAATTCACCAAAGTCGATACTTTTTGAGAAATCATTATTAATTAATATTAGGCGTTCACTCGGTTTTACATCAAGCTCTATATCTGAAAAGTGAAATACTAATTCGCTTATCCCATCCTCGTTAACATCATCGTATATGAGCTCAATAAAGTTAGAAAAATCGACTTTTTCAAGAATGATATTTTTATTTTCTATAAGGTCGTTTTCAAAATATGTGAAATCAGATATTGAGATTGTGTAATCTGCGTAACCGTATAAATCATCATAGTCATTTTCAGGGTAAGTCAAACCTAATAAAAAGCCGCTATTTGTAGCAGAAACATAAAAACCTTTGCTATAGCCAAGCTCACTCTCAGTGGGAAACGTGTTCTTTAGCTCAACGTTTTGGTTTGAAGCATTATATTCAAAAAGCATGATGTTGCGTTGACTGTCAACAGCAAGAAAATATGGCTTATCATTGTTATTAGCTAATAGATAGTTTGCATAGTTTTGATAAAGGTCTGTCGAAACTATTTGTTCAAGATAAGAATCTGTTCCTTGTGATAAATAGAAATAAAGAACGTAGTCAGAACCAGATTCATCCACACAGTAAAAATCATCAATACCATCATTATTAAAGTCGTGTTTGAATAGCTCAATATTATGTTCATCGTCGTTGAGGCATTTGTCTACGTCAATTGAAGGCTTGTTTGTATTTATGTGCTGTAAATTAGTGGCAGATTGTCTTAGTGGCCAAATCGGTGCATTCTGAAAAGGTAAAATAGAGAAATCAAAAGTGTATTCTTCGTTGTTAAATGTAAAAATAGCTGAAATTTCTTCAGAATACCCATCACCTTGCGGCTTTTCCTCTTTTCCATTGTCAGTTGTGTATTTTTTATGAGCAAAAAAACGTATGTGATTTGAAGCTAATGTTTCAATTTGATATTCAGGGTTTGATAGTATGAGATTTGATGACAGATTGTTTTCAGCGATATTTTCTACCTTAGCAATGACATCAATATAACGCATTGAAATGCTATTAAACGGTAGTTCAAATGATACCGAGATTGGATCTATCTCAAATGAGCTAATATTTTCAATAATTTTTTTACCAGCATTGTACACCTCTAGTTTTAGTTTATATGGTGTTTTTTCCGTATGTATTGGAAATTTGTAGACTAAGTTAGAGTTATGACTGGCTATATTGTCGTTTAGATATTGTAGTGTCAGAGATGTTTCTAATTGACTTGTATCAATATTGCTCAATTCAATTTCAAAATTTGCTTCTTGTAAACTCACAACCGGTTCATAAGCTTTAATGCTTATGTTACTAGCCGGAACTGTAAACTCTTGCACAGAATTATCGGATAAGCCGTCACTGTCGGTTGCGGTAATGCTAAGCTGATAAGCTATTTCCATCTCAGAGTACGGAAATTGGTAAGTAAAGTTTGTGGTATCGCTAGTAACCAAAACCTCGCCGTTACGGGAAAGAGAAAACTTGGTAGATGCGAGGTTATTATCGGCATCATTGGCAGCTGCGGTAAACTCGACAGTTTGTAAATTTACTACATCACCAACGGGTGTAATGTTTGTCGTTGGCGCTTGGTTAACAGGCTCAATTGGTTTTGGTGTTTCAGTTTTCTTATCTGAATCGCCACAGCCGATAAGTAATATCGGTAGGGTGAGTAAAAGTCCTTTTCTTACCATTATTCTTGTCCTTTTTGATAGTTTTCTGTAATTACTTGAATTGGGTAACCGTTGGTATTTTCAAACCAACCTTGTTCATTAGATAGTTTTATATCTAAGTCACCATCTCCATCGATATCTAATAGAGTTTCAAGTGGGTAGCTTTCGCAGGGGAAAGTATTATTTTGCGTGGTTAACAGGTGGTCACCTATTGCGATATAGGAGTAATCGTTACATACGGCGTATGAATTTATGTAAACTTTAAACCCTATATTTTCATCTATAAACACAGAGTAATAATAAAAAAACAAGTCGTTATTAAAATAATCTTGAACTTGGGTTATTACCTTGTTCCCATCGCTATCTAGTGTGAGGTGATTTAAGCTGGATGCTTTAAGTTGTCCAATATTAACCTCTTTAAAACCTGTACCTGCAAGCTCTAATGAACCATCGTTATCAATGTCGAGCATTTGTATGCGCTCAAACTGACCAAAATCATTAATTTTGGTAAATTCTTTGTCTGCAACGAATAAGTGGACATATTCAGGACAATGGCATGTTTCGTTCTTCTCAGTGAAGTACAATAACAACTCTTTAATGCCATCATCATTGATATCTGAATAAGTTAATGATTCAAAATAAATAGAGGCTTGCAATCCACTGGCTTTAAATTCATTTTGCAACTTTAATTTAGAGTCAGAGACCAAATAACTCTGCACGTCAATGAAGTTATCGTAGTTAATTACGTCAAAAGTTTTATTGGCAATTGCAAGAGTAAAACCCAAGTCTGTTTGGGTAATAATAGAGTCGCCGATATCGCTTACATTGGTTGGTGTTGTACTTGTTTGTGTGATTTTTTCTGTGATTTCATCATAATCGAAGCCGAGTATATTTTTTTGATTATCTATACTAATAAATGTTGGCAGGTTATCGTCCCATGAAATCAGTGCAGAGCGCTGTGCACTAGCCATATTCGTTTGTACAAGTTGCTCTGTGTAATTACCGTCACTAGTGGATAAATAAAAGTAAATATCACTATATGCTTCCGACCACCTAGTGAGGTCGAATACGCAGTAATAATCGTCCCTGCCGTCTTTATTGAAGTCGAATGCATACAATGTTGTGGGCTTTTGGGCTTGATTATTTAAACAAGTGTAGGGCGTTGTATCAACTTGGTTTAATGAACCTTGATTACTAACTACAGAGGCTGAAGCTGAAGAATTTAGAGTTGATGTTTGATGTGGCCATTCAGGAATTTGTTCAACAGGCAATATAGTAAATTCATGGAAAAATTCTGAACCTTCAATACTTAATATTGCGGTTAACGTTTCTGAATACCCATCTCCTTGAGGCAGGTTTGCATTACCTGAATTTGCATTCTCGGTATATTTTTTATGTGCATAAAAACGCAGCTTAGTTTTGTCTATCGTTTCAAATTCGTACTCAGAGTTCGTAAGTTGCCACCGCACACTTGCATTGTCACTATTCAGGTTAGAGATATTCGCTTCAATATCAATGTACCTTTGGGAGTAACTGCCAAACGGGAGTTCAAACGAAATATCGACAGCAGGAATATCAATTAAGTGAGTTTTTGTTGTAATAGATCCTTGGTTATCTGTTGCAGATGCTACTAGTGTTAAGGTTTTATTCGTTTGTGCAAAAGGTATTTCATACTCAATTTGTTGATTACCCGTTGCAAGGGCTGTGTCGTTTTCAAATAATGTAATTTCAGTCGTCACAGCATCATTATCTGGATCGTTTGCGGTGATTGTAGCTGTTAAAGTATCAAGACTGACTAATGACTCAGGAAACGACACTTCAATTGTAGGAGGGTTATTTACTGGTTCTGTAATAGGTGTTTTTTTTGGCTCTGAGCTGCCACATGCAGCTAACAGTAGAGTACTAAGAGACAGCATAAATACACGGCTATTCATGTTCAAATCCTTTGAGCAAATATGTGGCTATTAAATCATCTTTAATTAAAAGTTGATACCAATTAATTGTAATCAGACAATTGTTTTTTATAGATAAAATTAAGACTTAAGTGTCGCTTTTGCTCCTGCGGACTCTAGCTCAAATAAGTCATTATTGTCCTAAAGTCATAAGTGTTTTATAAATTCAAAATCAATTTACTTAGGTGAAGTTATCCCGTAGTTTGGATTAACTTCTACTTTGAACATAAAGGGAAATTATGCGCTTTTTAATATGTTATCTAATGCTTGGCTTTTCATTTCTGAGTGCATCTCTTAAAGCCGAACAAGTAGTACTGACAATTGCAGACCAGCGGTTTGAGCAACCATTGGAATTTAATGTGCAGTTGCCAAAAAGCTATTCGCAAAAGCAAAACAAACGCTATGTGCTGATGTTTGACTTTCACCCTAATGCCAAAAGTTACTTAGCGGGAATGCATGATTGGATGAGCCATAATGGTGAGTGGCCCTGGTTAGAAACCATTATTGTGACGCCTGCAAATGGTAATCCGGTAGGGCGGTTATTTGATGCTACAGGCAAATCAACGCCTTTGCTCGATTTTTTTGAAGCCCAATTAGTGCCAGAAATTGATAAACAATACCGTACTAACGGCTTTCGCATTTTTAGTGGCTTTCGGGTGAATGGTTCGGTGGTGCTTTCAAGCTTAGTGAATAAACCGAACTTGTTTAATGCACATATTGTGATTAGCCCTGAGCTCACGCCAGAGCGTGCCAATATATTAAAGGGCTATGGTAAGAAAATAGCCAAGCTAAATGATAAACCGCGTTATTTATTGTTTACCCATGGCGAAACCATAAAAGAAGATCATCAACAGCATGGATATTCACAATTAAAAGAAGAAATTAGTGCAAACGCGTCTGCATCATTACAATGGCAATATCAAAATTATAAAGAACATTATTTTATGTCGTTGCCGGTGTTATCTACTGCGTATGGCATAGAGCAGATCTTTGATGAGATTCATAACGGTTTGGCGCCTGAGTCACAAATAGCTAAGCAAGGTGTGGATGCTATTGTTGGTCATTATAAGTGTCTATCAACTGAAAAGTTTGGTTTTGAAGTCTCACCTAAATCGTCAATTAATGCACTGGGATTTCACTTGTTAGAAACATCGCCAGAGCAAGCGATAAAGGTATTTAACCAAGCATTAGCGCTTTATCCGCAAGATGCATACGCTTATCACCACTTAGCCAAGGCTTATGCGTAAAGTAATAAATTGGCAAAAGCCATTGAGTTGCAAGAAAAGGCAGTGAGTCTTGCCGCTAATATGCTCACTTGGCATAAAAAGCGACAAGCCAACTATTTGGCTGAACTTAAGGCACTGGCGCAAGCACTATAAAAGGTAATTTTAAATGAAGTATTTATGGAATAACGGTGAGGCTATCGGGCTTCCTATTGGCAAAGCAGTGTGTGTGGGGCGCAATTATGTTGCCCATGCAGCGGAACTTGGTAATGAAGTACCTACAGAGCCGTTACTCTTTTTAAAACCAGCAAGCAGTATTGTAAATACGGCAGGGGAAGTGGCGTTAGACCATAGCTTAGGTGAGCACCATTATGAAGCGGAGCTAATGTTGTTAATTGGTAAGCCGCTCAATAAGGTCAATATTGCAGATTATAAGTCTTGTATTGCTGGTTTAGGTGTAGGGCTTGATCTTACGTTACGTGATGAGCAAGCAAAACTGAAAGCGAAAGGGCATCCGTGGGAGCGCGCAAAAGCCTACGACAAAAGCTGTTTAGTGTCGCGCTTTGTACCGCTTGCAGAGAGTGATTTAACGCACAATGAATTTTCACTTTCGATTAATAATGAGCTTCGCCAATCTGGTGACACCAACCTGATGATATTCAAAATAGAACAACTACTTTCTGAAATTGTCAGATATTTCTCATTACAGCCGGGCGACATTGTTTTAACGGGCACACCTGAAGGGGTAGGTAAGCTTAATATCCAAGACACCTTGAGTGTATCTCTTAATGGCGAAACGTTAGCTAATTGCACAATTGCATAGAAAGTGGTTTTTATTTCATTCAAAAACATTATTTTTTTCTGAAAACGTATGCGAAGCAATGCGCTGAGTTTGGCCACACTTTACAATAAGCGTATCTAAACTCAGGAGAATCATATGCAAGAATTTAAATTACCGTCGTTTGTGGCTGGCTTTTGGCGTTTAGATGAGTGGCAACAACGAGGGTCTTCTCTAACGCAATTCATTGAGCAACTGCTAGCGCTTGGCATAGATACAGTTGACCATGCTGATATCTATGGTCAATACCAGTGTGAGAAACTCTTTGGTGAGGCATTAACGTCTCATTTAAGAGATCAACTTAAGATCATCACTAAGTGCGGTATTAAACCGGCCTGGCCTGAAAATGGCTTTGCAGGTAAAACTGCACATTATGATTCAAGTAAAGCAAACATCATTGCTTCGGCAGAACAATCATTGCGTAATTTCAAAACTGATCGCCTTGATGTGTTATTGATCCACCGTCCAGATTATTTAATGCATGCGGATGAAGTTGCAGACGCCTTCTGTGATCTAAAAGCGCAAGGTAAAGTGCTTAACTTTGGTGTATCTAATTTTACGGTTTCACAGTTTGAGTTATTGCAGTCGCGTTTAGACTTTAAGTTAGTAACCAATCAAATTGAAATGTCGCCGTTACATATGGGGGCACTCGATGATGGTACGCTTAACTTATGCCAACAGCATCAAATATCACCTATGCTCTGGTCGCCTCTTGCTGGTGGCGGATTATTCGCTGAGACAGAGCAAGCACAACGAGTGAGAACTGCATTACACAGTGTTGCCGAAGAAACCGGGTTAGACAGTGTCGATCAAGCTGCTTATGCGTGGTTGTTAACGTTACCATGTCAACCGAGCGTAATCTTAGGTACCGGAAAGTTAGCGCGTATTCAATCAGCAGTTGCGGCAAGTAAAGTGCGTTTGAGTCGTGAGCAATGGTATCGCGTTTGGCAAGCATCAACAGGTCACAGTGTGCCATAACAATTAGCCTACATATAAACGAAATAAAGGTGCCGAAAGGCACCCTTAGTTGTAGCAAGTTGGAGTAATTTTAGTTTAAAGCATTAATACTGATTGCTAGAGTTCAAAGTCCATGGCAAAGCCCACATAAACTTTTAAGTCGTCATCTGCATCTAAATCTGTTTGCGCAACACCGAAAGTGAAGCCACCTTTTGCAATGCTCACACCGTAGTCAATATAGCTGTCGTCTTCGCCATACCACTCTGCAACGGTATCACCCATCGAATTACCAATGTGGAATGTAAGCTCGGTTTCATTTAATACTTCAAAAGTAGCGTTTAGCTCTAGGTAAATCATATCTTCTTCTGAAGTTGCACCTGACTGCGCATTGCTAAGATAACTTACTTTACCTTCGAGCCAGTTCCAGCTTAACGCACCATAAAGTTCACCAAAGTCAATTGAGTCAACCGCATCAGGGTATGCGTAATATACATAACCCACGTCGTAACCAAACTCACCCATTTCACCAGCAAAGCCTGCGTATAAATCAAGTTCATAACTTGGCTTATCACCACCAAAGTCCACATTTGATGCCCATGTGCCCGCATAAAACCCTGATTCATGGCTGTAATCGATACCACCCGATACTTGAGCGTTGTCGCTGGTTTGCGTTACACCACGCCATAAGTAGTTTGATGAAGCTGCAGCATTAGCGGTTACTTCTGCATAACTTGCTGCTGAGAAAAAGGCGATACTCGTAGCAGTGAGAGTTGTGAGTAATTGTTTTTTCATAATAATTCCTAAAATTGTAGCGCTGAGTTAACTATCTATTAACAAAGTTTATGCCTAAACTGAAAAGTTCAAGAATATCAAAGTACTAGTAGGGAATTATGAATTTGGCAAGATGAGTATATGAAAATAATGCACTAACTCGGTGCGTGAAAATCACAAGGTGCACAAAAACTGCGCACCTTGTTTTGTGATTAGCCGAAAATAGTACGCATCAGAGTGATGGTTTCATCAACGCTTCGACCAGCAGCAACTTCTTTCACAATTGAGTCACGCATATTTTTAATATGTTGTGGCATATCTTCTGTTGCCAGAGCACGGTCAACCAATGCTTCTGCTGACTCTTTACCACGTTTACGGCCGCCTGATTTCTCTGAGCTTGCGCGCTTCGGTTTATGAAGTGCTTTGTAGTAATTCGAGTTTTCTTTCGCATCGTCACTGTAATAAGCAAACCAACAGGGTACTAATGCCTTGTACTGCCAAAGTGCTTGTTCTTCTTCGGCTTCTGGTATTGCGGCAATAAACCAAGGTTGTTTATGAATTGCCATAACAATGTCGTGCCAGTAACGGTCAAAATCTTGGTTGTTTAATCTTACAAGGCCAAACGCTTGGCATAAAATATCAAGGCTTGCTGCTGTTACTGGGGTGAAAAAGTCAGGTCGACGCATTGCAAGTAAACGTGTAGCTGGTGCAAGAGTCGCTTTTTCATTATCAACGGCTGCAAACGCAGCAATATAACCACGCACAAAGTCCATGTAGTTTTCTAACGTGATAGCGCCTTCAAGTGGAATATGATTAAGCGCTTCATTTAAGTCAGTACAGCTGGTGGCAATTACATTATGCAGTGCTTTAGCGGTTTTAGTTGATGCTAGCCATTCAACATCAAATTGGTAAATGCTTGGATCGTGTTTTGCGGTATGTTTACCAGCAAATGCCAGCTTGTCTTCTTCAATCATATCAACCAGCGAGGTTTCACGAATGCTTTCAATATGCTTAAGCAGTGCAAGTTGCTCATCTAGCACAATGCGCTCTTTGTTTTGTTGAATTGAATCAAATACAACAGGCCAAGGTGCAATACGTAGCGTTTTAATTTGGCTAATGCTAATACCAGCTTCGAGTTGTTGTTGGATTTTCTTTAAAATTGGCAGCTGGTTTGCTTCAAGTAGCTCAAAATTAATGCGCTTGCTGACTACATCAATTAACTCATAACACCAGCCGGCAAAGTCTTCTGGATGGTTACTTACTTTTACGGCCATTAAGTTAAGGCTAACATCTGGAATAAGTTTTAAAATGTTTTGGTAGATGTTTGCTTCCACTTCAGAAAGTGGCATTTTTGACGGCGACGTAAGCAATTTTTTCATAATTAGTAAGTGACCCCAATATAATATTAACAATGTCCTGCAAAGCGTTACGCTAAGCGGGCTGTGGATCATACTGAGATCTAATTTTGATGCAATATTGACTTCTTAAATTTCACGTATGAGTAAACTAAAAACTTGAAGGTCATGGGTTTTATTTTTCCAAACGCCTTTTTCACGCATTACACCATCTAAATGAAAACCAAGTTTGGTAAATAGCATATTCGAAGCAGTGTTTTCTGGTAGTACTTCCGCTTCAATACGATTTAAAGAGGCGATATGGGTAAACATCCATTTTGTCATCGTGTTAATTACATTTGATGCGAAACCTTGTTGCCAGAAATCAGGGTGAATCTCGATACTAATTTTCGCTGTGCGTGTGCAAAAATCATATTTGTAACCGCAGCTGCCAACAATTTGCTGGCGCGTGTTGCACTTGATTAGCCAGCGATGCCCGCTACCTTGTCTGCGTATTAGTTCATCCTGCTCAATAAGCGCTTTGGCTTCTGCTAAGTCGCTCATAACTGGTAAATCGTAAAATTCACACACTTTTGGATTTGAAAATAGCTGGTAAACAGCCTCGGCTTGCGCCTGTGTTTGTTGAATTAATGTGTACTTTTCGGTTTTGATTTTAGGGAAGTTATCAATACTTAGATGAATAAGATGATGTCCCCACTTTTCATAACGTTTCTGCTCTACAAGACCAAGGTTTGTCAGTATTTTATGTGAAGCAGTATTAGCAACATCTACTTCGCCAACAATATAAGAAAGGCCAAGCTGGTTAAATGCATATTCAAGTGCGGCGCGACTTGCTTCCATGCCCAAGCCTTTGCCCCAATATTCTGGCAACATGCGGTAGCCGATATCAGGTGCATTTAACTCGGGTTCGTATTTTAAGCCACAAAACCCAATAACTTGATTGTTTTCTTTAAGGACCAAGGCAAAGCGCGCATAGCCAACCTCGTTATATTCTTTTAACCAAATATTGCGAATAATATTTTCGGCATCGTTTAGGGTGTTTACCCAGCCAGCGTCTCCGGTATAACGGGTAACATCTTCATTACTGCTAAATTTGAATACGTGCTCAGCATCTTCAAGCGTAAATTCGCGCATTAATAAACGCGGTGTTTCAATAAGTGTATTCATATTTTCTCCTTATCTGTACTGGTAAAAACTTTAATGCCGATCAAAAATGCAATACAGATACAGTTGCAGAATATTTTTAGGGTACAGATGGCTGAGTTCAAATACCGTCAGTTATTTTCTTACTATCAACAGCTTATTAGTAATGGCGAATTGCTACCCGGCGATAAATTGCCCTCGGTTAGGGCATTGAGCAAGCGTCACGACGTTTCTATTAGCACGGCTACTAAGGTTTTGTCTGAGCTTGAAAAGGTGACACTTATACATGCAAAACCTAAATCGGGCTATTTTGTAACTGGCGAGAGTAAATTTAAAGCGCATAGCTATGGTTGTGATGTAATTTATAAGCGTGACTTACATGCTTTACCACTGGCGCAATCGGTACAGTATTCGTTTAATGATGAATCTATTTTGCCGCTGTCCTGTACTGGCCCTTCGACCGTGCTAGATAATGAAACATTGCTCAACAAGTTGCATCGTAAAGTATTAACACAACGACCTTATCGTTTAAAGCAAGATAATTTTGAAGCGGGTTTGCCTGATTTGCGAAGTACGCTTGCGCAACATCTAAGTTGCAATGATTTTTCGTATGCCAGTGAAAATATCCTAATCACGCACGGGCGCAGCGATGCGCTGAGCCTAGCTATGATCTCTTTAGGGTTATTGCAAAAGCGGGTTGCTATTGAAGCACCATGCTCATTTTTCATAAACGCTAATATGGCGCAATTGCAAATCGACACTGTCGCTATTCCAATGCAAGCTAATTACGCCGATGAAATAGCTTTGCTCGATAAGGTGTATCAAGTCGAGCCTTTCAGTGCATATGTGTTTAATCCAAATTTTAATGACCCAACTGGACGTTTGTTGCATGACCAAGACAAAAAGGCATTGGTCGCATGGGCGCAAGCACGTGATGTTGTGTTAATTGAATATGATCGAGGTGAGCTTTACTTTTCAGGAATGCGGCCTAAATCGATCATGCATTTTTTAACACCGCGAGATAAAACACCAGCAATTAGCATTGGGGATTTCTCAGATACGATAAGCTTTAGTTTCTCGCTTGGTTATATGGTTTGCCATCAATGTATTGAATTATGTCTTTTTACAAAACATATCACGGTAGAAAAGCCTGATATGGCAAGCCAAATGATGCTAAACGAGATGATTAGGTCATTAGAATATCGAAAATTACTCACACGATTAAGAAAAGCAATGTGGCAGCAGTACACTGAAACCTTGTTTATTTTGCGGCCAATTGTGGGTTACATAGATATACCAACAATATCTGGGGGACCTTGTTTATGGTTAAAGCTACCTCATAGCAAAAGTTCAGAAATCCTCTTTAAACGATTAATAAAACACAATGTGGCGATTGCGCCCGGCAAAATGTTTTTAACAAATGCTGAATTTGATAATTATTTTCGCATTACCTTTGCCTTGCCATGGCAGCCAAGAATGGTTCAAGGACTTAATACATTGGTTCAAGAAACCTTGCGATTTTTAGAGAGTTAGGTTTTAACTTTAACGCGCGTTAGCTATAGTAGCGTTAGATGTGATTTAAGGGACACACAATGAAAACTCTCGCAAAAGTTATTGGATTTCTACTACTTGGTTTAATCGCGTTAATTGTGGCTTTGCCATTTATTATTCCGGTCGATTTTATTTTTAAACAAGTTACGCAATCGGTTGAGCAAACAACAGGGCGCACGCTTGAGATTAAAGGCGACAAAAGCCTATCTGTATTTCCTGCGCTAAAACTGGAACTAAATGATGTGACATTTGCTAACTTTGAGCAGGGTTCAAAGCCAAATATGGCAGCTATGGAGCAGCTTGCGATTCACATACCTTACCTGTCGGTTTTATCTGGTGATATTAAACTTGAAAAGTTTGTCATTAAAAACCCTGAAATTTTACTTGAGAAAATGCCTAATGGCGAAGTTAACTGGCAGCTAGTTAATGCGTCGGGTGCGACAGAACAAAGCAAGGCACCAGAACAGCAAGGTAAAGCAAAAAGTTTACCCGAAGGCGTTGATATTCAATTAGGCGAAGTTGCGATTTATGGCGGTAGCTTTACTTTTATCGATCATCAAAATAATACATCGCAAAAAGTAACAGAGTTAGATTTAGCAATTCAATTACCTTCGCTTAAAAAGGACCTGAAAGTAGAAGGTGCGGTTACTTACATGGCTGAGAAATTCGAATTAGATGTAACACTTAATACTCCAGAAAAACTATTGTTAGGCCAAGATTTCACGTTAAAAACCGCATTAGATTCTCGCTTGGTTGCACTTACCTTTGATGGACTAGTTGCAAAACAGATGACTGATTTTAGTGGTAAATTAGATCTGACGGGTGACTCGGTTAAAGCGCTTGCTAAGTGGCAAAACCAAGCGCTTGCAGCGAAAGAAAATGCATTTAATAAATTTTCAATTGCGTCAGAAATGCGTTTTGCCAGACAAGAGTTTAATCTATCTAAACTCGATGCTAGCTTAGATGACCTAGCAATTAAAGGTTCGGCAAAGGTCGCGTTAACCAAGGTGCCAAAGATTACTGCAAATGTTGATCTAGGTATGTTAAATGTGAACCCTTACTTACCTGAATCAATTGATGTGCCAGACGAGCCGGCAGAACAAAACACCGATACACCAAGCAAGCCACAACCAATTGTGTGGGATGACAGTGAAATCGATTTATCGGCGCTTAATAGTGTAAATGCTGATATCAAAATCGCAGCGACGGGCTTTCAGTTTAAAGAAATCAAACTGGGTGAAACTAAGTTATCACTCAAGCTTAATAATGGTACGGCACAACTCGGTTTAGACAAGTTTAAAGCGTACGAAGGCGACGGTACGGGACAAGTAGTATTAATGGCCAAGCGTGCACCATATAAACTCAATACATCGTTTTCATTTGATGGCATTCAAGCAGAACCTTTATTAACCGATGCGGTTGGTTTTGATAAATTAATGGGCAAAGGATTATTAACCATTGCGCTTAATAGCCAAGGGCAATCACAGAAGCAGTTTATTGAATCACTGCATGGCAGCGTTGGTTTTGGTTTTAATGATGGTGCCGTTAAAGGCGCTAATATTGCCGCTATGGTGCGCAGCGCAGAGCAACTTATTAAAGGCGGTGGTCTTGATGCAAAAGGGCTAGAAAAAGGCTTTGATAACGCTGAAAAAACTGATTTCTCAGAACTTGCGGGTAACTTTCAGTTTAGCGAAGGCGTGAGCAAACAGAACGAATTGACCTTAAAAAGCCCATTGATTCGCGTTACTGGCAATGGTGATATTGACCTACCGGCGACAAAAATTAACTATCGTCTGGTAACCGGCATAGTTGATTCAATTGAAGGACAAGGCACGCAAGATAAAAGTACCGGCTTTAAAATTCCAATTCGTTTAAAAGGCCCATTGCATGATGTGCAAGTAAAGCCTGATATTGGCGAAGCGGCAAAAGACAAAGCGAAAGATAAGATCAAAGATAAGCTAAAAGATTTATTTAACAAGGAGTAGCCGTCCTTTGTTTAATCATTCGGTTTACCGAAAATAGTAACAAAGACAGATTGTCTCTCGCATGCTTTGATTAGCGGGTTTGTAAAATGTTTATTATGCATTCCCGCTAGCGCTTGAAATCGCCTTCACATACCCCCATTAATCTTTCTCAGTAAATATAAATAGTGCTGTACGTTTTTTAAACTCCTTGTTATTGCAAGGCTTTTTTTATCATTAGTTTAACGACTAAATTAATTAAAAAATAACCTACCACTTATCAGTGTTTGCTGGTACAATTGCCCGCCCTTGAGCTGTCGATGACACGCTTAATGGTGAACAAATAAACGTTTAGGTCGTGATTTCGTATGAATTTACGGCAATTTTTAACTACACCGGAGCATATAAAATGATCCAAATGCAAACTCAGCTGGACGTTGCTGATAACAGCGGCGCTCGCAAAGTGCAGTGTATTAAAGTCCTTGGCGGTTCGCACCGTCGCTACGCAGCGATTGGCGATATCATCAAAGTTTCTGTTAAAGAAGCTATTCCTCGCGGTAAAGTGAAGAAAGGTGATGTTAAAAACGCAGTAGTTGTGCGCACTAAAAAAGGCGTTCGTCGTCCAGACGGCTCTTTAATCCGTTTCGATAGCAATGCGGCAGTAATCTTAAATGATAGCTTACAGCCAATTGGTACTCGTATCTTTGGCCCTGTGACTCGTGAACTTCGTAACGATAAGTTCATGAAGATCGTTTCACTAGCCCCAGAAGTACTATAAGGAGTCGATCATGGCAGCAAAAATCCGTCGTGATGACGAAGTAATCGTACTTGCAGGTAAAGACAAAGGTAAGCGCGGCAAAGTGCTTTCAGTTGTAACTGAATCTAGTCGAGTATTTGTTGAAGGCGTTAACTTAATCAAGAAGCACCAGAAGCCAGTTCCTCAGCTGAACCAGCCAGGCGGTATTGTTGAGAAAGAAGCGTCAGTAGACGTATCAAACGTAGCGATCTTTAACCAGGAAACTGGTAAAGCGGATCGTGTAGGTTTCAAGATTGAAGATGGTAAGAAAGTACGTATCTTCAAATCTACCGGTAAAACTATCTAATAGTCGGAGTATACGATGGCGAAACTGCATGAAGTATATAAAGACAAAGTAGTAGCTGAACTAGTTAAAGAGTTCAACTACAGCTCTGTCATGCAAGTCCCTCGAATTGAGAAAATCACCCTTAATATGGGTGTGGGCGAAGCCCTAGCGGACAAAAAGATTCTAGAGAACGCAGTAAGCGACCTAGAAGCTATCTCTGGTCAGAAGCCACTTATCACTAAAGCACGCAAATCAGTTGCTGGCTTTAAGATTCGTGAAGGCTATCCGATCGGTTGTAAAGTAACCCTACGCGGTGAGCGTATGTGGGATTTCCTAGAGCGTTTAGTCTCTATTGCGATGCCACGTATTCGTGACTTCCGCGGTGTTAGCGCAAAGTCTTTCGACGGTCGCGGTAACTATTCTATGGGCGTACGTGAGCAAATCATCTTCCCAGAAATCGATTATGATAAAGTAGACCGCGTTCGCGGTATGGATATCACAATCACTACTTCTGCGAAAAGTGATGAGGAAGGCCGTGCGTTGTTAACAGCGTTTAACTTCCCATTCAAGAAATAAGGGTAGGGTTATGGCAAAGAATTCAATGAAAGCGCGCGAAGCAAAGCGCACTAAACTAGTTGCTCAGTACGCTGAAAAGCGCGCAGCACTAAAAGCAATCATCTCTGACGTAAACGCGTCTGAAGATGATCGTTGGGACGCGGTATTAAAGCTTCAAAGCCTTCCGCGTGATTCAAGCCCTGCACGTCAACGTAATCGTTGTAACATCACGGGCCGCCCACATGGTTACCTTCGTAAGTTCGGCTTAAGCCGTATCAAATTACGCGAAGCTGCTATGCGCGGTGAAGTTCCTGGCCTTAAAAAGGCTTCTTGGTAATAGAATCACGGGAGTAAGACAATGAGCTTGCAAGATCCAATCGCGGATATGTTTACACGTGTTCGTAACGGCCAACAGGCTAAGAAGGTTTCAGTATCTATGCCTTCTTCAAAGCTAAAAGTTGCTGTTGCAAAACTACTTAAAGAAGAAGGTTACATCACAGACTACGCAGTAGCTGGTGACGTTAAACCTGAGCTTTCTGTAGAATTAAAATATTTCGAAGGCAAAGCTGTAATCGAGTCTCTACAGCGCGTTAGCCGTCCTGGTCTACGTATCTACAAGAAACGTGGCGAGTTACCAAAGGTAATGGGCGGTTTAGGCATTGCTATCGTTTCAACTTCTAAAGGCTTGATGACTGACCGTGCTGCACGTGGTGCTGGTATCGGTGGTGAAATCATCGGCTTTGTAGCTTAATCGGAGGGGAACTATGTCTCGCGTAGCAAAGGCACCTATCAATGTTCCTGCCGGTGTAGAAGTTACACTAGCTGGTCAGGACATCAAAGTTAAAGGTAAGAGCGGTGAGTTAACTCGCACTATCAACGATGCTGTTGAAGTAACGCTTGAAGAAAACGTAATCAAAACTCTTCCTCGCGAAGGTTTTGTTGACGGCTGGGCACAAGCAGGTACTGCTCGTGCACTAATCAACAACATGGTTGTTGGTGCAGGCGAAGGTTACGAGAAAAAACTTCAGCTAGTCGGTGTTGGTTATCGTGCAGCGGCTAAGGGTAAAGTATTAGATCTAACTCTTGGTTTCTCACACCCTGTGAACTTTGAAGTTCCAGAAGGTATCACTGTTGAAACACCTAGCCAAACTGAAATTGTGGTTAAAGGCGCAGATAAGCAGTTAGTTGGCCAAGTTGCTGCTAACATTCGCGCATACCGTGAGCCAGAGCCGTATAAAGGTAAAGGTGTACGTTATGCTGATGAACACGTGCGTCGCAAAGAAGCCAAGAAGAAGTAAGGTAGAACGATGGATAAGAAAACAGCTCGTCTACGTCGTGCAAAACGCACTCGTAGAAACTTTATTGAACAAGGCGCAACTCGCCTAGTTATCCACCGCACTCCACGTCATATTTACGCGCAAGTTGTAAATCCTGAGGGTGTTGTGGTAGCTGCTGCTTCTACTGTAGAAAAAGCGATTAGTGGTTCAATCGAAGGCACTAGCAATGTTGCAGCTGCGCAAGCAGTTGGTAAAGCAGTTGCTGAACGTGCAGTTGAGAAAGGTATCGCTAAATTATCTTTTGATCGCAGTGGTTTTAAATATCACGGCCGTGTTAAGGCGCTTGCTGATGCAGCGCGTGAAGCCGGTTTACAATTCTAGGAGCAGAGAATGGCTAACGTAGAAGTAAAGCAACCTGAATTAGCTGAAAAGCTAGTTGCAGTAAACCGCGTGTCAAAAGTAGTTAAAGGTGGTCGTATCTTTAGCTTCACTGCACTAACAGTTGTTGGTGACGGCGCAGGTAAAGTAGGTTTTGGTTACGGTAAAGCACGTGAAGTTCCTGCTGCTATTCAAAAAGCAATGGAAAAAGCACGTCGTAACATGGTAAACGTAGAATTAAACGGAAACACGTTACAGCACCCAATCAAGGGTCGTCACGCTGGTTCTAAAGTATATATGCAGCCAGCTGCTGAAGGTACAGGTATCATCGCCGGTGGTGCGATGCGTGCAGTACTAGAAGTTGTAGGTGTACATAACGTACTTTCTAAAGCATATGGTTCTACTAACCCAATCAACGTTGTACGCGCAACAATTAAAGCTCTAGACAACATGAAGTCGCCTGAGTCAGTTGCTGCTAAACGTGGTTTAAGCGTTGATAACATCCTGGGGTAAGACACGATGGCAAATACAGTAAAAGTAACTCAAGTAAAGAGCTCTATCGGTCGTTTACCGAAGCATAAAGCAACTTTACGTGGTCTTGGTTTACGTCGTATCAACCACACAGTGGAGTTAGAAGATACTCCTTGTGTACGTGGTATGATCAACCAAGTGTCTTACATGGTTAAGGTTGAGGGTTAATTCGATGCAATTGAATACACTTTCTCCAGCAGTAGGTGCAAAGAAGCCTGGTAAGCGTGTTGGTCGTGGTATCGGTTCTGGTCTTGGTAAGACTGGTGGTCGTGGTCACAAAGGTCAAAAATCTCGCTCAGGCGGTAAAGTACGCGTTGGTTTTGAAGGCGGTCAAATGCCTATGCAACGTCGTCTACCTAAGTTCGGTTTCACTTCACGCAAATCACTAGTATCTGCAGAAGTAAATCTGTTCGAAATCGCTAAAGTTGAAGGCGATGTGGTAGAACTAAGCACACTACAAGCAGCTGGTATTGTTAAAAAGAACATTCAGTTCGTTAAAGTAGTTAAATCTGGCGAAGTTTCTCGCGCGGTTACCGTTAAAGGTCTTAAAGTGACTAAAGGTGCTCGTGAAGCGATTGAAGCTGCCGGAGGCAAGATAGAAGAATAATAAGGAAGTACTATGGCTAAACCAGGTCTAGATATGCAAAGTGCACAAAGCGGCTTAGCGGAGCTGAAGCGCCGATTACTATTTGTATTAGGTGCTATCATTATTTACCGTTTAGGCTCGTTCGTGCCGATCCCTGGTATTGACGCCGCAGTATTGGCCCAGTTCTTCGAGCAACAAAAGGGCACCATTGTTGAGATGTTCAACATGTTCAGTGGTGGTGCACTTGAGCGTGCATCGGTGTTGGCGTTAGGTATTATGCCTTACATCACCGCTTCAATTATCATGCAGTTGATGACACATATGCATCCAACTTACATGGAATTGAAAAAAGAAGGTGAGCAAGGTCGTAAGAAGATCAGCCAACACACTCGTTATGCAACGCTCGTGCTAGCTACATTCCAATCTATTGGTATTGCAACTAGTTTACCAAATATGATGTCAGGCCTAGTGGTTAACCCTGGTCTTGCGTTCTATTTCACTGCTGTAGTGAGCTTGGTAACTGGTACAATGTTCCTAATGTGGTTGGGTGAGCAAATTACAGAGCGCGGTATCGGTAACGGTATCTCAGTTCTAATTTTTGTGGGTATTGTAGCTAACTTGCCGTCTGCTATTGGTTCGACTGCCGAAATGGCGCGCCAAGGTGATTTACAACCGTTAGTACTACTATTGATTGCGGTAATTGTTTTTGCTGTAACTTATTTGGTAGTGTTCTTTGAGCGTGGGCAACGTCGCATCGTTGTTAACTACGCTAAACGTCAGCAAGGCCGTCAGGTATTTGCAGCGCAAAGTTCACACTTACCATTGAAAGTTAATATGGCAGGGGTTATTCCACCAATCTTTGCTAGTAGTATTATTCTGTTCCCTGGTACAATTGCGAGCTGGTTCGGTCAAGGTGAAGGCCCGGTTGCTGATACATTACAAACTATCTCTTTAGCATTGTCTCCTGGACAGCCGCTATATGCGATGGTTTTAGCAGCTGCAATCATCTTTTTCTGCTTCTTTTACACTGCGTTGGTATTTAACCCGCGTGAAACAGCAGACAACCTGAAAAAATCAGGGGCATTTATCCCAGGCATTCGCCCAGGTGAGCAGACATCTAAATACATTGATAAAGTAATGACACGCCTAACTTTAGCTGGCGCATTGTACATTACCTTTATTTGTCTAGTGCCCGAGTTCATGACAATGGCATGGCAAACGCCATTCTATTTCGGCGGTACATCAATTTTGATTATCGTTGTTGTTATCATGGACTTTATGGCACAAGTACAAACGCATCTGATGTCTCATCAGTATGAGTCTGTGCTGAAAAAAGCAAACCTTAAAGGCTATGGCCGATAAGGCTTTGACTACGGAGTTAAGTTATGAAAGTACGTGCTTCCGTTAAGAAAATTTGCCGTAGCTGTAAAGTTATTAAGCGTGCAGGTGTTGTACGTGTAATTTGCAGCGACCCTAAGCATAAGCAAAGGCAAGGCTAATTAAGTCATGCAGGCTGAGCGTAAGCTCGGCCTGTTTCATTGGTAGAAATCTGATATCGGTTGGGTATCCTATACGGGCTTTCCAACAGGATGATAATCAGATTCATTTATAGGAGATATGTTAGTGGCCCGTATCGCAGGCATTAACGTTCCTGACCATAAGCATGCTGTTATCGCTTTAACAAGCATCTATGGTGTAGGTAAGACTCGCTCTAAGGCTATCTTAGCAGCGACTGGTATCGCCGAGACCACAAAAATCGGTGAACTAAATGATGAAGTTCTTGACCAATTACGTGAAGAAGTTGGTAAGTACACTGTTGAAGGTGATCTTCGTCGTGAAGTTACTCTAAATATCAAGCGTCTTATGGACCTTGGTTGTTTCCGTGGCCTACGTCACCGTCGTTCGCTTCCACTACGTGGTCAGCGTACTAAGACTAACGCGCGTACTCGTAAGGGTCCTCGCAAGCCTATCAAGAAATAAGGTGGGGTAAGTTATGGCTAAAGCACCAATCCGTCGTAAGAAGGTTAAAAAGCAAGTTGCTGATGGTATGGCTCATGTTCATGCTTCTTTCAACAACACTATTGTTACTATTACAGACCGTCAAGGTAATGCGTTATCTTGGGCAACTGCAGGTGGTTCTGGTTTCCGTGGTTCACGTAAATCTACGCCATTCGCTGCACAGGTTGCTGCTGAGCGTGCAGGTACTGCTGCTCAGGAATATGGTTTAAAGAACCTAGAAGTATTCATCAAGGGCCCAGGTCCAGGTCGTGAATCTTCAGTTCGTGCATTAAATGCACTAGGTTACCGTATTACAAACATTACTGACGTGACGCCAATTCCACACAATGGTTGTCGTCCACCGAAGAAACGTCGCGTATAACAATAGGTTAGGAGAAATAACATGGCAAGATATTTGGGCCCTAAGCTCAAGCTAAGTCGTCGTGAAGGTACTGACCTGTTCCTTAAGAGCGGCGTTAGAGCAATCGACTCTAAATGTAAGCTTGAAACAGCACCAGGTCAACACGGCGCTCGTAAAGGTCGCCTATCTGACTACGGTTTACAATTACGTGAAAAGCAAAAAGTTCGTCGTATCTACGGTGTACTAGAAAAGCAATTCCGTAACTACTATAAAGAAGCTGCTCGTCTTAAAGGCAACACAGGTGAAAACCTACTTCAGCTTCTAGAACAACGTTTAGACAATGTAGTTTACCGCATGGGTTTCGCTAGCACACGTGCTGAAGCTCGTCAGCTAGTAAGCCACAAAGCAATCGTTGTTAATGGTCAAGTTGTAAACATTCCTTCATTCACAGTTTCAGCTGAAGATGTAGTTGAAATCCGTGAGAAGGCTAAGAAGCAAGCTCGTATTACTGCAGCTGTAGAACTAGCTGAGCAACGCGAGAAGCCAACTTGGGTTGAAGTAGACACTAAGAAGCTAGAAGGTACATTTAAGCGTTTACCTGAGCGTTCTGATCTGTCTGCAGAAATTAATGAACAGCTAATCGTCGAACTTTACTCGAAGTAAAGTTAAAAGATAAGAGAGGATACACATGCAGGGTTCTGTTACCGAATTCCTAAAGCCAAAATTAGTCGATATCGACGCTGTAAGTACATCGCGTTCTAAAGTAATTTTAGAGCCGCTAGAGCGTGGCTTTGGTCACACTTTAGGTAATGCACTTCGTCGTATTTTACTTTCATCAATGCCAGGTTGTGCAGTGACTGAAGTTGAAATCGACGGCGTACTACACGAATACAGTGCGAAGGAAGGTGTTCAAGAAGACATCATCGAAATTCTACTAAACCTTAAAGGTTTAGCAGTTTCGTTACACGAGAAAGATGAAGTATTTCTAACGCTGACTAAATCAGGCGTTGGCCCTGTAACCGCTGCTGATATTCAACACGATGATAGTGTTGAAATTGCTAACCCAGATCACGTGATTTGCCACCTGACAACTGATAGCAGTGAAATCAGCATGCGTATTCGCGTTCAACGTGGCCGTGGCTACGTTCCAGCGTCGAGCCGTATTTCCTCTGAAGACGATGAGCGCCCAATCGGTCGTTTGTTGCTAGATGCATCATTTAGCCCGGTTGAGCGTATTGCGTACTCGGTTGAATCAGCACGTGTTGAGCAACGTACAGACTTAGATAAGCTTATTATCGATATGGAAACAAATGGTACGATTGATCCTGAAGAGGCAATCCGTCGTGCATCTACTATTCTAGCTGAGCAATTAGACGCATTCGTAGATTTACGTGATGTGGCTGAGCCAGAAGAGAAGGAAGAGAAGCCGGAGTTTGATCCGATTCTACTTCGTCCAGTTGATGATTTAGAGCTTACTGTACGTTCTGCGAACTGTCTGAAAGCCGAGCAAATTCAATATATCGGTGATCTTGTTCAGCGTACTGAAGTTGAGCTTCTTAAAACACCAAACCTTGGTAAGAAGTCACTTACAGAAATTAAAGACGTGCTTGCATCACGTGGTCTATCTCTAGGTATGCGCCTAGAAAACTGGCCGCCAGCAAGCTTAGCTGAATAATCAACGATAAGTTTAGTTAGAAGGATAGGGTCATGCGCCATCGTAAGAGTGGTCGTCAATTAAACCGTAACAGCAGTCATCGTAAAGCGATGTTCAGCAACATGGCAAGTTCTTTGGTGAAGCACGAAATCATCAAAACTACTGTGCCAAAAGCGAAAGAGTTACGTCGTGTAATTGAACCTTTAATCACACTGGCTAAGACTGATAGCGTTGCAAACCGTCGTTTAGCGTTTGCTCGCACGCGTGATAAAGAAGTAGTTGGTAAATTGTTCACTGAGATTGGTCCTCGTTTCGCGGATCGTCCAGGTGGTTACACTCGTATTCTTAAGTGTGGCTTCCGTGCAGGTGACAACGCGCCAATGGCTTACATTGAACTACTAGATCGCCCAGCGACTGAAGAAGTTCAAGAAGACGCGCAGTCTGCAGAGTAAGATTTAAAGAATTAAAAAGCCGAGCAAATGCTCGGCTTTTTTACGTCTAAAATTTAACAATTCAACTTTCAATTGCTTTACATAGCATCTGGCTGGCTGCTTTGCCGCAATGTATGCTTTTTTAGCACTCTTACACAATCAGGCAAGCAAAGCTTACAGCTCCAATTTAGTTGTTTAGAGGTTGAGAAATTAATTCCGCATCCGTATAATCCGCGCCTCTTCTCAATGTTTCAATGGATTATGATGAAAAAAACTATTCTATTCCTTACCTTAGCCGGATTATCTCAATTTACTTATGCAGCCGAAGAAGCTGAGCAGCCATCTCCAAGCCCAATTAAGTTTGGCTTGTACGCAGGTCTTACCTATGGTGGTGATGAAGTAGGTAAGCTTTACTACGAAGATGATTCGACGGAACGTGTTAAAGCAGGTGGTTTGTACACTGTTGGTGCTTCATTATCAGCTAATGTTTGGCAGCAAGTCGATGTGCAGGTTAACCTTGGCTATCATGCTGATTCAGCAAGCGCTTCTAACGGCGATATGACATTCTCACGCGTTGTATTTGAAGCAATTCCTTACTACCGTTTAAATGAATCGGTTTCGCTTGGTTTGGGGCTTACGTTACATTCAAATGTTGAGTTTGATAGTGACTTTACTGAAGATGCGACTTTCGAGTCTGCAACGGGTGTGGTGTTATCGGGTAAGTATGCATTAGCAAATACAAACAGTGAATTCGAGTTCCGCTTTGTATCGCAAGAATACACGCTTGAAAAAGTAGGCAACTTTAACGTTATACAAGATTATACAGTAGATGCGAAACACCTAGGTGTTTACTATCACTACATGTTTTAGTGAAAAACATAAAAAACGCCAAGCATTTGCTTGGCGTTTTTATGTAATCTTCAAAGAGTATTATCGCAGCTCATTAGGCATATTATATTGCGCCCATGAAAGTAGCTCGATGCGGTTACGACAGTTGGTTTTTCTAAACGCACTGTATAAGTGTGTTTTTACCGTGTGCGGGCTGATATTAAGCTCGTCGGCTATTTCTTTATTCTTTGCACCTTTACTCATTAGGCTAATGATTGCGCGCTCGCGCTTTGTTAATTTCACTGGCTCTAATTCAGCGTCTGTGATCTGATTAATGGCTTCTTTATTGAACTGTAATAAGCGGTTTAATGCGCTACACATTACATCACGGCGGAACCATAATTGATTATCAAGCAGTAAGCGAATGCCTTTCATTAATACATCAGCATTATCTGTTTCATAGAATACACCACGAATACCTGATAAAAGAGCGCGATTAGCGAGTTCAGTATTATCGCTGATGTTAAACAAAATAATGTCACAGTCAGTGTTTAGTTCAGAAATATGTGTTTGTAAACGTTGCCAAACATTATCACCGTTAGATTCGATAAATAATAAGCGCGTGTTGCTTGGTACATCTTTACCATCAAACCCGTGTAGAACGTTTAGACCTTGGGTGGTTAGTAATGGTTTTAAAACTTCCAATCCTGAATTATTAGTAGGATTAGTGTTTAAAATGATAAACGCTGTGTTATTCATTGTTTAACTCAAAAAAATAAAGCTTCTACTTAAATTAATAGCAGAAGCTTAACATAATATTTAGACTTTTGTATTGTTTTTTTAAACTAATTAATACTTTTATCTAGGTCTTTGCGTTGTCTGTATACGGTGGCCAACCTAGCATTTTGCCTGCCAGCATGTGCAGGTGAATATGAAAAACTGTTTGTCCTGCATTTTTGTTACAGTTCATAACCACACGGTAGCCTTCATCACTAAAACCATGCTCTGCTGCTAGCTGTTTAGCAACGTAATACAGGTGGCCTACAAGCTCTCGATCGTCTAATGCAATGTCGTTAATTGTAGCGATTGGCTTTTTCGGAATAATAAGTACATGGAAAGGTGCTTGTGGGTTTATGTCTTTAAATGCAAGACTTAGCTCATCTTCATAGACAATATCGGCTGGAATTTCGCGATTAATAATTTTGGTGAAAAGGGTTTCTTGACTCATACCAACATCCTAGTAGTAATTCTGTTCGAATTATGCCAGTTTAGATTGATGGAATATATCTGCAAGGGTTTATTGAAACGAGTATGAAAAATCTATTAGCACTCAGTTTGTTATTACCAAGTTTAGCGTATGCCGCAACGGTAAAATTTTCAGAAGAGTTAATCCCACTTCAAGTGAATGAAAATAAAGTAGAGCATTCACTCTTTTCAAGTGTTGACGAAGTGACCGTGTCACAAGGCCAGCATAAAATCAAAGTGAAGTATAAAGACCTTTATGAAATTGATTATGATGAGCATGAAATCATTGAGTCAGAGCCATTTTGGCTTGTGATCAATATTGAAAATAGCGAGGCAACTTATCAGCTTTCAATGCCACGTGCTGATGATATTGATGGTGCAAAGCAGTATATAAAAAGCCCATTTGCAACCTTCCAAGAGCAGGGAGCTAACAGCCAAGCATTGCGCTTAGAACCTGTAAAAGCGCAAGTAGTACTCTCTACGGAACAGAAAAATAAGGCACATTTGCCTGCTACAACTGCAAGTGCGCCATCTAATAGCGCTGCGCCAAAGTCGTCATCTAAAATTCAAGTGGTTGCTGAAAAATCACCTAGCGCACCTGTTAGTCAACAACCTAGTGCGCTAAGTATGCTTGAGTTTTGGTGGTCACAAGCCACTGAGCAAGAAAAAGCAGCATTTTTAGCAAATAAAAAAGGCAGCTAAGCGCTGCCTTTTAAAATCAAAAAACTTATTTAAATAAGTTTTCTACAGTACCCTGAGCAAGCGGGTGATAACCAGGCTTTGCTTTTTGGTAAACCGCAAGTGCCCACTCTTTTTTGCCATTGGCAATAAGCGCTTTATATAGCGGGACAATTAACTTACGACGACCAATACCAACAAGGTGCTCTTCCAGTGGGCCATAGATTGGCTGGTAACCATTACCAACAGCAAGCATGTACCAAGCAAAGCTTAATTCGTCGTTAGTTGAATGTGTTAAGTCATAGGCTTTATCTAATTGGGTCATTTTATCAATTGATAAATCGCGCGGTAGATTATTGATAAAGTGAAGCCATTCATGCACGGTCCAGTTGTTTGTCGGCAATGCTTGTACATCACCATTCTCTAGCCATACTTTTGCAGCAGCATCTACGTTGATAAAGGCATTTGATGTTGGATTTGGTGCATCAGCAGGTAAACCTGGTTGATGGATCCACTCTTTTGCTTTTTCAACCGATACAATACCAGGGTATTTGTTTAGTAGATTTTCAGCGAGATACTTCTCAAATTCAGCTGTGGTAAGCGATTTAAAAGAATATTCGTTAAAGTATGAACGCACAAACTCGTCAAAACGATCGCGGCCAAATTTTTCTTCTAGGTAAATTAAAAATAGCATACCTTTAATGTAAGGTACTTTGCTGAACGCATCATCCGGATCGCGGCCATTTAACTTTAGGTTTAATCGCGTATCACCTTGGTCTAAGTTCGGCATTTGGCCTTTTAGCGCTGCGGTATCGAGTGCCTGTTCCATTACTGCGCGGTCACGACCAAACACTTCTTCCATAATGCGGTTTTCTACGTATGAAGTGAAACCTTCATTTAGCCATAGATCTTCCCAAGTAGCGTTTGTAACAAGGTTGCCCGACCATGAGTGAGCAAGCTCATGCGCGATCAGATTTACAAGGCTCTTATCACCAGCAACAACAGTTGGGGTAATAAATGAAAGACGAGGATTTTCCATACCACCAAATGGGAAGCTTGGCGGCAGCATTAATAAGTCGTAACGACCCCATGCATATTCACCGTAAATCGCATTGGTTTTTTCAATCATGGTTTGTGTATCATTGAATTCCGCAACCGATGCATCCAGAATTGTTGGCTCTGCAAAAATCGCAGTTTGGTGCGACATTTCTTTATATTCTAAATTACCTGCGCCAATCGCAATTAAGTAAGGAGGAATAGCTTGTGGCATGGTGAACTGGTAATCACCGTCTTTAATAAATGCGTCGGTGTTATCAGCACTCATTACCGCACGTACATCTTTTGGTGTTTGAATACGGGCAGTATATGTTACACGCATAGCAGGAGTATCTTGTACCGGGATCCAGCTACGTGCGTGAATTGCTTGCGATTGGCTATACATAAATGGTTGCGTTTTAGTTGCGGTTTGCTCAGGAGTTAACCATTGTAAGCCAGACGCTTGTGGCAAGCTGTTGTAGTAAACGCGCACTTTCTCGGCTTGATTAGCAAAGTTAATAGTCAGTTTTGAGCCTCTAACGCCGTCATCTTTGGCAAGCTGCCAACTTGCTTGACGCCATTTTCCTGCGTTGTCTTTGTATAGCACTTTATCAATTTCTAAATCGCGCGTATCTAACACTAACTGGTTTGCATTCTTTTGTTGCCAATCTAACGTATGCTCAGCAAAGCCTTGTAGTTGTTTATTATCAAAGTCGATTTCAAGGTCTAAATGAATGTGCGTAGAAAGAACATCGTTTAAATTACCAAATGTATGCTCGTCATATGCGGCGTGAGAGGTGCCAGATAATGTCATTGCTACTAAGCTAGCAATAGTGGTTAGCTTCATGTGCTTTTCCTAAAACGGGTTGTATACAATTGGCGTCAATAATACGCATTTCTATACGTCGAGTAAAAGAATGCGTTAATATGTGCATACTTTCATTGTTATTACCTTGAGAATTACTTTTGATTTCATTATCTCAACTCCATACTTTCGCGTTACCGGCATATGCAAAGCGCTTAATACGCATTGAAGACCCAACTGAGCTACAAACAATAGACTGGCAAGCGCCATTTATTGTACTCGGTGAGGGGAGCAATACGGTATTTGTTGATGATTACCAAGGGGTGATAATTCAAATCGCAAATAAAGGAATAGAGATTTCAGAAAGCACTGACGCGTATATCTTAAACGTTGCCGCGGGTGAAAATTGGCATCAGTTAGTCACCGAGTGCACTGAGCAGGGTGTTTATGGTTTTGAAAATTTGGCGCTTATTCCAGGCACAGTTGGTGCTGCACCAGTACAAAATATTGGTGCGTATGGTGTAGAAGTAAAAGACTTAATCACAAGTGTATCAGGCTACAACATTGAGCTGGGTGAATATCAAACATTAACCGCTGCAGAATGCCAATTTGCGTATCGTGATTCAATTTTCAAGCATGCCTTGCTAGGCAAGTTTGTGATTACATCGGTTGAATTTACGCTGACAAAAGCGTGGCAACCTCAATTAACTTATGGACCGTTGCAAGAACTGAATACGCCAAGTGCGCTACAAGTAATGCAAGCAGTTATTGCAATTCGTTCAAGCAAACTACCTGATCCTGCGGTTGAGGCAAACAGTGGTAGCTTTTTTAAAAACCCTATCGTGCCAAATACATTAATCGAAAGCTTACATACGCAATATGAAAATATGCCTACTTACCCTGTTTGCGCAAATACGACAAAATTAGCCGCCGGTTGGTTAATAGAAAAAGCAGGGCTAAAAGGGTTTAAGATGGGTGGTGTGCAGGTGAGTAATAAGCAGGCTTTAGTGTTGATTAACACTGGCAGCGCAACGAGTGATGATCTGTTGGCGATGGTAGCGCACATTCAAAACAAGGTGTTCTCACAATTCGGTGTTGTACTTGAACATGAAGTTCGCCTTGTTGCTAAAACTGGTGAAACCAAAGTTGAGGTTGCAACATGTCGCAAATAAGAGGCACTAAACTTGCGGTATTGCAAGCGCTGCAAGGTGGCGAGTTTATCTCTGGTCAACATCTTGGTGAGCAACTGGGCATAAGCCGTGCAGCGGTAGCAAAGCATATTAAGTCACTATGTGAGCTCGGCCTTGATATCTATAAAGTGAATAACAAAGGGTATTGTCTTAAACAAGATATCGGTTTAATTGCGAAAGCAGAGGTTGAAAACGAATATCAAAAATTATCAGGGCAGATTGGTAACTTCGAAGCATTTGCAAGCATCGACTCTACAAATACCGAATTAATGCAACGTCTTGCAAGTAAGCAAGTGGTTACATCAGGAACTGTGGTTGTAGCTGAAATGCAAAATGCAGGGCGCGGCAGACGTGGCCGTGTTTGGCAATCACCATTTGGCGCCAACCTATATTATAGCTACTACTGGCTACTGGACGATGGTTTACAAGCAGCAATGGGTGTCAGTGTTGCGGTTGGTTTAGCTGTATTTGATTGCTTACATACGCTTTATGGTTTGCAAGTTAGTTTAAAGTGGCCAAATGATATTTTAGTGAATAACCAAAAGTTAGCAGGGGTATTAGTTGAGTTAGATGGTCAACCAGAAGGGCCATGTCATTTAGTTATTGGTATTGGATTGAATATCGCGATGCCAGAAAACGCCAGTGAGCATATTGACCAAGCTTGGATTGACCTGAAACGACTCGGCATGCAAGTAGATAAAAATGTGCTAATTGCTCAGCTTACTTATTGTTTAGAGCAACGGTTAGCCCAGTATCAAGTGTCAGGGTTAAGTGATATGTATCAAGAGTGGAATAAGGTTAATGCGTTTGCAGAGCAACTGGTCACATTAAATACTGGGCAAAAAACTTGGCAAGGGATATGTGTTGGTATTGACCAACAAGGTGGTTTAATTTTACGTCAAGACGGCAATGAAAAAACCTACTATGGCGGTGAAATTTCTGTGCGTAAGGTTATGTAACAATGAAGCTGTTAGTTGATGTAGGTAATACCGCACTTAAATTAGCGCTATATAAAAATGATGAAATTACGTTTATTAGCCAACACGAAGTTAATTGGCAGGACATTAACCAAGTGCTTATCGCCAGTGTTCGCAGTAATCAGCAACTTGATAATCTAATTAGCGATGCGAACGAGCGCGGGATTGAAGTGATCACTGCAAAAGTGTCAGCCGAGCAGAATGGAGTTAGTTGTGCTTATCAACAGTTCCACAATCTCGGCATTGACCGCTGGCTTGTGGTGCTTGCAGCAGCCCACCTCTATGCGGGCCAATCAGCAATTATTGTAGATGCTGGCACAGCAACGACAGTTGACGTATTAGTTGAAGGTAAAACACATCAAGGCGGCTGGATTATTCCAGGAATAGATTTGATGATGGAGTCAATCACATCGCGCGCGGAAAAAGTATTTGCCAGTGAACAGGTGTCGTTTGAAAACACGGTTGGTATTAATACTCCAGAAGCACTAAGTTATGGTTGTTTAGCAGCCAGTTTAGGTTTGGTCGCGCAAGCAAGGCGCTTATTTGGTGATAATATTCGTGTATTGTGTACAGGTGGTTATGGCAAGCTACTGTCAGATCATCTTGAAAATAGCGAATTCATTGAAGATTTGGTGTTGCGCGGGTTAGTTGCATATGCGAAATAGCGGGATAACCGCATAAAACTGCAGCGATTTGACTAAATCTTCAACGTTTGAACGATATCTTTAACTTTTTTTAAAATAAATGGTTGCATATCGTAAAACCTTGCCTTAGAATCTCGCCCCGTACTTAAGCAGTATACGTGCCGACTTAGCTCAGCTGGTAGAGCAACTGACTTGTAATCAGTAGGTCATCCGTTCGACTCGGATAGTCGGCACCATTTTACTTTCACTATATGAAAGTCTAGCTTTAAAAGAATTTGTGGAGGGGTTCCCGAGCGGCCAAAGGGATCAGACTGTAAATCTGACGGCATTGCCTTCGATGGTTCGAATCCGTCCCCCTCCACCACTTACTCTTGACGGTTAGAGGTAGTTAAGAACAGGTTCCGAAAGCGGGCATCGTATAATGGCTATTACCTCAGCCTTCCAAGCTGATGATGCGGGTTCGATTCCCGCTGCCCGCTCCAGTTTCTGGTGTGCTGATATAGCTCAGTCGGTAGAGCGCACCCTTGGTAAGGGTGAGGTCGGCAGTTCAAATCTGCCTATCAGCACCAGTATCGAGTTCAACCTTTCTTAAATATTTTCCACTTCCTTTAATTTGTCATAAACTTATTCAATTATTTGAATACGTCTGCGCTTGTTGTAGACACTTTTACATGTAATTTTAGTTATATAACTTTATAGGTTCCGTCATGGCAAAAGAAAAGTTTGAACGTTCGAAACCGCACGTAAACGTAGGTACAATCGGCCACGTTGACCACGGTAAAACAACTCTAACAGCAGCAATCACTAACGTACTTGCAAAAGTATACGGTGGTG